>VBEE01000057.1:0-24466 GCA_005881715.1 Chloroflexota bacterium | reverse complement strand
CAAAGAAGGACAGCATCTGGTCTTTCGCTGTCATGCCGAACCAGAGGATGACGCCGGCGCCGCGATAGTAGGGTGCCACCCAATCGTGACCCGGACGGAGCGCCGCCGCGGTGCCGACCTGGGCCCCCTCCTGGCCCTGGCACGAGATCACGAAGGGCGCCCGGCCCTGCCGGTTGATCAACCACATGCGCTCGTCGACGGCGCGCGCCAGGCGCATCACCTCGTAGATGCGCAACGCCTGGTCGTCACTCAGCCCGAGCGACCGGTGGCGGCTCTGTCCGCCTTTGGCCTCGACCTCCTGCGTTTTGGTGGCCATGGTCAGATGTGGATGGCGAGCCCGTCGACGGCCAGCGCGGCTTCCTTGACAGATTCCGAGACCGTCGGGTGCGGATGGATGCTGGCCCCGATCTCCCATGGGGTCGACTCGAGCAGCTTCGCGAGCGCGGTCTCCGAGATCAGCTCCGTGGCGTTGGGCCCGATGATGAAGACGCCCAGCAGGTCGCCGGACTCTTCGTCGCTGATGATCTTGACGAAGCCTTCGGTTTCCCCCAGGATGACGGACTTGGCATTGCCGACCAGTGGGAATTTTCCGACCTTGACCTTTAGTCCCTGGTCTTTGGCCTGCTTCTCCGACAAACCGAGGCTTGCCACCTGCGGATAGGTATAGGTCGCGCGCGGCACGCGATTGTAGTCGAGGGGCTTGGGATTCTTGCCAGCGATGTACTCCATGATGTGTTCACCCTCGTAGTAGGCGACGTGGGCCAGCAAGAAATTCCCGATGACGTCACCAGCCGCATACACGTTGGGATGCCCGGTTCGATAATGCTCGTCGGTCTTGATGTAACCCTTTTCAACCTGGATGTCGAGCTTCTCCAGCCCGAAGCCGTCGGTGATTCCCTCCCGACCGACAGCCACCAGCAGTCGCTCGCCATCGATGGTCTGGCTCTGCTCGCCAGTCTTTACCGCTACCGTCAATTTGCCGTTGGCCCGTTTCAGGGTGTCTGGCTGGAGTTGGGCTCCGGTCAGCACCGTGATGCCGCGCTTGCCGAGCACCTTGGCGAGTTGCTGCCCGACGTCGGAGTCTTCGAGCGGCAACAACGTGGGGAGAAATTCGACGAGGGTCACCTTCGCGCCGTAGCCGTTGTAGACGCAGGCGAACTCGGTGCCAACCGCGCCGGCGCCGACGATGACGATCGATTTCGGCATCTGGTCCAGGCTGACAGCATGGTCGCTGTTGATGACCCGATCACCATCCATGTTGAGGCCGGGCAGCGACTTGGGCCGCGATCCGGTCGCGACTACCAGGTTCTTGGCATTGATTGCCTGGCCGGTGTTCTTGACGACCACCTTGTGCTCCGACTCGATCACGCCCTCGCCCTGAAAAACCGCGACCTTGTTCTTCTTGAGCAGGAACTCGGTGCCGCGCCAGAGCTGGTTGACCACACTCTCCTTGCGCTTGAGCACCGCCGGCCAATCGATTTGCACTCCATCGGTCTTGATGCCGAGCGCAGCGGCACCCTGAATCTCGTGAGCCAACTCCGAGGAATGGAGGAACGACTTGGTGGGAATGCAGCCGCGATGCAGGCAGGTTCCGCCTACCTTCTCTTTCTCGATGACCGCGACCTTGAGCCCCAGCTGGGCTCCCCGAATAGCACCGACATATCCGGCGGAGCCGCCGCCGATGACGGCTACGTCAAACGCCTCATCGGGCATACGAATCGATTGTACCCAGCCACCGACGGGTCAGCTAACTCTCCAGCATCGCCAGCGCCGCGGCCAGCTGCAGGTCCTTGGAGAAGTCATTCGGTGTGTGGTCGACCGCATACTCGTCCTGGGCGCTGGGTAGCGTCACGGTCTTGTCCGGCGTGATCCCCGACTTCTCGATCGAGTGACGGTTGGGGGTCAGCCAGTATGCGATCGTCAGGTGCAGGTCGCCGTTGCCGTTGCGCAGCGGGAAGTCTTCCTGAACTGAGCCCTTGCCGAAGGTCTTGACGCCGACCAGCTTTGCTCGGCCATGATCCTTGATCGCGCCGGCCGTAATCTCCGACGCACTGGCCGAGTTCTCGTTGACGAGAACCACCAGCGGGCTGGTGAACGCCCGCCCGTTGCCGCTGACACTCCGGACCTCGTCCTTTCCATTGCGCGGCACCAGGATCGTGCTCGTCCCGCTACTGACGAATTCGCTGATGACATCGTTGGCCGCATCCACGTAACCACCCGGGTTGTCGCGCAGGTCGAGCAGGACGCTGGTAACCGAACCCTTGAGGTTGGCCTTGAGCGCCTGGTCGAACTCGGTGGACGTCCGGCTGCCGAAGTCGAAGACCCGGATGTAGAGCACCCGGTTGTCGAAGACATGGGTGGCGACGCTGGGCACGTTGATCTCCTGGCGGGTCAGATCGAACGTCAGTGTCTGGCCGTTGCGATTGACTTGAACTTTGACCTGGGTGCCGGCCTTTCCCCGGATGTGGTTGACCGCGTCGTCGGCCGTCCATCCGGTCGTGCTCTGCCCGTCAACGGCGGTGATGATGTCCCCCGGCTTCATGCCGGCCTTCTCCGCCGGCGTGCCGGGAAGCACGCTGGCGATCAGGACCTGGTCACCCTTCTGCTGGACCGAGGCGCCGATCCCGGCGAACTGGCCGTTGAGGAAACTCTGGTTCGAACGGTACTCATCGGGCGTCAGGTACCGGGAGAACTGATCGCCCAGGCCGCCCACCATCCCGGAGGCCGCCCCCTGCGTCAGTTTCACGCCGTCGGGGTTTGATTTGACGTAGTGCTGCTGGATGTTGGTAAAGACTTCATCGAGCACGCGGTAATCAACATTCGACTTGGGCGGTGTGTAAAACAGCAGCGCCCTGGTCCAATCCGGCGCATAGCCTCCCCACTGGAACTCGGCCAGGCTCCCCGCATAGAAGGCGCCAATGGCGACCACCAGCAGGATCGCAATGTTCTTGAACCGACCCATCAGTGGATTATCGTCCCGGGTTTGCCTCCCCCCTTGTGGGGGAGGATCAGGGTGGGGGGTCTTCGGCTCGATCACGAGAGGGGCAGGTAGGCCAGTGGGTCGACCGGCGTGCCGGCGATATCGATCTCAAAGTGCACGTGGGGCCCGGTCGAGTTCCCGGTCGAACCCTCGTAGCCGATGACGGTGTCCTTGTCGACCTGGGCCCCTTCGGCCACTGCCCAGCCGGAGAGATGGCCATATAGCGTGGTGAAGCCGCCGGCATGGACCATCACGACGTACCGCCCGTAGCCGCATAGCGCACCCGGGTTCCAGGTGCACCCCATGGCGAAGTTGTGCACGATGCCGCCATCCGCCGCATGGACGGGGGTGCCATAGTCCGTGGCGATATCGAGGCCGCTGTGGAAGTGATGGCTGGGACAGCTGGGGTCGTACGGCTCGAACGGATAACTCGTGCACCCGAAGCCCTGGGTGATGACCCCGTCGATCGGCCACTTCCACTTACCGGATGAACGCGCCCGAAAGCTCTCCCGCACAAGCGAGGCGATCTGCGACTGCAGGGCGGCCCGTTGGGCCTGCATGTCGGCCAGCTGGCGCTGGAACTGCGCCTCGATGGCGGCGATCTGCTGCTGATGGGCCGCCCGCTGGTCACGCATCGCCTGCAGCTGGGTTTTCTGATCCTGAATTTGCTTGACGACCTGCGCCTGCTGAGCCTGCTTGCTCTCGAGGTCCGCTTTCATTGCCTCCATGGCGGCCCGTTCCTTCTGCAGCGCGGCGACCTGGCGGCGATCTTCACGAACGATGTCATTGAAGAAGAAGACCCGGTTCATCAGGTCGGTGAAGTTGGCGGCGGAGAAAACCAGCTCCAGCCCGCTGACCTGACCGCTCTTGTACATGATGCGCATCCGCTGGCCGAAATCGGCGATGTGCTGGGCCAGCTCCGCCTGCTTGAGGGCCAGCTCCTCCTTCGCCTGGTCGATCTGCTGACCGATGACGACAAGCTTTACCGTCTCCTGGTCAATCTGCGTCTGCACCGTCCGCAGCTGTGAGTCAAGGGCCGCGATCTGTCCCTGCAGCGCTCGTTCCTGTGCGAGCAACCGACCGATCTGCGTCCGGGCGGCGATGATCTGGCCGTTGAGGCCCTGCAGCTGTCGCTGCTTGTCGTAGATGCTGTCCGACACCGCGCCCAGCAGCACGACGGTCAGCACGGTCACGGCCAGGGCCGCACGGAACCGGGACGGCCTCACTGCTTGAGGAACCGCCTTACGCCCAGATAGCTCCCAACGCTTCCGAGTAACAGACCGAAGACGAGCATCGCCGCCAGCACGACCCGCAGATACGCGGGATCAAAAGCCAGTGGAATGAAGATCAGCACGCTCTGCAGATTGATGACGGCCGGCCGGTAGCCGAAGCCGACGATGAGCACAGCGACGGCCGCGCCAACGACGCCGACGATCAGCCCCTCCACGATGAACGGCCAGCGGACAAACCAGTCCGTGGCGCCGACCAGCTTCATCACCTCGATTTCCTTGCGGCGCAGGTAGATCGCCGTCCGAATGGTGAGCATGATGATGAACACGGACAGCCCGGTCAGCCCAATGATCAGCACCAGCCCCGCGATCCCCGCGACCCGAGCCAGCAGGATGATCTTGTCGATCACGTTGGGCTCGTAGTTCGTCGAGGGGGATTTGTCGACCAGTGGCGAGGTCCGAACTTCCTGGTCGATCGCCGCGAGATCGCGGATGTCCCTGACCGTGACGTCCAGGCTGGCCGGCAGCGGGTTGGTGCCCAGGGTGTCGATCACGCTTGGGTCCAACGCCGGCAGCTGCCGAAACCTTGCCATGGCCTGATCCTTGGATACGTAGGTCACGTCGGTCACCCGCGGATCATTCTCCAGGTGCAACTTGAAATCCATGGCGCTGCTGAGCGGAGTGGTGTCGGCCAGGTAGACGGAGATGGCGCTGGCCTTCGTCTTCTCGAGGGCCACGATCTGGTCGAGTGAATGCAGGACGAGCAGCAGGCTGCCCAGGGCGAGCAGCACCACCCAGACGATGAGCACGCTGGCCACGCTGACCGCAGCATTCCGCCAGAAGTTCTGCCAGGCGCTGCTGAAGGCGAAGTCAATGCGATTCCAGAGCCGGTGCATGGTACCCTCCTGCATCTTCGTCTCTGACAATCTGGCCACCTTCAATGGCCACCACCCGCCGCCGCATCACGTCGACAATCTCGCGGTTGTGCGTCGCCATCATCACCGTCGTGCCGCGCGCGTTGATCTGGAGCAGCAGCTGGATGATTTCCCACGAGGTCGCCGGGTCCAGATTGCCGGTCGGCTCATCGGCGAGGAAGATCAGCGGATCATGGACGAGCGCCCGCGCGATGGCCACCCGCTGCTGCTCACCGCCGGACAGCTGGTCGGGAAACTTGGTTTCCTTTCCTTCCAGCCCGACGATGCTCAGCACTTCCTCGACCTTGGGCTTGAGGTGGCGCAGGGCGCCCTCGGTCACGCGCAAGGCAAAGGCGACATTCTGGAAGACGGTGAGATTGGGCAGCAGCTTGAAATCCTGGAAGACCATGCCGATCTTGCGGCGCAGGAAGGGTAGGTGGCGGCGCTTCAGCCGGCTCAGATCCTGTCCCTCCACTAAAATCGTGCCGGCCGTGACTTTCTCCTCGCGGATCAAGAGGCGAACCAGGGTCGACTTCCCCGCACCGCTCGGCCCGACAAGAAAGACGAAATCCTGTTTGGGAATCTCGAGGGTCACATCCCGCAGCGCGACGGTGCCGTTCGGATAGGTCTTCTCCACGTGCTCGAGGTGGATCTGCGGGCCAGTCTCGACTACGGCGGCCACGCGCGCCCTCGCTGGCAACGATGTCCGGGTCGGCAGTAGCGTGGTTGGTGCTGGCACGTAAACAAATCCATTCCGAAAGCCGGTGCCACGACGGGCTGGGCCCTTGGGGGCCGAATGACTCCGGAAGTATAGGGCATCCTGTCGCGCATTGCTGCCTCAGTTCACTGTGGGTCCAAAGCTTGGCCCGCCTCCCTCTTTATACTCAGGCGAATGCCCAACTCGGCCGCTCCACTGGTGAGTGTCGAGCGGGCTGGTGTGGAGGAGGCCATTCACCTCGGGCACCTGGCCGTCGTCGGGGCGGATGGCGAGGTCCGCGCAAGGCTCGGCGATCCAGACCACCTCACCTATTTCCGTTCCTGTGCCAAGCCGTTTCAGTCCATCGGCAGCCTTGGGACCGGAATCGCCAGTCGCTTCGACCTGCGCCCCGAGCATGTGGCGATCATGTCGGCCTCGCATAACGGCGAGCCGCGCCACGTCGAAATCGTTCGCGACCTGCTGGCGCGCACAGGGGTCCCCGAATCGGCTCTCCAATGCGGGGCCCACTGGCCGATCCACGAACCATCGGCGGCGCTGGCTCGGCGGCAGATGGATGAGCCACTGCCGATTTTCAACAACTGCTCCGGCAAGCACGCGGGGATGCTGGCGGCGGCGACGGCGCTCGGCGCACCGCTCGATACCTACCTCGAGCCCGATCATCCGGTCCAGCGGCGAATTTCGGACGTGATCGCGGATTACACCCATCGCCGATCGGCAACGATCCACTACGGCACCGATGGTTGCAGCGCCCCGAATGCGGCGGTCCCGCTGGCCGCCATGGCGCGCAGCTTCGCCGCGCTCGTCCGGGCCACCGAGGAAATCCCGCTCGGCGTAGTCACCGCCATGACCGAGCACCCCTTCCTGGTCGGCGGAACCGATCGCTTCGACACCCGGCTGATGGAGGCGTCCGGCGGCCGGCTGCTGGCCAAAGCCGGCGCGGCCGGCGCCCACTGTACCGCCGATCGCGAATCCGGGTTGGGCCTCACCATCAAACTGGACAGCGGCGATGGCACCTGGACGGCGGTAGCGGTGATGGCCGCGCTCGACCGTCTCGGCTGGCTGAGGCCGGGCGAGCGCGAAGCGCTCAGCGCGTTCGCGCGACCCACCCTGCGCAACCACCGGCGGATGGCCGTCGGGATCGTCCGTCCGGTTCTTCAGTTCGCTGTAACGGCCATGTAACAGCAGGCGTGACCTGACGCCGTCCGCGGGTTATACGCCCGTGCGGCGATTGCTGGGCTGGCCCGACCCGGGTCAGCTGGCCCTTAGCGCCTTGATCGGTATCCTGCTGGCCTTCTACGCCGCGCGCTTCCTGCTGCCGCTGCTGGCCCCCCAGGCGCCCCGCGCCGACGACTTCCAGGATTACCTGTTCGCCGCCCAGCAGATCGCCGCGGGTGGCGACCCCTATGCGAACTTCATCAGCAACCACGTGCCCTGGGATTGGTCTCTGAGCAGTGGGTACCTGTATCCGCCGGCCTTCGCCGTCACCTTGATCCCACTGACCTGGGTCGGAAACGACCTCGCGGTCCGGATCTGGTTGTTCGTGATCCAGGCCGCGGTCCTTGCCAGCCTGGTGATCGTCTACCGGGTGATCGGCGCGCCTCGCCGCGCCGAGCTGCTCGCGGTTGTCGCGGTGCTGACTACCTTCTTTCCCCTGGCCAACTCGGTATTCGCGGGAGCGATGAACTCCGTGCTCCTCCTCCTGCTCACCGGGGCGTGGGCCTGCTGGCAGCGCCGCCAGGACATCGCCGGCGGGGTGCTGGTCGGCACCGCGGCCATCTTCAAACTCTTTCCCCTCGCCCTTCTCCCCTACCTCGTCTGGCGACGCCACTGGAAACTGGTCGGCGCCGTCTGCCTCACCGGACTCTTGGGGCTCGCGGCCGGACTTGTCGTCACGAGCCTCGACCACAACATCTATTACTTCCGCGACATGCTGCCGCATCTGGCGGCCGGCACCGGCTACCGCGAGAACCAGTCCCTGGCAGGATTCACGGCACGGATCTGCCAGCCCTCGACGGCGGACGCCGGTGGCAGCGCCGGGTGGTGCGGGCGGGTGCTGGATTGGCCACTTACGCTGGTGTTGCTCTTTATCGTGCTGCGTGCCACGTCGCGGAGCTCGCGGACCGGCCTGGAGTTCGCGCTCGCGATCAGCGCGCTGCCGCTGATCAGTAGTGTGACCTGGAGCTTCCACCTGGTGATCCTCATCTTGCCCATCGCCCTCCTGATTCGCCTGGCGTTCACCGGCGGCCTGTCACGAGCGGCTGGTCGCTTTCTGATCGCCGCCTGGCTCTGTTTCTCGGTGCTGCCCGGGCTGCACTATCTGCTGATCGTCCACCCTCTCCCCCATTGGCCAGGCCCGTTCGACCTGGTCTTAGTGGGTGTGGCGCGACTCGCCGGCGAGGCCTACGTCATCGGGACGCTCATCATCTTCGGTAGCGTGTGGGTCGCCCTTCGCAACAGCCGCCAGGCCGCTGCCGAGGCGGTGCGACCGGCAGTGGCCGCCTAGCCATGGGGAAAAATGCCCGGCCCGCCGTGATGGCGATCCTGATCAGCTTTGGCTTACAGGGAGCGATCGTCGTCGTGGGCTGGCTGTTCGGCGGCATCTTTGGTTCGCCGATTCCCGATGGCGAATCCGCGGGAATCAGCTTCAGCCTGTTGGGCGGATCGTCCGATTTGTCAACGCTGCTCTTGAGTGCCAACGTGCTCGTCACCGCCGTGCCGATATTCATCCTGGCTCGGCCGTCGACGTCTGGGCGGCTCGGCCTCATCGGACTGGTACTTCTGGTGGCGCTGGTTGTCGTTGGGCCGCTGCTCCTGGTAGCCGTGGGCTCCGGGATGAACACCGTGGCGACCGTGCTCGACCTCGTACTGGCCGTGATTGCTGCCCGATTGAGCATCGCGATCAGCCGCGAACGTTGACGGAACGCGGCTACGCGGCTTTTCCCTCTCGTCCGGCGTCCCAGCGAAGGAACGCCTCCATAAAAGCTTCGAGGTCGCCGTCCAGGACGGCCTGGACGTTGCCGGTCTCGTAGCCGGTGCGGTGGTCCTTGACCAGCGTGTACGGATGCAGGACGTAGCTGCGGATCTGGCTGCCCCACTCATTCGATTGATGCTCGCCCTTGAGCTCCTGCCGCTGCTCCGACCTCTGCTGGTCGCGCAGCGCCACCAGCCGGGAGCGGAGCACCTTCAGCGCCATGTCGCGGTTCTTGATCTGTGACCTTTCGTTCTGGCAGGTGACGATGACGCCGGTCGGGAGGTGCGTCATACGCACGGCCGATGACGTCTTGTTGACATGCTGGCCGCCAGCCCCGCTCGATCGGTAGACATCGACCTTCAAGTCCTCAGGCCGGATTTCGATGTCGGCGGCCTCCTCGATCTCCGGGATGACCTCGACCAGCGCGAACGACGTATGGCGCCGGTGCGCCTGGTCGAATGGCGACAGCCGAACCAGCCGGTGAACGCCGCGCTCCGCGCGGAGCCAGCCGAAGGCGCGCTTACCCGAGATTCGGACGGTGACGCTCTTATAGCCGGCCTCTTCACCCGGCGACTCGTCGAGAATCTCGCTGTGCATCTTGTTGCGTTCCGCCCAGCGCAGGTACATCCGCAGCAATATCTCGGTCCAATCCTGCGAGTCCGTCCCCCCCGCGCCGGCATGGATGCTGACCAGCGCCGGGTGCTCGGCATACCGATTGGCGAAGAGAAGGTCAACCTCCTGCTTGCCCAGGTCGGCATCGAGAGCTCGGAGGTCCTGCTCGAGGGCGCCCTGCAGATGGCCGTCGTCCTCGGCCATCGCCAGTTCCGCCAGACCGATGATGTCACGGGCCCGAGCTTCGAGTTTTCGCCAGACCTGGACCTCCTCCCGCAGTCCCTTCGATTCCTGGGCGAGGCGCTGCGCTCGCGCGGGCTCCTGCCAGATGTTGGGGTCGGCTAGCTCGCGTTGCAGCGCGTCGAGGCGCTGGCCTTTTTGGGACAGGTCAAAGATGCTCCTGGAGCTGGAGAATCTTCTTCAACAGGTCGTTGGCGCCCTCGAGGATCTGTTCCATCACTCAGTGTCCGTGGCAGTTCTTGAATCGCTTGCCGCTGCCGCACGGGCAGATGTCGTTGCGGCCGACGCCGGCGAAGTTCAACGACTGCGGGCGGCGGAATGGTAATCGCGCCGGGGTGGCCGGCTCGGCGCTGCCAGCTTTTGGCGCCGTGGGCGGCTGCGCGACGTCCTCCGGGCGCACCGGATTGGCGACGGTGGCGGCTTTTGTGCGCTCCGTCTTGCCGGCCGGGCTCTTCTTTGCAGCCATCGCCGGAAATCCTACCCGAAGCTGCCCAGGTTAATCGTGGCTAGCGGCCATGGCACTTCTTGTACTTCTTGCCGCTGCCACACCAGCAGGGATCGTTGCGCCCCAGCTTCGTCCCGGCCGGCACCGCCGCCGGACTTCCCCCGCCATTCGAGTTCACCGCGGTGGCGGTCGCGCCACCCGGCCGGCCACGGTTCGCGGCGAGCACCGCCGGGGGCGGCGTGGGAACCGGCGGCTCGGCCCGCACCTGCACTCGGTACATGTTCGAGGCGATCTCGAATTGGATGTCGTTGAGCAGCTCCTGGAAGGCCTGAAAGGCCTCGTTCTTGTACTCGACCAGGGGGTCCTTCTGGCCGAAGGCCCGCAACCCGATCCCCTCTTTGAAGTGTTCCATCATCGTCAGGTAGCTGATCCACTTGGAGTCGATGGTCTTGAGCACGACAAATTGCTCGACCTGCCGCATCATCGGTTCCGTGAGCTCGGCCTCTTTCGCCTGGTAGGCCGTCTGCGCGTACTGCATCATGCGATCGATCACGGCTTCCTTTACCTCGCCGAACTCATCAGATGGGATCTCGCCGAACGGTGGTAGCGGAAAGACCGTTCCCAACTGCCCAACCAGTCCTTCGATGTCCCAGTTGTCGGGATGGCGAGACTCGCAGCGCTCGTTGACCGCGTCTTCGACGACCTTGCGCACCCAGGAAAGCACCAGGTCCCGGAGCGCGACACCCTCGAGCACCTTGCGCCGCTCTCCGTAGATGATCTCGCGCTGCTTGTTCATGACATCGTCGTACTCGACGAGATAGCGGCGGGCGTCGAAGTTGTGGCCCTCGACCTTGGTCTGTGCCCCTTCGATCTGTTTCGACACCAGCCGTGACTCGATCGGCTCGTCGTCGCCGACGCGCAGCATGTTCATCATGTTTTTGATGCGCTCGCCACCGAAGATGCGCATCAGGTCGTCGTCCAGGGCCAGAAAGAAGCGGGACGAGCCCGGGTCACCCTGGCGGCCGCTGCGGCCGCGCAGCTGGTTGTCGATCCGGCGGCTCTCGTGCCGTTCGGTGCCGACGATGTGCAGGCCGCCGGCTTTCGCCACCCCTTCGCCCAGCACGATGTCGGTCCCGCGACCCGCCATGTTGGTGGCGATGGTGACCGCCCCCGGCTGGCCCGCCTTGGCGACGATCAGCGCTTCGCGCTCATGCTGCTTGGCGTTGAGCACTTCGTGCGGCACGCCGCGCTTTTCCAGCAGCCGGGCGAGTCGCTCCGATTTCTCGACGGACACGGTGCCGACCAGGACCGGGCGACCGGTGCCGGCCGTCTCCTGGATCTCGTCGGCCACCGCCTTGAACTTGGCGTCCTCCGTCTTGTAGATCAGGTCTGGATTGTCTTCGCGGATCATCGGTCTGTGGGTCGGTATCACGACCACCTGGAGCTTGTAGATCTTGTCGAACTCCTCGGCCTCGGTCACGGCGGTACCGGTCATGCCGGCGAGCTTTTTGTAGAGGCGGAAGTAGTTCTGATAGGTGATGGTGGCGAGCGTTTGGGTCTCCTGCTGGACCTTGACCCCTTCTTTCGCCTCCACGGCCTGGTGCAGGCCATCCGCCCAGCGCCGGCCCGGCTGCTGCCGGCCGGTGAACTCGTCGACGATGATGACTTCGGCGTCCTTGACCAGGTAGTCGCGGTCGCGCTTGAAGAGGGTGTAGGCCTTCAGCGCCTGGTTGATCTGATGGGCCTCGTCCACGTGCTCCAGCTCGTAGACGTTCTTGATCCCGGTCCAGCGCTCGACTTTCGCGATCCCATCCTCGGTCAACGATGCGGACTTCGTCTTCTCGTCGACCGTGTAGTCGTCGGGCGAGAGCCGCGGAATCAAGCGCGCGTACTGGTAATACTTCTCGGTCGACTCCTGGGCCTGGCCGGAGATGATCAGCGGGGTGCGTGCTTCGTCGATCAGAATGCTGTCGACCTCGTCGACGATGGCGAAGTTCAGGCCGCGCTGCACGCACTGCGTGAGGTCGACCGCCATGTTGTCGCGCAGGTAGTCGAAGCCGAACTCACTGTTCGTGCCGTAGGTGATGTCCGCCTGGTAAGCCTCTCCCCTGCTGATGGGACGAAGGTGCTGCAGGCGGGGGTCGGGGTGGGTTTCGTCGAGGTAGTCGGGGTCGTAGAGCAGGGACATCTCATGGCCGATGACGGCGACGGTCATTCCGAGTGCCTGATAGATCGGCGCGTTCCAGCCGGCATCGCGGCGGGCCAGGTAATCGTTGACGGTGATCAGGTGGGCGCCCTTGCCTTCCAGTGCGTTGAGGTAGAGGGGGAGCACGGCAACCAGTGTCTTGCCCTCTCCGGTTTTCATTTCGGCGATCTTTCCCTGGTGCAGCACGATGCCGCCGACCAGCTGAACGTCGAAGGGGCGCAGCCCGATGGAGCGTCGGGCGGCTTCTCGGACGACCGCAAAGGCCTCCACCAGGACATCGTCCAGGCCTTCACCCTGCGCCAACCGCTGACGGAACTCGGCAGTCCTGGCCTTCAGCTCATCAGCGGTGAGCTTCTCCAGCAGCGGCTCGAGCTCGTTGACATCGGCAACCCACTCCAGGTGCCGCTTGACCTCGCGCGCGTTGGGATCGCCTAAGACCTTGGTAAGAACGCTCATGGATTACACGCTATGCCGGCAACCAGTAAGCATACCCGGCACCCGGCGGACCAAACGGGTACCCGCTTCAGCCGATCAACTCAAATCGGCCTCGACCAGCCCGAGACTGCCGTCGTGCCGCCGGTAAAGCAGGTTGAGCTCCTGCGTGTCCTCATTGAGGAAGAGGAAAAAGGCGTGGCCCAGTTCCTCCATCTGATCGCGGGCCTGCTCGTCCGACATCGGTCGCATCTTGAATCGCTTGATCTTCGCCACCCCGTTGGGTCGCACCTGCGCCCCGGGTGTGGCGGGGGCCTGGGCCGCGAGGACTGCCGGCTTTGCCCGCCGGTGATCCTTGAGCTTCTCCTTGTGGTGTCGAATCTGCCGGTCCATCTTGTCGATCACGAGGTCGACCGCCTCGTTCATGTGACCGGCCGACTGGACGGCCTTGAGGATGTTGCCGGTGCGCCCGGTCACGTGCACGGTCAGCTCCGCCACCTTCATGTTCTCCAGACTCTTGTTCTTCTCGGTGCCCAGCTCCATGCGCGCCTCGAGGATGTGGTCGAAGTGGCGCGCCAGCTTTTCGAGCTTGGCCTGCGCGTACGCCTTGATCTGGGGATCGGCCGCGGACTTCTTGGCCTGGATCAAGATCTCCATGGTCGCCTCCTGTGAGATCTTTGTGCACCCGAGTATAGATCACGCGCTTCACGGGTCCCGCATGACAGCCGGTCCGCCGGGTGCGGGTGGTCCTGACTCTGCTAGTGGCCCGGCCGCTCGTTGGCGCGACGATCCGGGAAGACCCGGGACAGCTCCGGCGGGATCGGCACACCGGCGGCGAAGAGCTTGTCCATGATGTGCGGCCGGATGCCGGTCGGTCGGAAGACCCCGGTCATCACGCCCTCCTTGCTGATGCCATGCGACTCGTAGAGGAAGATCTCCTGCATCGTAATGGTGTCGCCTTCCATGCCGGTGATCTCGGTGATGCTGGTGACCTTGCGCTGACCGTCGCGCATACGGGAGAGCTGCACGACCAGGTCGATGGCCGAAGCCACCTGCTGCCGGATCGCCTTGGTCGGCAAATCGATGCCTGCCATCAGCACCATGGTTTCGAGACGCGACATGGCGTCGCGAGTGGTATTGGCATGGAGGGTCGTCAGGGAGCCGTCGTGACCGGTGTTCATCGCCTGCAACATATCCAGCGCCTCGCCGGCACGGCACTCGCCGACCACGATCCGGTCCGGGCGCATCCGGAGGGCGTTGATGACAAGCTCACGGATGCCGACCTTGTTCTCACCGTTGAGGTCGGGCGGGCGGGATTCCATCCGGCAGACGTGCTCCTGGTGGAGCTGCAACTCGGCGGCGTCCTCGATGGTGACGATGCGCTCATCGGGCGGGATGAATGAGGAGGCGACGTTGAGCAAGGTCGTCTTGCCGGTGCCGGTCCCGCCCGAGATCATGATGTTCGCTCGGGACATGACGCAGGCTTTCAGGAAACCGACGGCCTCGTTGGTGATCGTCCCGAAGTTGACGAGGTCCTCGGCCTGGTAGGGATCGCGGGAGAACTTTCGAATCGTCAGCATCGGCCCGTCCAGGGCGATCGGCGAGATGACCGCGTTGACACGGGAGCCGTCCAGCAGGCGGGCGTCCACCATCGGGGTGCGGAAATCGATGCGCCGGCCCACGGCGGAGACGATGAAGTCGATCACGCGCAGCAGATGGTTTTCGTCGTCGAACTTTCGGTCGGTTAGCAGGATCTTGCCGTTGCGCTCGACGTAGATGTTTTCATAGCCATTGACCATGACTTCGGTCAAGCTGTCGTCGAGCACCAGGTCCCGGATCGGACCCAGCGCCTCGTAATAGCGAGCGAGCTCGTCCTGCGAAACCTCGGACGCGTTGACCATCTAGTCACAATCCCCCAAGATAGAGAATCCGCGGACAGGCAAACTGTCCCGCTATGTAACGGCCACCGCCGGCAAAGTTTGCGCGACCGCCAGCACCAGGAAGGCCCCGATCGAGCCGCCTGACTCGGCGACCGCCTGAGCCGCAGCCTGCAGCGTGGCCCCGGTGGTGCAGACATCGTCCACCAGCCCCAGACCCGCCGGTGGGGCCTGCGCCGCCGTCCATTGGAAGGCGCCCTGAAGGTTGACCCGCCGCTCGGCCTGGCTGAGGCCCACCTGAGCCGGTGTCGCGCGGACTCGGGCCAGCCCGCGCAGCAGCGGGACGCCCAGCCTGCGCGAGAGTTCCGTGGCGAGGCGCTCGGCTTGATTGAAGCCGCGTTCACGCAAACGGCGGGGATGCAGCGGCACGAACGAAAGTGCCGGCAGAAGCAGCCCGGCGGCCAGGAGGGCGCCGCCCAGTGGCTCGGCGAGCGCAGCGGCCAGCTGCGGTCGCGGCCGGTACTTGTAGGCGTGGATCGCCTGCTGCAGCGGACCCTCGAGGCGGCCCGTCGCCACCAGCGGAATGCCCCCGAGCGTCCCCACCGGCACCCGGCGCAGGCCGGTGGCGCATGACCGGCACCAGACGGCACCGTAGCGGTCACACCCAGCACACCGCGGCGGAAAGATCATGTCGAGCAGCGCCATGGTCAGGCGACCAGCAACTGGTCGCCCGGCTTGATGGCGTGGCGGCGTATGGTCCCGACCGGAAGCTCGGCAACCTTGTCGGCGCGCCAGACCAACGGGACGATTCCGACCCAGGGCAGCAATCGCTCGTAAGTCTTGAGCACCACGTTCGCCTTGTCGACAAAGACGGCGTCGATCGGGAAGCGCATGAACATCATGTGGATCCCATTGCAGTCGTGGATCAGCAGCCCACCGTTCTCGGGCAACCGCTGCCGCCCCATCAGCCCCACGCCGCGCGCGATGAAGTTGCTCGCCACTTCGAGCGGCTGGGCCACGACTGTCCCGTCTCGTTTAGTTAGCCGCAAAACATCTTGCATGTGTTAAGTCTTGATTCTATAGCAGTAAAGCGAGGCCGCAGACCGAGATGCGCTTAGCGGCCCTCGGGCCGCCGCCCTTCGCGCGCTTCTGCGCGCCGCGCTTTCGCGCGTAACAGGGCGGGCGTCGTATGCGGCCTGTACGCGCACACGAGGCCGTCGCGATTTCGGCCGAGTGCGCGATGGGCCGCTGGACGACGCCAGCGCCCGGTCAGTTCCCGTGTGCAAGTTCGACTATTTGTGCTGGAACGTGTGGATGATGATGATGACGGCCGGTCCCATCAGGACGATGAACAGGGTCGGGAAGATGCAGCCGATCATCGGGAAGAGCATTTTTAGCGGCGCCTGGGCGGCCTGCTCCTCCGCCCGCTGCCGGCGGCGTCGTCGCATTTCTTCGGACTGAATACGCAGCACTTTCGCGATTCCCACGCCGAGTTGCTCGGACTGGATCAGCGCCTGGATGAACGTGTGCAGTTCCTCGACCCCCGAGCGCCGGCCCATGTCATCGAGCGCCTCGAGACGCGGCCGGCCGAGCCGGATTTCGTTGAGAACCTGGGCGAACTCATCCGACAGCGCATTCTTGAACTTCTCTGTCAGGCGCCCGATGGCGGCATCGAAGCCGAGCCCGGCCTCGACCGAGATGGTCAGCAAGTCAAGCGCATTCGGCAGCGCCAGTCGAAGTTCTTTCTGGCGGCCCTTGATCTTGTTGTTCAGCCAGACGTCAGGCAGGTACCGTCCCACCAGGAAGCCGAGCCCGGCCGCGCCCACCCGCAGCGGGAAGCTGGTGCTGAAGAGCAGGCCGCCAATCCAGAAACCAAGGAGGGCGACGATGATGCCGGCGATGACCTTGAAGACCTCGAAGCCGTTGACGCTGAGCGCATACGGTCGGCCGGCAAGGTTGATCTTGTTCTGGAGGACGACCTGCCGGTTCTTCGCCATGCGGGAGGTGAGCACGCTGCCCAACCGCTCGAGGGCGGGCTTGATGAAGCGCTCGCTGAACGGCAGCGAGAGCTCGATCTCGTCGAGGGTCAAGTTGTGATCGCGGTACTGCGCCAGCCGTTCGGCGATCAGGTCCTGACGCGGTTTGGCGGTGACGGCCTGGATCGCGATGAAGACACCGCTGAAGGCCAGGAAGGCGAAGACGATAGTGAAAATGTTCATTCGCTACACCTGGATGTTTGTGATTTTCGAGATGATGCCGTAGCCGATCGCGATCGAGACCAGGCCCATCCCGATCAGGACGTAGCCAAGCCATTCGTGAAAGAGCGGTGTGATGTAGCTGGGTGAGATGAAGGTCAGGATCAGGGCCAGCGCGAAGGGCAGGCCGGTGATGATGTAACCGGAGGCGCGCGCCTGGGCGGTCAGGGTGCGGATTTCGCCCTGGATCCGGATGCGTTCCCGGATCGTGAAGGCGATAGTGTCGAGGATCTCAGCCAGGTTGCCACCGACCACCCGGTGGATCTGCACCGCGGTCACCATCAAGTCGAAGTCTTCGCTCTCGATTCGCTTGACCATGTGCTGCAGCGCGTCGTCGACCGACACGCCGAGGTTCATCTCGCGCACCGCCCGGCTGAACTCGTCGGCCATCGGCGGCGACGAGCTCTTGGCGATGGTCGCCATGGCCTGGGCAAACGAGTAACCGGCCTTCAGCGCGTTCGACAGCAGGACGATCGTGTCGCCCAGCTGGTTGTTGAAGGCCTTGAGCCGGCGGCGCTGCCGGAACTTCAAGAAGAAGCCAGGGACAAAATAGCCGGCCGGGATGCCGGCCAGGGCCAGGACCGGGTTGTGAAACCGGAGGAAGAGCACGGCACACAGGAGCACGATCAGGCCGACGATGAGCATCACGTACTCCGACACCCGGAGCTTGATGTCCGCCTTGGCCAGCTCCTCGGTGAGCCTGGAGGTGCGGCCGCCCTTATTGCGGGTCAGGCTCTTGTTGAAGCCCTCCAGGAAGCCTTCGAAGATGCCGCCCTTCTTCGCGTTCGGGCCGGCCGCCGGGTTGTAGCTATCCATGTGGAGCTCGACCTCACTCGTCTGCCGGCCGGACATCAGCGCCATCACGACAATGAGGGCGGCGATCGCTGCCATGGCGGCGAAGAGCAGTTGGATCGACACTTAGTTGCCTCCTTGTCCGGCAGGATCCGGCGACGGCGTGAAGAGATCCTTGGCCACGCCTTCGCCTGACGACTGCAGGTGATCGAAATACTTGGGAATGATGCCGGTGGCCGTGAAGAAGCCCTGCACCTTGCCGTCTTCGCTGACGCCCGTCTGCTTGAACACGAAAATGTCCTGCACCTTTACCTGGTCGCCGTGCAGTCCGAGCACCTCGCTGACGGCGATGATCTTCCGCGACCCGTCCCGCAATCGGCTCTGCTGCACGATGACGTTTATGGCGGAAGAGATCTGTTCCCGGATCGCCCGGGAGGGCAGTTCTGCGCCCGCCATCAACACCAACGTTTCCAGGCGGTTCAAACTGTCACGCGGCGAGTTGGCGTGGATAGTCGTCAACGAACCGTCATGGCCTGTATTCATGGCCTGGAGCATGTCCAGGGCCTCGCCACCGCGGCACTCCCCTACCACGATCCGATCTGGCCGCATTCGGAGGGCGTTGACTACGAGGTCCCGGATCGCGATCCGGCCCCGGCCCTCCACCGTCGCCGGCCGTGACTCAAGTGTTACAACGTGCTCCTGGTTGAGCTGGAGTTCGGCGGCGTCCTCCACGGTCACCACCCGCTCCTCCTCGGGAATGAAGCTGGACAGGACGTTGAGCGTGGTGGTCTTGCCCGAACCGGTGCCGCCCGAGACCAGCATGTTCAGGCGCGACCGGACGCAGGAGCGGACGAATTGCGCCATGGGCTCGGTCAGGCTGCCGAACTTGATCAAGTCGCTGATCTTGTAGGGGTCCTTGGAGAACTTTCGAATGGTCAGGATGGGCCCGTTCAGCGACAGAGGTGGGATGATGACGTTGACGCGGGAGCCGTCCTTCAGCCGGGCGTCGACCATGGGCGAGCTCTCATCGATGCGGCGCCCGATGGTGGAGACGATCCGGTCGATCACCCGCCGGAGCTGTTCTTCGCTCTCGAACTGGGTGGTGGACAGGGTCAGCTTTCCTTTGTGCTCGACGAAGATCTGATCCGGCCCGTTGACCATGATCTCGGTGATCGACGGGTCGGCGATGAGCGCCTCGATCGGCCCGAGCCCGAGGAAGTCGTTGAGCACCGAGTCCAGCAGCCGTTGCTTCTCCGGCTTCGTGAGCGACAGACCCATCTCCGCTACCACCGCGTTGAGCGCATCGGTGATGCGGGCCGCCCGCTGCTCCCGGTCTTCATCTTCGCCCTCGTCGATGTTCTCGATCAGCCGCGCCTGCAGCCGGTTCTTGATGCGTTCGGCCTGGATCTCGAAGGAGGTCCGCACGCGCGTCGACGCCGCACCCTGGCGGGTCCCCTGGGTGCCGCCCGCCTGTGGGACGTAGGCGCCCTCGGGCAGCGCCGCCGGATCGGGGCCCTGCTGTTTCTGGACGCGATCGAGGAGTGACACCTAACCCGCCCTCGGCGCGATGACGGAGCGCCGCCAACAGGTCACGGAGCGTGGCTCGTGAGGGTGGGCGGTGACCACGAACTTCATCTCAAACTTCCTAACGGCGGGCGAACAGACCCTTGCGGGGTTTCTTCTCGGCCGTCTCCGGCTCGGCGGCGGGAGCCGGGGGCAGCACCTTGGCCACCAACTCGCGGATCCGCTGGCTGATTTCCGACTCCGGATGGGTGGTCACGAACGGGTTGCCCCGGTTGATGGAGTTGATGACCAGCTTCGGATCGTTGGGGATCTGGCCGGCGATCGGGAAGCGCAGGTTGGCCTCGACGCTCTCCTTGTTGAACTCCGAGTGAGCGTCGGACTTGTTCAGCAGCAGGACGACACGGTCGGGGGAAATCGACAGGGAGTCGAAGATTTTGAGCGCCAGCTTCGTGTTCTTGATCGCGGGAATGCTGAGCGAGGTGACGACCACCACCCGATCCGCGTGGTCCAGGACCTCCAGGTTGATCTCCCCCAGATGGGCGCTGCTGTCGACGATGATGTAGTCGAACATCTTGCGGAGCTCGCTGAAAATCCGGCGTACGTGATCGACGGTGACCAGGTCCGCCAGCTCCGGGCTGATGGGGGTGAGCAGGACCTTGATGCCATACGGGCCGTCCACCATGATCTCCCGGATGAAGTCCGGGTCCATGTGGTCGATGTTTTCGATCAGATCGGTAATGCCCTGGGAGTGGTCCAGGTTCAGCAGCACGCCGATGTCGCCGAACTGCAGGTCCAGATCGACCAGGGCGACCTTCCCCTTGGTCTCGTTCGCCATGGAGACCGCCAGGTTGGCCGCGATCAGCGACTTGCCGACGCCGCCTTTGCCGGAGTAGAAGAAGAAGACCTGCCCGTGCTCCCCGCGCCGCGAAGGCTGGCCGTCGGCGGGGGCCGCCGGCGCCGCGGCGGTCGTGCCGGTCGATTTGGCCAGGAAGGACTCCTTCTTCTGCTCGAGCTGATAAACGCGCCGGATACTGGCGATCAGCTCATCACCTGAGAACGGCTTGATCAGGAACTCGCGGGCGCCCGACTGCATGGCCCGCCGCAGGTAGTCGCGCTCGCCCTGGACGGACATGATGATGACCGGCGACCCCGGGGCTTCCTGGGCCAGCATCTCGGTCGCCTGGATGCCGTCCATGATCGGCATGTTGACGTCCATGAGGACGATGTCCGGCACGACCTTCTTGGCCTGCTCGACGCCTTCTTTGCCATTGACGGCGGTGGCGACCACCTGGATGTCGGGCTCGAAAGAGAGCAGCTTCTGGAGGTTATCCAGGGTGCTGGCGATGTCGTCCACGATCAGGACTTTGATTGGCTCGCTCATCTGGTCATCTCGTTAAAGAAGGCACCCCGCGAAATCTTCCGATTTCGCGGGGAGCCTGTCAACGTTTTTTCTTGACCGGTCTACTTGACGTGGTAGGTGTTGTTGAAGGTGTCGATGTCCGTGATGCCGGTGGCCACCTCGGGAACCGGGTAGTCTTGTACCGACCGGAGCACGTACTTGTAGTTGGTGTTGTCGAGCAACCACTTGAGTTCCTGAGCCTGCTGGAGCGTGACGATCACGGTGAGGCTCGAGGTGATGCCACGGGCGTTGGCGCCACCCGCCGGCCCAATCCGGATGATCTGCAGGTTGGTAAAGGTGGTCTGGGTCTTGGTCTTCTGGCGCGGGTCCGCCGGGTTCGGGTTATAGCTGACGAGGATGTCGATCCGGTCGTCCGGCTGGATATTGCCACCGATCCCGACGAGCTCACCGGTCGGAATCTGCATCGCCACCATTCCCTTGGGAATTGGCAGGAACGCCTGCTTGGCGGGCTGGACGCCGCTGGCGTCACTCACAAGGTCATAGTCGATGATGGCCGAGTCTTTATGGATCGGAATCGCGGCAAACTTCCCGACCACGACCTCTTTGGTCCGGTAGGCAAACGGCGGTGCCTGTTCGGTCGAGTACTGCACGATCGTCACCATGTCGGCCGTGATCTGGGTCGACGCCGGGATGTCTTTGGTCGCCACCACGGCGGGGATGTTCCTCGAACCGGTGACCAGCGAGTTAGCGCCGCCCCCCGTTCGGCCAACCAGCAAAGCCCCTCCAAACGCCACGATGGCGAGGAAAAATCCGAAGATCAAGAGGATGCGGTTGCTCTTCGGCTTTACCTCAGTCGCCAATCAACTCACCTCCTGATATTCGGCGCCAGCGCTTGTAGGCGTGACGCTCCTTCGCGTCATGTATCTATGAGCAAGCGCTCTTCCTTGCGCAAGCCGATGATTCGTGACCAGCGGCCCGGAAAAAAGAAGAGAGCCTGCTTGCGCAGGCTCTCTCTGGTTGCTCCCAAGAGCGTTGGGTGCTTACTGGCCGAGACCGCCCGAGATGTTGCAGAACACGTTCTTGACCTGGTTGCCGAGCACGATCAGAACTACGATCACGACCACCGCGATCAAGACGAGAATGAGGGCGTACTCTACCATACCCTGCCCTTCCTCACGGTTTAATTCACCTCCTTTCAAAGTAGATCGACCACAGTCTCACACTCAGTGGCGTACGGATCAACGCATGCTCCGCCGAAGAACGGCGAAAGAGTTTTGACGACTCGGTAACAGTCGGCGGGTTCCTTGCGAACTTGCTTACGGAAGCGAAACCGTGCCCATGTGCCCGATGGGGGCGGCGGCCTGAAGGCCGCGAGCGACTAGCGCTTGGCGAGAGGAATCTCGACTTTGACTTCGGTGCCGCGCCCGGGTTGGGAGCGGATCTCGAGGGTCCCCTTCTCCAGCTCGGCCCGTTCGCGCATCGAGAGCAGGCCCAGGTTCTTGTTCTTGTGCAGGTTGGCTTCGGTCCGGGCGACGTCGAAGCCCTGGCCGTCGTCCTTGACCACCACTGAGACGCGGGACGGCTGCAGGTTCATGGTCACCTCCGCCATCTTCGCCCGGGCGTGCTTGTGCACATTGGTCAGGGCCTCCTGGACGATGCGGAACAGGACGCCCTCGATATTGCCGAACAGCCGGCGCTCCTGCCCGACCACGTTGAAGCGGGTGGCCAGGCCGTAGCGGTCGCCGTACTCCTTGATGAACTTGCGAAGGGTGGGGACCAGCCCGAGGTCGTCCAGCGTCATGGGCCGGAGGTCGAAGATCAGCTGGCGGGTCTCCTCGAGCGCATTGCGGACGCTGTTCTTGAACTCGGCCAGCTCCGTCACCAGTTGCTTCGGATTGCGGTCGAGCAAGCGCTCCAGGATCTCGGCCTGGAGCACCAGGTTGGCCATCGACTGCGCCGGACCGTCATGCATGTCTCGGGCGATGCGCATGCGCTCCTCTTCGATGATCTGAAATACCTGCCTGGAGGCGTCACGGAACTGCTTGTCGCCATCGGCAGGCGCCGCGTGGGCGCCGTTTTCCCCGTACATCCGCTGCAGGTCGGCCAGGATCTGGCTGGCCGAGCGGAGGAACTGGCCCTGGTCCTTGAGCTCGGCCCGGCGGCTGGCCAGCGCCTCGTACTCGATCTGCACTCGCTCCACGCTGAGCTGGGTTTCCCGAATGTTGCCGAAGGTCTCCTGGACCTCGGACGGTGAAAACTGCTTGAGGTTGTTGAGCAGGTGCTTTTCGACAACCCGGGATTCCTCAGCCAGCTCGCGAACCCGTTCGAGGGACGCCTCCAGGTCGCGCGACTTTTGTTCGGCCGTCTCCAGCTCCGCCTCGACGGTCTGCAGGCGAGCGGTGACCGACTGGTGAATCAACACGAATGGATCGAAAATCTCATCCGTGGCCTGGATCGCACTCATATAGGACTAGCGAAACGGCCCCCGCTCCCGGCCGGAGCCCCGTTTTTGGCGGCCCAATGATAGCAGGAAAATCGATGAATTCACGCTGAATCTCCGTAGCAGATGAGCGAACGGGCGTCCTTCATCCTCGGACGGGCGCTCCCGCTAGGAGTTTTCGGCTTCCTGCTGGCGATCCAGGCGGAACTCGCCTACTCCGGCGTCGAGCAAGCGGTGGCGGGCCAGCTGGGCCGCGCCGAGGCCATGTATCTCCTCAACCGTCTGCTGACGGTGTCCTTCTTCGCCTTCCTGCTGGGAATCTACGCCGTGCGGAGCAAGGCGATCGCCCACGATCACAACCCGCTGGCCATCGCGGTCGCGCTGATCGGCAGCTTCATCCTCTACGGCATCTTCTTGATTCCGGGCCAGGCCCGCAGCACCGAGGTCTGGGTGCTCGCCCTGAGTGACATCGGCCTGGCCTGCGGCATGGTCCTGGCCCTTTACTCCCTGAGCTATCTCCGCAACAGGTTCAGCATCGTTCCCGAGGCCCGTGGCCTGGTGACCACCGGCCCGTATCAGTTTGTCCGTCACCCGATCTACCTGGGGGAGATCATTGCCGGTTTCGGCCTGGTGACGCCCACCCTGTTCAGCCTGCATGCGCTGGTCCTGGTGGTCTTCATCGGCGCGCAACTGACTCGGACCTATTACGAGGAGCGGATGCTACGGAGGGTCTATCCCACGTACGAGGGCTACGCCCGGCGGACCCGCCGGCTCATCCCCTTCCTCGTCTAGTAGATTGGCAAGCCTGGCCCGCTCTTCAGTCCCGTCCCCACTCGTGCCAGGCCCCGACCGCTGGCTGACCCGAGCCGTGCGCTGGCTCGACCTGCCGCATTTCTTTACCATCGCCATCTTCCTGACCATGCTGATCGCCGCGGTCCAGCCGGTGACCGACCCCGACTTCTGGTGGCACCTCACCACCGGCAACTGGATCCTGAGCCACCACGCCGTGCCTCACCAGGACCTCTACACCTTCACCGTCAACGACCACCGCTGGATCACCCACGAGTGGTTGAGCGAGGTCGTCCTCGCGCTGCTCTATGCCGCCGGACGGCTGCCGCTGGTCAGCCTGACGCTGGGGGCGGTGACCGCCGCCGGATTCCTGCTCGTCTACCTCGCCATCGATCGTCGGGTCAACTTCGTGATCGCGGGACTCGCCCTGGCCCTCGGCGTGGCGGCGGCGAATCCGATTTGGGGGCCGCGAATCCAGATGATCACCTTCACGCTGAGCGCGCTTACCTATCTGTGGGTCAAGCGCTTCTGCGAGGGGCGCAGCCGCGCGCTCTATTTCCTCCCCGCCGTCATGCTCATCTGGGTAAACCTCCACGCCGGCTTCGTCCTGGGGTACGCCATTCTCGGGGTCGCGCTGCTGGTGGAGGGGATGCGATACCTTCTGCGCCGTCCGGGAGCAATG
>VBEE01000083.1 GCA_005881715.1 Chloroflexota bacterium | reverse complement strand
CGCCCACTCATCGGTCAGGATGTGCGTCAACTCGTGGACGATGACGACATCGCCACGTTCCAGCAGGATGTCCTGCCGAAACTGGAGCTCCGCTTCGAGGAACTCGGGGCTGATCTCCGCGTAACCCTCTGCGCCACGCAGCTTGGGCTTGTACGATGCGCGGATAGTCCAGGCGCCGAGACCCATTCGTTGTACCCAGGCGGCTTGCCGCTCCTGAAACCATTCCGGGGGCTTGAGCTCACGGTGGCCCGGCGCGCGTTCCTGAGATTTCGACGAACCTGAGTCCGGGGGTGCTTTTTGCTCCGCCTCGTCCATTGGTCGAGGGTACCACCGAGTGGAGTGCGGACCGCGTAACGCCGGAGGGGCTACCTGGCAAGGACGAGGAGGTCGCGGATCTTAAACGTGCCAGGCTGGTGAGACGGAAGTGTCGGCCGCCAGGAGGGACTGTTCGCCAGGTAGGACTCGGGATCGTTGCGCACGATCTCGACGAGAACCTCGGCAACGATCCGACCGCCGACTTCGCCCAAACGGTCGCCGCCACCATGGACGGCCGCCTCTCGCAGGATGTAGAGCCAGAGCGGCGTTTCGCCGCGCCAGTCACCTAGCGCCAGTTCCGCGCGCGTTAGAGGCTTCGCGCCGACGGCGTGGGCGACCGCCTCGCCGGACGGGAGGCCGGTTCCCTGGCCGCGCTGTAAGTCGCGAGCGGCGAGCGAGCGATAGGCGTTCACCTCGACGGCGCCGGTGATCGACTCGGGCAGACGGATCAGTGACGCCGGCAGCTGCCCATCGATCGGTTTGGCCCGCTGCGCCGGTGGCTGGCCGGGAACGTCGAAGAGCAATTGCCATTCGACGGCGTGGTCGGGGGCGAGCGGACGAAAGCCGGCCAGGTCCGGAAAGACCGGCCGGCGCGGGCCGCCATGCTGAAGCTGGTAGTCCGCCTTGATTTGCGAATGGCCGTAGCGATAGGCGGCATCGGCGAACTCCACCGGGATGTACGGTTCGCCCTCCAGACGGTAGAATCGCGGACCTTCCTGCAGCACCGTGGCGGTGAGCTCGTTGCCCACCAGGGTTGGCAGGAAATCGTGGAGGATCACCCACTGGTAATGCCAGACCAGCGCCAGCCGGGCATCTTCAAAGAGATCCGAGTCCGGGACGCCGTCGGCGCGCAGGCGATCGACGAGTTGGTTATGGGCGCGGATGAAGGCCAGCTGCAGGCCGGTCATGAAGGCGTGCACGTCGTTGCGGGGATCGCCGATCAAGGCGATTCCCTGCTGGTTGCGAGGGAGGTCGCCATTGACGCCGGTCAAGAGTTTCGGCGAATCGGCCTGATCGAACAGGTAAGGGGAGCCCACCGGGCCACCGCCGTAGAGGCCTTCGAGGTTAGCGCGCGGCGAGCGAACGTTGCGGAGCACGTTGATGTCGGCGTGGGCGCGCAACGGCGAGCGATCGGCGGTGATGTCGTGGGCCACATACTGCCCGAAGAAAGGCTGGCCGGCCTCGACCTGGCTGTCAGCGTCGCATCGACCGCCATCGCAGATGCCACCGGCCATGCCGAGCGCCAGCAGGCGATCGCCGTCGAAGGTGGCGGCCGCCAGGTCAGGGAACATGCGGCCGTAGCGGCCTCCCTCGACGACGGGAGCGTCGATGGTACGGCCCGGCGCAAGGCACAGGTCCCTCGCCGGACGAGCGGTCCGGGGACGCGCCGCCGATGCTGCCAACGCCATCACCGACCCATAGCAGTTGTCGCTCAAAACTTCAAGTGTCGATTTGATTCAGCGTACGCTGCAACGGTGAGCCGGCGATGGTCGCGTACGGAGCTGGCGGCCCGGATCGATCACACGTTGCTCGATCCCGCGGCCACGCGTCACGACGTTCTGATGGCCTGCGAGATCGCGCGGCGAAACCGTTGTGCCACGTGCTGCAGGGGAGCGGCGTCGGGATCGCCGCTGTCGTCGGCTTTCCGTTCGGCGCGTCCCACGTCGACGCCAAGGCGCGCGAAGCCGCTCTCGCTGTCGCCGATGGCGCCACCGAGATCGATATGGTGCTGGATATCGGGCGCCTCAAAGACGGCCAACGGGAACCGGTCCGCGCAGATATCGCGAGCGTCATCGTGGCTGCCGCCGGCCGGCCAGTCAAGGTGATCCTTGAATGCGCTCGCCTGACCGATGACGAAAAACGGACTGGATGCGCGCTCGCTGTCGATGTCGGCGCTGCCTTCGTCAAGACATCGACCGGCTATCTCGGCCACGGCGCGACGGTTCATGACGTCACCTTGATCCGGGCAGCCGTCGGGCCCGACCTCGGCGTCAAGGCCAGCGGTGGCATCCTGTATTACGAGGACGCGGTGGCGATGCTAGAAGCGGGCGCAACAAGGCTCGGTATGAGTCACACGCAGCAAGTCCTGGATTCGATTCCGTCGTAAAGACCTCCGATGAGTTTTCTCTGACCAGGCCGTCTAAAGGGATGGACCTGACGATGCCGGTACCAGAGCGGGGCGCGATCAGGCGCAAGATCACGCCCACCGCTGTCCTTCTCTGCGACGTGGCGAGCGTCCGCGCCGACGCGGGGACGGTCGACGCGCTTGCGCGACTCCAACTCGCGGTGCGCCGCCATGGCTGTCAGGTCAGGCTGAGAGGCACGTCGCCGGAGCTGCGGGAGCTCATCGTCTTCATGGGGTTACGGGACGTCCTGCCGGAATGGCGCTAGGGCGCAAGGCGGGCGGGCAGGCCGAACAGCGGGAAGAGCCGCTGAGTGTCGAGGAAGAATGTGAATTCGGCGATCCGGTCGTTGCGGATCTCGAGGACCATCACCGCCCACGGGTCGTGGCCGGTTCCTGAAGGGTTCGGCCGATAGTGACCGAACGCCACCGAGCCATTCGCCGTTAGGGTGGGGACGAGCCTAGAGCCGCGACAGGTTATACCGGGCCCGAACCACCACGTAAGGATGTCATCGCGGCCTTGCAACCACAGGTCGTACGGCGGCATCGACTGCTTTGCGTCCTCCTGGATCAGCGAGGTGAGCGCATCGAGGTCGTAGCGCTCGAAGGCCTGGACGTAGCGGGCGAGGAGCTCGCGCTGCCGATCATCCATGGGCGGCACCGGATCGGAGGAGCTGACGCCGCTCGCCTGCAGCGTCACACGAGCACGCTGCAGCGCGCTGTTTACCGACGCCACGCTCGTGTCGAGTAGCTGGGCGACCTCCTTCGCCTTCCAGCGCAGGACCTCGCACAGGATCAGTACCGCCCGCTGGCGAGGCGGAAGATGCTGGAGCGCCGCCACGAACGCAAGTCGTATGGTGTCGCGGGCCACGGCCACCTCTGCTGGATCACCTTCCGGGGCGAGCAGGCTGTCCGGGATCGGCTGGATCCACGTCGCCTCAGGAAGGGTATTGAGGTTCGCCGCTTCGGGCGCTCGGGCGGGACCGAGATCCATTGGACGCGCCCGGCGCGTGCGCCCGTCGAGCATATCGAGGCAGACGTTCGTCGCGATCCGGTAGAGCCACGAGCGCAGCGCCGCGCGGCCCTCGAAGCGATCGATGCCTCGCCATGCTCGCAGCAGCGTCTCCTGGACCGCGTCCTCCGCATCGAACGGAGAGCCGAGCATCCGGTAGCAGTAGCCAATCAGCTCCGCGCGGTGCTGCTCCAGTCGAAGGTCGAGTTCGCTCGGTGCCGCAGTAACAGTCGACGCCTGCATCCAGACCATCCTAAATGACCAGATCGACGCACCGCGGGTGCGATCTCAGTCAGGGTCCAGGGATGCCGTAAGCGGCTGATGACCCCCGAGGAAGAACGCCACCGCGGCCGTCCGCCCGGAGCCACAGCCAAACCAGCGGGACCAGTCCGATCATCGACACCACCACATAGCCGGTGATTCCGTTGATCGAATCGAAGGCGCCGTGAAGAACCGAGACGAGAAGGTACGCGCCCAGGATCCAGACGTACCGCACGCGGTTGCCCCGCGCTGCGGCGAAGATTGCACCGCCGATAATGGCCGTCCACATTCCATGACCGAAGGGGGCCAGGACGCCGCGAACTAGTTCGGTGACGACGACGGAGTCCAGCGAGAGGAACAGACGGTGGCCCTGCACGACAAAAAGCGCCGCGAGGGCGTAGCCGCTGCTTTCGAGCGCGGCGAAACCGAAGCCGACAGCGGCGCCCAGGACCATGCCGTCACGGGTATGGAAGGTACGGATGCCCCAGGCGACAGCGACAACCAGCAACGTCTTGACGAGCTCCTCGATCAGGCCCACCTCAAAGTTCGCTAGTGCGCCGGTTCCCACAAAGTAGTACTCGAGCAGCGACGCGGCGAGAACACCGAGCGTGCCGGCGATGATAAACGCTGCGGTGATCCGCCTTGGCGAGAGGGCTGGGCTGGGGTCGTGGTCCAGGTACCAGACGACACCCGTGACGGGGACGAGGAAGCTGCCGATGAGGACGATGGTTGGCAGGGTGATGACATTGCCGGTGATCAGGGTGACACCGATGGCGGCGGCCCATAGGAGCAGACCGATGATGAGCACCGACCACCAGGGCGGCGCCCAGGATCGTTGATTAGCAGGGTTCGGGTCGGCCATCTCGCATTATCGTGACACCATCGGCCGGGCGCCCTTGGGCCTGACCGCGGTCATCTGCCTGTTCCAGGCCCACAGGTAAAAACTCGCCAGGCTGCGGTTCGGTCGCCATTTTTCGCCAATCGCGTCGACTTCCGACGGACTGGGCAGGTGGTCGAGCTGGTAGAGGCGCTGAACCGCGGAACGGATGCCGAGGTCGCCGATCGGTAGGATGTCGGGCCGCTCGAGGTTGATCAGCAGAAACATGTCCGCAGTCCACCGCCCGAGCCCTTTGATGGCCGTAATCTGCTCGCGAACCTGGTCGTCGGCAAGCTCGTGCAGACGGTCGATAGCGAACTCGCCGGAAATGATGTGTTCGGCGAGCGATCGAAGGTAGTCGATCTTCATCCGGGAGAGTCCCACGGTTTTCAGGGCGGCGGGATCGAGGGTGAGCAACTCGGCGGGGGATGGCATGCGGCCGCCAAACCGCTCCTGGAGTCGCCCGGCAATGGCCCGAGCCGCGAAGCCCGAAATTTGCTGGCCGATGATCGAGGCAACGAGGACGCTGAAGGCGTCCCCTACCGGCCGGCTGCTGCGCCAGGCTGTGGGATCGTCGGATTTGGTCGCATGGATCAGGCGCGCCAGCTTGCGGTCACTGGCCTTCAAGGCGGCCAGCGCGGCCTCGCGCGGGGCCGCCGTTGGTGTGCTGGCCATGGTCCATCGTAGCCGGTTCGATCTCGCTAGCCGTCCAGGATGGACACATCCAGTCGGCGAACTCGCTCCCGGTCGGCGATGAGATCTATCTCGACGATCCTCCCGTTCGCAATCGTGAAGGCGAAGACCACGCGCGCCCTTCCACCTGGAGCCCATACGAGGCCGGGGGCTCCGTTGACGAGCGCCGGTTGGGCGGCTCGCGCACGCCCCGAGAAGGTGGCGGCAACGGCCCGGGCACCGCGGACTTCGCTTGGTGTTCCGGCCGTGACCGCGGCCCCGTCGGCTCGCAGTACAACGCTCGGGTCGAGCACCGCGAGAAGCGCGTCGAACTTACCACCCCGCGAAGCGGCGAGGAAGGCGTCCACAATTTCTCGCTTACGAATTCGATCGGGATCGGCAACCGTAGGTGCACCCTGGACCCGGCGCCGTGCGCGGCTGGCGAGCTGCCTGGCCGCGGTTGGGGAGCGATCCACGATTGGAGCGATCTCTTCGAAGGGCAAGCCAAACATGTCATGCAGCACGAACGCGACCCGTTCGGCCGGAGCCAGCGTTTGCAGGACCACGAGCAGCGCGGAGCCGATCGAGTCGGCCATGACAACCTGCTGCTCGGGGTCGGTCCCGTCCAGGTGACCTGTGACCGGCTCCGGTTGGTGGGTGCCAAGTGGCTCCTCGCGCCGAGCCTTGCGTGATCGGAGCATGTCGAGGCATACGCGGGCGACCACGGTCGTCAGCCATCCGCCGAGGTTCTCGACGCCGCTGGCCCCCGAGCGGCTGAGCCGTAGCCACGACTCCTGTACGGCGTCGTCCGCCTCGCTGAAGGAACCGAGCATCCGGTATGCCACGGCCGTCAGGTGCGTCCGGTTATCCTCGAACCGCTGCGCCAGCCAGTCCTGTTCGCCCATCGGTCACCCTTCCTCGACTCGACCCATCACCTCTATGACGCAAGAAACCTGGCCGATGTGACTTGGTTAACACTGCCAAAAAACGGCCCAGTTCCGCAAGGCACAGACTCCTCCGAGCTTGCCGAACCTGGTGCCTACCCGTGTCAAAATGCGAAACTTTTCCGGCAAGTGGCAGGACGTTTTCAGTGCGGAGGGTTCAGTGGTTGAGCGCCCGAAGTGCCGGTTTGGTTGTGTACCGAAAGCGGGACGGGCGGCTGGAGGTCCTCCTGGTCCATCCCGGCGGTCCTTTCTGGGCGAAGCGCGATGATGGCGCATGGTCGATACCCAAGGGGGAGCTCGCCGAGAATGAAGCCGGCATCGACGTGGCGCGGCGCGAATTTCAAGAAGAGCTCGGTGTCCCGGCTCCCGATGGGGAACTCAAAACCCTGGGCGATGTCCGTCAGGCTGGGGGCAAGGTTGTCCATGCGTGGGCAACGTCGGGCGATCTCGATGTCACCAGCCTGACCAGCAATACGTTCGAGGTCGAATGGCCACCCCGCTCACACAAGATGCAGCGGTTTCCCGAGGTCGATCGCGCCGACTGGTTCGACCTGGATTCGGCGCGGCGCAAGCTGGTGCCCGCGCAACGATTGTTCATTGATCGGCTCGAGGAGCAGCTGTGACCGTCTCTGAGCTGAGCACCTACCTCGACCGGCTGGAGTCGACCAGTAGCCGGAACGAGCTCGTGAAGACGCTCGCTGAGCTTTACCTGAAGAGCTCGCCGGTCGAGATCCAGCCGCTGACCTATTTGATCCAGGGGCGACTGGTTCCCTTCTTCGAACCGGTCGAGATCGGCCTCGGTGAGAAGTTGGTCATCGCGGCCATCGCTCAGGCCTTCGCTACGCCAGCCGACGAGGTCGCGAAACTCTTTGGCCGGCTCGGCGACCTGGGGTTGGTGGCGGCCAAGCTTTCGGCGCATGGGTCGAGCGCGGAACTGCCGGTCACTGAGATGCATGCACGGTTGTTGGAAATCGCCGGTGCCGCCGGTGCCGGATCGGTTGAAAAGAAACGCTCGCTGTTCGCGGCCTTGCTGAAACAGGTCGATCCCAACTCCGCCAAGCACCTCGTGCGCATCGCACTCGGTCGCTTGCGGCTCGGCATCGGAGACCCCACTGTGCTCGACGCGTTGTCGTTTGCCAGGACGGGTGACCGCTCCCTCCGGCCGGTGCTGGAAGGCGCTTACAACCGAGCGTCCGATCTGGGCCTGATCGCGAAGACCTTCTGGTCGGGCGGGGAAGACGACGTCAACGCGCTCAAGGTTACGGTCGGTCGGCCGATCCGCAGCCAGCTCGCCGAGCGGCTCCCCAACCCGGAGGCCGTGATCAAGAAGCTTGGATTGGTGGCGGTCCAGCCGAAGTACGACGGGATCCGGGTACAGATCCACAAAAACGGCTCGGTGGTGCGCGTCTTTTCGCGCAACCTCGAGGACTACACGGTGATGTTCTCTGAACTCACCACGGCAGCTCGAGGACTGAAGGACGAGACGCTCATCCTGGACGGCGAGGCGATCGCATACAGCAAGGAGCTGGAGGAATACCTCCCGTTTCAGCTGACCGCGAGCCGCCGGCGGCAGCACGGCATCGAGCAGGCGGCGCTGGAGCTGCCGCTGGTCGCCTTCGTCTTCGACATCCTCTACCGCAACGGCCGCGATCTCACGGAGCTGCCTTACGAGGAGCGGCTCGCGCTCGTCGACGAGGTGATTGCGGGCTCGACAGTGTTGCTGCCCGCGCCAATCATCAAGACCGACTCGGTCGAGGTCCTCACCAAGACGCTGCTGGACTCTATCAGCCAGGGGTTGGAGGGGGTCGTCGTCAAGCGACCGGAATCGAAATACCAGGCTGGCGCGCGTAACTTCAACTGGGTGAAGCTGAAGCGCCACACCAGCGGTGAGCTCAATGACACGGTCGACCTCGTCCTGCTCGGCTACTACTTTGGAAAAGGCAAGCGCGCGGAGTTCGGCGTCGGCGCGCTGCTGGCAGGCGTCTACGACGCGGAAAACGACCGGTTTGCAACCATTACGAAGCTTGGCACCGGCCTGTCGGACGCCGAATGGCGGCAGATCCGGGAGCGCGCTGACAAGCTGCAGGTTGAACAGCGGCCTGCGCGTGTGGATTCGATCCTCGTCCCCGATGTGTGGCTCAAGCCCGAGGTGGTAGTCGAGGTGATGGCCGACGAAATCACGCCCAGCCCCAGACATACGGCCGGCAAGGTCGGCGATGAGCCGGGATTTGCGCTTCGGTTTCCTCGGGTGGTCTCCTTCCGAGGGGCGGACAAGGGGCCGGAGGATGCGACGACCGTGAAAGAGATCGCCCAGCTGTTCCGTCAGCAGCGTGAGCGCAAACAACCCGCCTGAGTTACTCGCGCCTGCGACGGTGACGATGAGGGTCGCGTGACGTTCGGAATTACGTACCAGGCTCAGCGAGACGAGATCTCGGCCTTTACGGAGCGGCTCCAGCTCCGTTGACGTGCTTACAATCGAGTCATTCGTGAGCACGCTCCCTCCGGTGCGCGTGATTAGGCCGGCCGAACAACAGCCCGACGTGGCGAGCGGCGCGATGCGGCGTATGGCCGCTATTTCTAAGACGCTGTGCGGAGCGGAGCGAATCTGGGTAGGCTACGTCGAGCTCGGACCTGGTTTAGTTTCGGCAGCCCACCACCATGGCGAAGCAGAGAGCGCGATCTACATCATCTCTGGAGAGGCACGTTTCTATTCCGGCCAGGAACTCGCCGTAACGTGCGAGGCAGGGCCGGGCGACTTTATTTGGGTCGCCCCCGGCGCCGTGCATATCGAGATGAACGCTCATCAACTCGAGCCGGTGCGGATGATCGTGGCCCGTTCGACGCAGGATACCCTCGTCTTTAATGTCGCGACGCCGGCGGGTTGGCGGCCGTGAACGGCTAGCCCGTATTCAGGTCGAGCAGCCGGTTGGGACAGGGGCGACCGCCTGATCCACTGAGCGAACCCAAATGCCAGACAGCCGCCCCGCACTTCGATCGAACTACGTGAGCCTGCTCAGTGCAGTGAGACAGCGACCTGCTCGAGGTGGTCCATCGCTTCCTGCATCCCACCTTCCATGCCGGAGTTGATGACCGCATCACGGTCCGCCTGGCTCGGGAGCTGCATGAGGATCGTGAGCGCGGTGCGCCCGTCTTTTTCGCTGAACGTGTGCGTGACCACCGCTTCGCCTTCCGGCATACCCTCGTAGACCTCGGTTGTCACGAGGCGCTCGTTCGGGACGACCTCCCGGTACTCACCGTGGAAGCCGACCTCGAATCCGCCGTTTGCCTCCATGACGTAGCGCCACCTGCCACCGACCCGCAGATCGACTTCGGCGAGCGTCACCTCGCCCCGGTCTCCGCTCCACCAGCGCTTGATGAGGTCGGGCGTCGTGTACGCCTTGTAGACCAGGTGCCTGGGTGCGTTGAACTCCCGCTCGATCAGGATCTGCGTGTCCGTAGGAAGCGTCACCACTGCCGTACCGCTACTCGTCTCTACCACGATCGTCCTCCTTCATTTCCTTGAGTTCTTCCAAAACAACATCCAACCGATCGAAGCGCTTCGACCACGAACGCTCGTAGGTCTTCACCCAGTCGTGGATGGGCTTGAGCGACTGGCCATTGACCGAATACATCCGCTGCCGCCCTTCATCGCGAACACCAACGAGCCCCACCTCCCTGAGCACGCGCAGGTGTTTGGAAACCAACGGCTGCGCCAGGCCGATCAGCCTGACCAGGTCGTTCACGGGTCGTTCTCCTCCAGAGAGGACGTCCAGGATCTGCCGGCGCCGCGGCTCGGCCACGGCATTGAATGCGTCGGCCGTCGTTGCCGCTCGTGCCATGATCGAATTATATGCCTATATGGGAATATGTCAACGGTTGAGTTGCAGCAAGCCGATTGCACATAGATATAGGTATGAACCGAGGCGCCATGGCCCGCCGCGGCCTTTCTTGATCACCGACAGTCGAGCGCCGGGCAGCTAGGTCTGCGACGAGGCGTGGACGGATCTTGGGCGTGTTTTAGCTGCGCCGACCCGAGGTTGCGTCGCGCATGACGTGTTCGGGGTCGAGCGTGGACTTTACGTACTCCGGACGCCCGAGAGGCCGATAGGTCTGGATGGTGATGCCCCGGGAAGTGGTCCGCGAGTTGACCAGGTCGAGCGCGACGTCCGGACCGGAATCGGGGAACAGTCGTGTGCCCTGGCCGATGACGACGGGATAGGTGAGCAGGTCGAGTTGGTCGACCAGGTCGTTGGCGAGCAGCCATCGGACGAGGGCACCGCTGCCGGGCACCAGCAGTGTGCCGTCTTGATGCGCCTTCAGATCACCGACGGCCCTGGCGAGGTCGCCGTGCAGGACAGTCGTGCCCGCCCACTGTGCATCGGCGAGGCTGGTCGATGCCACGTACTTG
>VBEE01000082.1 GCA_005881715.1 Chloroflexota bacterium | reverse complement strand
GACTCGCGCCGGGTCAGCGCCGCCATCGCGATCCTCTTCACGCTGGCGGCCGTTGGCTGCGCCCTCGTGGTGGTAGCCATCGAGATCGCCCACCCACTGCACCTGGAGCGCAACGCGACTTTCCTGCAGCTGTTCACTGGACAGTCCGGGGTGGCATCCGAATTCCTCCTCCAGTGGGGGGTACTGGCAGACCCATTGGCGGCCGTGATGTTGATCGCCGTCACACTGACCAGCCTGCTGGTGCAGGTCTACGCCCTGGCGTTCATTCGCCGCGAGGACGGCCCCGTCCGGTTTTTCAGCGTGCTCCTGTTCGCCACCTTTGCGATGACGGGGGTGACGCTTTCGACCAGCTACTTCGAGATGCTCCTCTTCTTCGGGTTGGTCACGCTGTCGACCTACCTGATGATCGGCCACTGGTGGCAGCGTGAAGATGCGGCGGCAGCGGCTTCGAGGGCCTTCATCATCTCGGCTGCCGGCGATCTGGCGCTGCTGGGAGGCGTTGGGTACCTCTTCTTCCGATTCAGCGAGCTCAACTTCCAGACGCTGGCGACTCAGTACACGGGCGGCAAGGTCAGCGCCAACGGTCTGTTCATCATGTCAATCCTGATCTTCCTGGGCGCGGCCGCCAAGTCGGCGCAGTTTCCGCTTCATGCCTGGCTTCCGGGGAGCGCCCAGGCGCCGGCGCCGGCAGCCGCGCTGCTTCACTCCGCCGGTGCCGCGTTGTGCGGCGTCTACCTGGTGGCCCGGGCTTACGCCTTGTTCCACGCCAGCCCGCGTGGGCTGGCGCTACTGGCCATCGTCGGTGGTGTGACCGCCGTCCTGGGGGTGCTCTGGGCGCTCTTCCAGGAGAACCTCAAACGCGCCATCGCTTATACCACCATGAGCGAGCTCGGCCTGATGATGCTGGCGCTCGGCATCGGCGCCTACGGCGCCGGCATCTTCGAGGTCTTCGCCCACGCCTGGCCCAAGGCGCTGCTCTTTCTCGCCGCCGGCGTGATCATTCGAGAGCTGCGCACCGAGCGGCTGGCGGAAATGGGCGGGCTGTGGCAGCGAATGCCGCTCACCGGCTGGGTGATGCTGATCGCCGTGGCGGCGGGGGCCGGGATTCCGCCATTCAGCACCTTCTGGAGCAAGGACGCCATCCTGTCAAAGGCGCTGGCGCTCCGCAGCCCGATCGCCATCATCGTCATCACGGCTGTCACACTCCTTGGCGCGATGGCGCTGGTCCGCATCTTCAGGCTGGCGTTCACCGGAGAGACGGCGCGCCGCCGCCGGTTCGACCCGGACCGCATCGGCGATGCAGGCGGCCGGGTGGCGACCGCGATGGTCATCCTGGCGATCCCGTGCATCGTCGCCGGAATCCGCGGGTTCCGCGGGCGGACCGACCCGATTGCCTTTGTCACCTTCCCGGGCGTGGCGCTGTCGAATTCGCACTTCGTGGCGGCCGCCATCACCGCTGCTGCTGCCGTCCTGGGCGCGGCCATCGCCTGGGCTATCTATGGCCGCCGCCCGAGTCCGGCCGTGGCGCTCGAACCGGTTCGACGCGCGATGGGGGAGGGACTGTTTGTCGAGCGAGCCTACCAGTTCGGCGCAGCGCACGTGCTGCTACCGGCGAGTCGCGCCGCCGGCTGGATCGAAGGGCGGCTCGATGCCACCATCGACCTGGTCGCCGACAGCGTGGCCTTCGCGGGCCGACCGCGGCGCTGGCTCTCGGATGTTCGCACGCGCCAGGTGTTGATCGGCCTGTTCGCGGCAGTGGTTGCCCTGGCGACCGTCAGCATCATGCTCGCCGGTCGCGCCATCGGAAAAATCGGATGACGCTGCTGGAGGCGGTCCCGCAAGCAACAACCACGACGGTTGGGCTGCCCACCGTGCTCCTGAGTGGCATGGTCTGGGTGCCGGCGTTGGCGGCAATCGGGTTGCTCTTCTTTCCAACGCGGACGGACGCCCATCGGGAACGGATGCGCTCGTTCGCCATCGGGACGACGGGGCTGGTGCTCGGCCTGGCCGTCGTCATGTGGTACGGCTTTCGGGATCAGAGCGGCACTTTTGCCTATGAAGAGACCCGCCCCTGGCTTGTCGGGGCCGGGTCCTCCTATCACCTCGGCGTCGACGGCGTCAGCATGGCAATGCTCCTGCTGAGCGCATTTCTCTTTCTCTTTGCCGTCCTGACGTCCGGCCGGGTGCGTGAGCAAACAAAGGAGTACTTCATCTTGCTGCTCATCCTGGAGACCGGGGTGAACGGGGTCTTCGCCTCGCTGGATTACCTGCTCTTCTTCCTGTTCTGGCAGCTGCAGACCATCCCGATGTTCCTGTTGATCGCCCGCTTTGGTGGCCCGCGTCGGCTCGCGGCAGCCTGGAAATTCCTGGCGATCGACCTGGCGGGGAGCGGGCTCCTGCTGCTCGCGATTTTGATCCTGTATTTCAAGGCGCCATCACGGACCTTCGACATGGTGACCCTGCATGACGCCGTACTGCCGGTCGCGCTGGCGACCCTGATTGCCTGGCTGTTCTTTATCGCCTTTGCCGTGCGACTGCCGGTCTTTCCGTTCCATACCTGGTTCATCGACGCCCAGGCCGAGGCGCCGGCGCCGGTCGCGATGATCCTGGCGGGGCTGTTGCTGAAGCTGGGCGGCTACGGCATCATCCGGGTCGATGTGGGCGAATTCCAGGAGGCCTTCCACAGGTTCGTCGGTGCCGTGGTCGTGATTGCGGTGGTCACGGTGCTCTGGAGCGCGGTCGCCGCGCTCGCCCAGGATAATCTTCGACGGCTGCTCGGCTACGTCGTCATGAGCCACATGGGGCTCGTGCTGCTGGGAGCCGCCGCCGCTGTTCCGCTCGCGATCAATGGCGCCGTCCTGACCATGCTCGCCGATGGTCTTTCGGCCAGCCTATTGCTGCTGCTGGCGGCCGCCATCATCGAGCGCGCCAACACCAGCTCACTTCGGGCGATGGGCGGTCTGGCCGGACGGATGAGCCGGAGCACGGTTCTATGGGTGCTGGCGGCGCTGGCCGCCGCCGGCTTCCCGGGGCTTGCCGGCTTCGTCGGCCAGCTCCTGGTCGTGCTGGGGGCGTATCCAGGCCATCGACTCGCCACCCCGCTGGCCTTGCTGGGCGTGCTAGTGGTAGCCGGCGTCCTGATCTGGACCAGTCAACGAATCTTCTTCGGGCCGGCGGCCGAGCAGTACGCCCGTGTCCGCGACGTGGGAACCCTCGAGTTGGCCAACGGCGTCGGCCTGCTCTCCCTGATCGTCCTGCTGGGGGTGCTGCCAGCGATCCTGATGGACAGTGTCAACTTCTCCGTGCTGACGATGCTCTCCCGAGGTAGCGGGTGACGACATTCGGGAATGTGCTCGCCTTCTCCCCGGAGCTGTGGCTCCTTGCCGGCGCGCTCGTGGTCTTCCTGCTGGCCCGGTTCATGCCGGGGACCACGACCACGGTCGCGCTGGTCGCGCTGGTCGGGGCGTTCCTGGCGCTGGCGACGCAATTCAAGCAGACGATCACGATCCTGGACGGCGCCTTTACGCTCGACGGCTTTGCCGTCGTCGTTGACGTCGTCCTGCTCGGGGCCGCCGCGCTCACCCTGCTGGCCAGCCGTGCCGACGTGCTCCCGGGCGAGTCGCCGGCGGCGGCCGTCCCCGGATTCTTCCTGCTCGCGACGCTCGGCGCCCTCCTCGCCGCCTCGGCCGCCGAGATGGTTTCGGTGTTTCTGTCGCTGGAGCTGCTCGCCGTCAACCTCTATGTCTTGACCGCGCTGACACGGCGAGGCGCCGGGGCCATCAGCGCCAGCCTCGGCTATCTGGCGGTGGGCGCCGCCAGCTCGGGCCTCCTCGTGTACGGCCTGGCGTTGGTGTTCGGGCTCACTGGCCAGACCAACCTGACTGCGGCCGGGCGCGCGCTGGCCTCGGTCAACCCGAATCAGGCCGCGGTGCTGCTGGCGCTCAGCCTGATCCTGGGCGGGTTTGCGTTTCGTCTGGGATTGCTCCCGGTCCGCTGGTGGACGCGCGGATTCGAGGTCGGCATTCCATTGCGCGTGGTGGTCTTCGTTGAGTCGGTTGGCGTGGTCGCGGCCTTCGCCGTGTTCGGTCGTCTCGCGGCGGCGACGTTCAGCGGCACCCGGATCGGGTATCCGGCGATGATCGCGGTCGTGGCCGCGGTGGCGATGACCGCCGGCAACCTCCTGGCGCTGACCCAAACCAGCGTGCGCCGGCTGCTGGCCTATTCGGGCATCGCGCAGGCCGGCTTCGCGTTGATGGCTTTCACCGACCTGAAGCGGGTCGGCATCAGTGCCTTGCTGGTATTCCTGGTTGCCCTGGCCTTGACCAGCCTCGGCGCGTTCGGCCCCGTCGTCGCTTACGCGCGCTCGGTGCACAGCGATGCCATCCGTGACCTCGCCGGTATGTCGCGCTGGTCTCCCGGCCTGGCGCTGACGCTCGTCCTGGCCCTGCTGTCCCTGGCCGGCTTGCCGCCGCTGGCAGGGTTCTTCGGCAAGCTGCTCGTCCTGCAAGCCGCGGTCGACGGCGGCTATGCCTGGCTGGCCGTCATCGGTGTGGCCAACATGGCGCTGGCGGCCTTTGGCTACCTCCGCGTCATTCGTACGGTGTTCCTGGATTCGCCGGTGTTCGAGGTGGTGCCGGTCCGGCTCGACGGTGGCATCCGGGCCGCCATCGGACTGGCTAGTGTTGGCATCGTCTTCATGGGGCTCCTGATGGGGCCGCTCTATGCCGCCGCGAGCTACGGGCGCGCGGCGCTTCTTCACTAAGCGTCCAAACGCGCGGACACGGTAACCTTCCGGCCGGTGCCGTCGTTTACCGGTCGCTCCATGGGTGAGACTCCCGTCCGGCGCCGGCGACAACGGCGGCCAGGCGGGCATCGCTGGTGGCGCCGGATCCTGCTCCTTACCACGGCCGGCCTGCTGACCACCCTGGTGGGGACGGGAACCCTGCTCTACACGTACGCCGGCGAGCTGCCCAGCCTCGATCACCTGAGCGCGCAAAGCCTGCCGCAGACGACCCGGATCTACGCCCGAGACGGGGTTACCCTCCTCGAAGAGCGGTATCAGCAGCGGCGAACGGTCGTGGCTCTCAACGACGTGGCCTGGGACCTGCGCCACGCCACCATCGCAATCGAGGACCGCGATTTCTACAATCACGGGGCCGTCAACCCGGTTCGGTTGCTGGCGGCAGGTGTCTACGACATCCTGCACCAGCGCGCGGCGCAGGGCGGCAGCACCATCACCCAACAGCTGGTCAAGAATTACCTGCTGGGGGATAGCGCCGGCAGCCGCAGCCTCGATCGCAAAGCCCGCGAGCTGGTGCTCGCGGTCGAGCTGGAACGGCAGTACACCAAGGATCAGATCCTGGAGATGTACCTGAATACCATCTTCTATGGCAACCAGTCATTTGGCGTCGAGGCCGCGTCGCAGACGTACTTTGGGACCTCCGCCCGCAAGCTGGACCTGGCGCAAGCCAGCCTTCTGGCCGGCCTGCCGCAGCGGCCCAGCGACCTGAATCCGTTCCTTCCCGAAGGGTTCGCCCACGCCCGCGGACGCCAGCGGGACGTCCTGGATGCGATGGTGCGCGACGGCTATGTGACCGCGGCCGTCGCGGACAAGGCCTATCAAGAGGACTTGCGCCCGATGCTCACGGCCGCCCATCAGGCGGCGTTCGGTCACCGTGCCTCGCTGGCGCCACACTTCGTGGACTATGTCTGGAACGAGCTTGAGCAGCGCTACGATCCCGGTTACCTGCTCCGAGGCGGGCTGCGAATCGTTACCACCCTGGATCCGAAAACGCAGGCGCTGGCGCAGCAGGCGGTTCACGACGGCGTGGGCCGCTACGCTCGCAGCTATCGCGTCAACAACGGCGCCATGCTGGTGATGAACCCGCACACGGGAGAGGTGCTGGCCATGGTGGGCAGCGCCGACTACTACAACGACGACATCGGTGGCCAGGTCAACTACGCGGTCGCGCCCCGCCAGCCCGGTTCCTCGTTCAAGCCGTACACCTATGTCACGGCGCTCATGAACGGCTGGACGCCGGCCTCGCCTCTCGACGACAGCAACGGCGCCCACGCCTTCCCCGGCTATCCGGTGCACGACTGGGACAACAAGGAGCTCGGCACCATCACGCTCCGCCAGTCGTTGCAGCAATCCCGCAATATCTCGTCGGTCCATCTGTTCAAGGACGTCGGCATCCAGAAGGTCTTCACCACCGCGAAGAACCTTGGCATCAGCACCCCGCTCGACCCGAGCCTGCCGACGACGCTCGGTGCGAGTGAGCTGCGCATGATCGACCATCTGTCCGCCTACAGCGCCTTCGCCAACGGCGGCCATCGCGTTCGGCCGCTGGATGTGCTCGAAGTCCGCGACGCCGCCGGGACCGTGCTGGAAGCCAATGCGCCGCAGCCCGACGCGGGCGAGCGGGTGCTGCCGGCCTCCGCCACGTATCTGCTGACGGACATTCTCAAGGGCGCCGTCCGCCCGACGATGGGCTTCCCGGTCGCCGCCAAGTCGGGCACCACGACGGATTTCAAGGATGCCTGGTACATCGGCTATACCTCGGACCTCGCGGTTGCGTCCTGGATGGGCCGAACCGTGACGAAGCCGGCGCCGCACAACGAGTCGATGACGGGCCCGGCCGGTGGGCTGTGGGGCGAGATCGGACCGGCGTCGTCCTGGCGGCAGTTCGTCAAGGCCTATTACGGCAACAAGAAGCCGGCCGACTGGGCGCGCCCGGCCGAGGTTTCCCCGATGACACTCTGCAAGCTCACCGGGCAGCCGGCGCCGGCCGACCTCTCGCCGGATCTGGCGATCACCGACCTGGTCATCACCCCGGACCCGGCCACCCCGCTGGCCGGCTGCGGCTCAACGCCCGGCAGCAACCCGACTGGCGGCGCACCCGACGGGTCTGGGCTACCCGGGCTCTTGCCGTCGCTGCCGCCGTTGCCCGGCACTTCGCTACCGCCGATCGTGCCCTAGAACGCCTCAAACGCTCGTATGGCACGAACTTCTCAAACGCTCGTATGGCACGAAAGCGCCACTCGCGTGGGGCGATGCCCCGAGCGCCACTCGCGTCGGCCGGCGGGCCGGGCTGCCGTAGGGTCCTTGACGGTTCGGGCGAAAGCGACTTTACTCAGATGGTGGTCCGCCGCCCGACCGAAGGGCCAGGTCACAAAGACGAGCCTGACCTCCCGCCCAACCTGTTCGTCATCGGCCTCCTCCACGATCTCAAGGAGGGCGGCTACAGCCGCCGTGCCTGGGCGGCCTTCTGGCGGGCCTCCTGGATCCGATCGATGCAGATTTTTCATCTGAACGACGAGCTCCGCGCCTCATGGCTCCGCTTTAGCATCACCGGCGCGATCGGCATCGTCCTGACCGCGCTTGCGGTGCTTCGCGCCTACGGGATGACCGAGGCAATCGTGTTTGCGCTGACCAGCTTGCTGTGGTGGGGCGTGCTGATGTTCGACCTTGCCCTCCACCTCGGCCTGATGGTCAACCTCGAGTCGGGTGAACTGCAGTCGTCGCTTGGCTGGCCGAACCGGCTGACGGAAGTGCGCGGGTTCGCCGCCGTCTGGGTCGCCTGGGGCGCGCACTGGGCGAGCCAGGGATCGTACCTGCCGCTCGTGGGAGTCTTTGGCCTGGCGGCCGTGACCGACCTGGTGGACGGCTGGCTCGCCCGGCGCCGTCACGCCTCGACTCGCTGGGGTCGCCTCTACGACCCTTTTATGGACGGCATCTTCTTCAGCGTGGCGGCGATCTCGCTGGCCGTGATCGGCATCCTGCCCCAGTGGCTGGCGGCGCTGGTGACGCTGCGATATGCCTTCCCGATCGTCGGGGGGATCGCGTTCCAGCTGGTACGCCGGCGCACGCTGCGGGTTCGCCACACTCGCTGGGGTCGGGCGTCGTCGGCATCAATTGCCCTGACCGTCTTTGGGGCGGCCGCCGCGGCCTTCTTCGACGTGCCCTTCACGACGATCGGGCCAATCCTCTACGGCCTCGTGGGGATCACGGCGCTGGGGGCCTTCGTGACGATCCTTTTCAAGGGCATCGAACAGGTCTGACCCCACCCCGACCCTCGCCCAACTGGGCGAGGAACGGCGTGGCCCGATCTAGAATGCACCTGGTGCGATTTCGGCAGTTCGCCGCCATCGGGGTGGTCATCGCCTGCAGTGCATGCGCCACCGCCCCCAGCGGAGCCGTCGCGAGCCTCAAAGTGGGCGCGCTGTTTCCGCTGACCGGGACCCAGGCCCCGCTGGCGAAACAGGAGTATGCGGGCGTTCAGATCGCTCGCGATCTGGTCAACGCCGACGGTGGGGTCGATGGCGTCCCGATCGAATTGATCACGAAGGATCTGACGGCCGAATCGGATGCGGCCGGCCGAGTGCAAGAGCTCAAGGCGCAGGGCGTGCACAGCATCCTGGGGTCCTACTCGAGCAGCCTCTCGATGCCGGGGAGCGCCGCGGCCCAATCGCGGGGGTTGCTCTACTGGGAAGCCGGCGCGGTCGCCGACCAGCTCACCGGTCGCGGGTATCCACTGGTCTTTCGGGTGGGGGCAACCGGCACGAACCTGGGCGAGCTGTCGAGTCATTTCGCCGCCCAGGTACTGGCTCCGCGCCTGAACCTGCCGCCGTGGGGATTGCGAATGGCGATCGTCCATAACCTGGATGGCTATCCGTCGTCGGTCGCGGCGGCCGTCGCCAGCCAGGCGGAGCGCGAAAAGATCCAGGTCGTGGCAAACATCGTCTACGACGCGCACGCGCCCGACTGGGCGTCCACGNNNCGCTTGCCCAGGTCCGCATCGCGCAGCCGAACATTCTCGTTCTCGCCTCCTACATCGCCGACGGCGTCGACTTTCGGCGCGCCATGCTGAACAGCGGCTTGCACGTCGACGCCTTCATCGGTTCGACGATGGCCCAATGCGTCCCCGACTTTGGCGCCATGTTGGGCGCCGACGCGATCGGCGTCTTTGCCTCGGACCGCCCTCCGCACGGTTTCAACCCGGAGGCCTTGAACGACACCGGGAAGGCCATCTACGCGCGATTCGCCGCCGCCTACCGGGGCGAATTCGGGACCGACCCGACCGAGGAGTCGCTGGCGGGATTCAGTGCCGCCTGGACCCTCTTCCATTACGTCATGCCGAAGGCGCACGATCTCGCCGCCGCGAGCATGGCCGCCGCGGCCCGCGGGCTCGACCTGCCGGACGGGACGCTGGCCAACGGCGCCGGCCTCAAGTTCGCTGCGACCGCCGGCGCGATGGGGCAGAACACCCGCGCCGCGGCCGTGATCTGGCAGTGGCAGGGCATTCGCCACAGCGTCACCGTCTATCCGCCGGTGTACGCAACCGGGACCGTAGGCTTCATCCCGCTGCCGCGGTGATCCAGGTTCGACTCGCCGCGCCGGGGCGGGCCGCGCGAGTCACGCTTCTGGTGCTGGGCGCGGCGCTGCTTCGGGCCCTGCTGCTACCGGCCGGCGACGTCTTCAGCACGATCGTGTTCGCGGGCTGCCTGCTGGCGATCACCTTGATCGAGCGCAGTGACCCCCCACCCCGACCCTCCCCCGCAAGGGGGGAGGGAGATTCTCCAGGGTTCTCCATCCGGGCCGTGCTTGCCGGCCTCGCAACCGGCGCCGTCCTGCTCGTGCCGGTGATGCTCTCGCCGTTCAGCGGACGGCCGCTCGCGGCGTTCTGGGAATGGGCGGCGATCGCGGCGGTGATCGCCACACTCGAAGAGACCGCGATCCGCGGCGCGCTGTACCAGCGGTGGAGCGAGGAGGCGGGTCCGGTGGTCGCCATCGCTGTCGGCGCGCTCGTGTTCGCCCTCATCCACCTGCCTCGCTACGGGCTAGGCGCCATGCCGCTGGACACGGCGGTCGGCCTGGCGCTCGGTGGCCTGCGGGCGCTGACCGGGCGGGTGCTGCCCTGCGCCGTGGCGCACACCATCGCCGATTGGGGGGCCTGGTTCTGGGCGTAGCGACGCGGCGGGGGGCTGGATTGCTGGCGCTGGCGCTGGGCCTGCTGGCCGCGGCGCTGCTCCACACTCGCGCCGCACCGCCGGTGTTCGACGGCATCGTCGTGCCGCCGGAGCCCTACCGCTGGGTGTCGCCACCCCCCAACCTCGCGGCCGGCAACAAGCCGCCGCTGCCCGGCGAGGTGACGCTACCGGTGCAGAACGGCCAGGTGGCCGGCGGCGGCCCGCAAACCGGCGACAGCCAGGTCGTGATGTATTTCGCCCCAGCCACCTTCAAAGCGCCGTCCGGCGCGCAGAGCGTCAAATGCACGATCGAGCCGCTGGCCAACCCGCCGGCTCCTCCGCCCGGCATCGATATTCGCGGCAACGTCTATCGCATCACCTGCGTGGCGCAGCCGGGCGACGGCCCGGTCACCGTCGCGGGGATTATTCACCTGACGATGCGCTTTCCGCCCGGTGCCTTCAAAGAGATCCAGTACAACGACGGGAGCGGCTGGCGGGCGCTGCGGACCCTGCGGGCCGGCGGTGGCGATCCCTATGCCAGCGTCAACGCCAATGGCTTTGGCGACTATGCCGCCACGGCACCGACCGGCGCGCCGGGGGACAGCATCTTCACGATCCTCGGACGGTACGTGGAGTTCTACGGCATTCTGGCGTTCGTCATCATTTTTGGCTTGATCGCGATCATCCAGGAGCTCCGTCGCCGGCGGCATCAGCAAACCGCGAAGCCGCCGACCACGAAATCACGCCGAAACCGGTAGCGACATTCGGTATCGTGTTCGCCATGATCCTCGTGCCTCTCCACGCCTTCGGCACTCGTTACGACCTGCCGGCGCCGCTTTATCTCTTTCTCATCGGGGCCGGCGCGGTGGTGTTCGTCTCGTTCCTGCTGGTTCTTCGCCGCCCGGTGGCGCGTGTCCAGCCGACCGGCGACGACCTGCCCCCCGTGCCGCAGACGCCCAGCTGGCCGGGCTGGCTGATGGTCTTGCTGGCGCTGATCCTGGTCGCTGGCGGGCTGTTCGGATCGCAAAGCACCCCGGACAACGTCGTGGTCACTGCCGTGTGGCTGGTCTTCTGGATCGCGGTACCGATCAGCGTTGCGATTGTTGGGAACTACTGGCCCTACATCAGTCCCTTGAATGTCGTCGCCCGGCTGGTCGGCCCGCGAGCCCGCCTTGCCTGGCCACGGTCCTGGGGCTACTGGCCGGCGACGATCCTGTTCTTCCTGTTTGCCTGCGGCGAGTTGATCTTCAACGGTGTTACCACGTCGCCGGCCGGCGCGGCGGAGGTGATTCTCGCCTACGGGGTCCTGAACGCGGTGATGGCCGCGCTCTTTGGCGCGGAAACATGGCTCCGCCGTGGCGAGGTCTTTTCCGTCCTCTTCGCCACCTGGGGGCGGTTGGGGTATTTCCGGTTTGGCGCACCCGGACATCGGGGATTCTTCGGCGGGCTGGGGCGACCGTTCGAGGCCTCCATCAGCCGGTTGACGTTCGTCTTGATGCTGCTCGTCTCGGTGAGCTTCGATGGTCTGCTGGCCACGCCCGCCTGGAAGGACGTTGTCGGCCGGCTGCCCGACAGCCTCAGGCCGGGTGCCGCCGGGTACACGGTGCTGCTGCTGGTCGTCTTCGTCGGCCTCGTCCTTCTGATCTGGGCGCTATTTACCGGCTTCGCGGCGGCGGTCCGCGCCGTCGGCCACCTCGATGAGCCACTGATCAACGTGATCGCGGGACTGATCCCATCTCTGGTGCCGATCGCATTCGGGTACCTGCTGGCGCACAACTTCGGTTACCTGGCCATCAACGGACAGCTGCTCATCCACCAGGCCTCGGACCCGTTCGGAAGTGGCACGCTCAACCTGTTTGGGACCGTCGAGTATGAACCGAACCGAAATCTCATTCCGACAGCGTTCATCTGGTACTTCGAGATCCTGCTGATCATCGGCGTTCATGTCGCCGCCGTCGTGCTCGCGCATGGGTATCTCGGGCGGGCGGCTCGGACCGAGACCCAGGGGAGGCGCGCCGAGTGGCCCTGGATCGCCGCCATGGTCTTCTATACGATGTCGAGTCTCTGGCTGCTCGCCCAACCGATCGTCCAGGAGGGTGTTCAGGGCTGAACCCATGGCGCCCCTGCATGCCAGCCTGAGCCTGACATCGTGGACGTGGGAGCCCAGCGTGCTGGCGGGCACCCTGGCGCTGGCCGCCGCCTATGTGTGGCTGGTGCGGAGCCGAGGACGCGACGCGTCCTGGTCGCCGCTGGCGCGATTGTTCTTCGCCGCCGGCCTGCTGGCGATGTTCGTTGCCCTCGCGTCGCCGATCGATACGGGCGGCGATCGGTATTTATTCAGCTTGCACATGCTGCAGCACCTGCTGCTGGCGATGGTGGTCCCGCCGCTGCTCTTGCTCGGCCTGCCGGAGCAGTGGCGCGCCGGGGCGTCGCCCCACGCGAGTGGCGCCGGAGGTGCCAGACGAGCGTTTGAGACGTTCCTCGACCGGGTTCATATCTCGCCACTGGCGGCCAACGTCGTCTTCAACGTCGTGCTCGCCGCATGGCACCTGCCATTCCTCTACGAGGCGACGCTTCGCAACCAGCCGGTTCACGTCCTCGAGCACCTGAGCTTCATCGCGGTTGGGGCGCTCTTCTGGTGGCCGATCCTGGTCCCGTCCGGACGGCCAAAGAGCATGAGCGTGATCGGGAAGATCGCCTACCTCGGGTTTGCCGGGGTGCCGCCCACCATCCTCGGGCTGGGCTTCATCCTTTCGCCGACCGTGCTCTATCCGTTCTACGCCGCCGCTCCGCGAGTGACGCCGCTCTCGCCGCTCGACGACCAGCTGGTCGCCGGCCTCGTGATGTTCGGACTCGGCAACCTGATCTACTTCGTGGCCATCTGGGTGATCTTTTTCCGGCTCGATGACAAAGGTGCGACAGCCGGCGATCAGCCGGCAATGACGGCGCAATCGCCTGCCACAATGAGGCGATGACGCCAAGGGAGTCGGCCACCGAAGCGCTGCATACGTCCGGCTATCGCCTGACGATGCAGCGGCAGCTGGTCTGGGACACGTTGCGTCACAGCAAGAAACACATGAGCGCGGAGGACATCCTGGGCTCGGTTCGCCGCCAGTATCCGCGTTTCAACCTGGCGACGATCTATCGGTCACTCGAAGTGCTGGAGGAGCTGGGCCTCGTCAAGGAGACCCGGATTCGGGACCGCGCCTACTACGAGCTCGCCGAAGAGGGAACCGACCATTACCACCTCGTTTGCGACCAGTGCGGTTCGACGCTGCATATCGAGGGCGACCACATGGTGCCCGTGCTGCACCACATCACGGACGAGCACGAGTTCATGGTGAGCAACGCCGACCTCGTCGTCCACGGCCGCTGCGCTCGCTGCCAGGCGAAAGCCGCCAGGTCCCGATAGCGGCCAACCGCGAAGCTTGATGCGAAGATAGATCGATGGCGCAGCCCGACCCAACGCCTCGCGATCAAACCAAACCGCTGCATGAGCCCGACGTCGACAAGGGCGGGATCGGTCGCTCGCTTCGGGACGTCATTCTTGGCGGCCAGGATGGCCTGGTCAATGTCCTCGGCCTGGTGTTGGGCGTCGCCGCCGCCACCGCGCAGCTCCGCATCATCGTGGCCGCCGCCCTGGCGGCAACCTTCTCGGAATCGATTGCCATGGGCGGCGTGATGTACACGTCGGCGCTGGCGGAGCGCGATTACTACCTGGCCCAGCTAGCCAAAGAGCAGCGAGAGGTCGAAGAGATGCCCGACGTCGAGACCGAGGAGGTGCGCCAGATCTTTCGGGACAAGGGTCTCCACGGAGACGTGCTGGAACGGGTGGTCGACGAGATCACCTCAGACAAGAAGGTGTGGGTCGACGTGATGATGCGCGATGAGCTCCATCTCACGCCCGTGAGCGATAAAGGGGTGGTTCGCCGCGCCCTCGTCACCGGCTTTTCGACGCTGATCGGCTCGCTGATCCCCCTGATCCCGTTTTTGTTCGTGCCGATGTTCGGGATCTCCGTCGGTCTCGCGACCATCATGGCGGTGCCGCTCTGCGCGGCGGTGCTCTTCGGCGTCGGGGCGTATAAAGCCCTGACGCTGGTGGGGGACTGGCGGATCAGCGGCCTCCAGATGCTCGTGATCGGCATGGTGTCCGCCGCGGCCGGCTACGGGATCGGCCGTCTGCTACACGTCAGCGGCACCTAGCGGCGTCGCGCCCCGGCGACCCAACGTCGTAACCGATTCGTTATTGCGAACGATTCGCAATAATCTATACTTGATGTCCGGATGGCGACGGCGCGAGCGACCTGGCGGAGCTGGCGGGCGATCTCGATGACGTCGGTGTCGTTGCGTCTGACCAGCCTGTTCGGCGGTGTGGCGCTGCTGCATCTGGCCGGCTGGGGGATCATGCTGTTGCTGGTCGCCCCCCGCTACCCGGTGATGTTGGGTCTGGGGGGCCTGGCTTATGCCTTCGGGCTGCGGCACGCCTTCGACGCCGACCATATCTCGGCCATCGACAACACCACGCGCAAGCTGCTGCAAGAAGGCAAGAAGCCGCTCGGCGTCGGATTTTTCTTTTCACTCGGCCACTCGACGGTCGTCTTCTTGATCGCCCTCGCCCTGGGCGTGGCCACCCAGTTCGTCGTGACCAACCTCGTCAATGGGAACGGCGAGCTGAAAAACCTGGGCGGCCTGATTGGCACCGGCGTCTCGGGCATCTTCCTGCTGCTGATTGGCATCCTGAATTTGATCATCCTGCTCGACATCATTCGCCTCTTCCGGCGCATGAAGGCGGGGCAGTACGATCGGGATTCCCTGGAACACGACCTGGTGGCCGGCGGCCTGCTGACCCGCATCTTCGGCCGCCTCTTCAGGCTGATCACCCACAGCTGGCAGATGTACCTGGTCGGCTTCCTCTTCGGCCTCGGCTTCGACACGGCGTCCGAGATCTCGTTCCTGGCGATCTCGGCCGGCGCCGCGGCCCAGCGGATCCCGCTCTACGCCCTGATCTCGCTGCCGCTGATCTTCGCCGCCGGCATGTCGTTGATGGATACCGCCGACGGGGCATTCATGTCACGGGCGTACGCCTGGGCATTCTCCAACCCGGTGCGCAAGGTCTTCTACAACCTGACGGTGACGGCGCTGTCGGTGTTTGTTGCACTGTTCGTCGGTCTTTTCGAGCTGAGCCAGCTTCTCGTGCAGCAGCTCGACCTGCGCGGTGGCGCCTGGGACGCGATCCGCGGCATGGACATCGGCGTCATGGGTTTCGTCATCGTCGGGGCCTTCATCGTGACCTGGGCCGGCGCCTATTTGATCTATCGCATCCAGCACATCGAGGAACGATGGTCGGTGGCGCTGAAGAGCTAGTCTCGCGCGCGCAGTAGGCTGAGAAGGGTGATCATCGTCGAGGCCGCCGGCCAGGCGCTGGCCGCCGCCTTCAACATGCTCTGGGAGGTCCTCTGGCCGCTCGCCCTGGGTTTCATTCTGTCGGCGATCGTCCAGACGCTCGTGTCGCGAACCGCGGTGGCCCGAGCGTTGGGTTCGGACTCGCCGCGCAGCCTGGCGACGGCGACGCTGCTCGGGGCGGCGTCGTCATCCTGCTCTTACGCGGCGGTCGCCATCGCTCGGTCGTTGTTCCGCAAGGGCGCCAGCTTTCCCGCCGCCATCGTGTTCGAGTTTGCGTCCACCAACCTGGTCTTCGAGCTCGGACTGATCTTGCTGATCCTGCTGGGCTGGTCGTTCGTCGGCGCTGAATTTGCCGGCGGCCTGTTGATGATCGTCATCCTGGCGCTGCTGTTCCGCTGGACGTTGCGACCGGCCCTGGTTGCAGAAGCCCGCCGCCAGGCGGAGCAGGGTCGCCGCGGTCGGATGGAGGGCCACGGTGAGATGGACATGTCGGTCACCGAAGGGCCATTTCTGCGCCGGTTATTTTCGCGGCGTGGGTTGACGGCGATCAGCCATTACTTCTGGATGGACGTCACGTCGGTGTGGACGGACATCGGGCTGGGGCTGTTGATCGCCGGAGCGCTGGCTGCCTGGGTGCCCACCTCGTTCTGGCAGGGGTTCTTCCTGACCAATCACCCGGGCCTATCCCAGGTCTGGGGCCCCCTGATCGGACCGGTGATTTCCTTGCTGAGCTTCGTGTGCTCGGTGGGCAACGTCCCCCTGGCCGCGGTGCTCTGGAACGGCGGCATCAGTTTCGGCGGTGTGATCGCCTTCATCTTTGCCGACCTGATCATCCTGCCGATCCTGAATATCTATCGCAAGTACTACGGCCGCCGGATGGCCATCTACCTGCTGGTGATGTCGTATGCCGCGATGGCGGTGGCCGGGTTTACCATCGGCCTGCTCTTTCAAGTCCTGGGCCTCGTCCCGGCGCATCATCCGGTGGTCGCGCTGACCAGCCCTCCGTCGCTGAACTACACCAGCGTGCTGAACGTGATCTTTCTGGCGATCATGGCGCTGCTCGGCTGGCGGTTTCTCCGCACCGACGGGCTCGCCATGCTGCGAATGATGGAGGCGCCCGCGGTCACGCCGACGGATGTGGCGCCGCATCAGCACCACGAGCACTGATCCCGAGCGCGCGGGCCAGCACGCGATCCATGCTGGAGTGCGCCGCCAGGGTGGCGCCGAGCGCCTTCAGCCGGTGACGGAGGGCGGTCTCCAGGTGCCCGGTCACGGCGATTACGAGGGGGCTCGGCTGGCGGTGGACCAGCTCATCCACCAGGGCAGCTGCTGTTCAGGCCTCAGTGTGGCCTGCAGGACGACGACATCGTCTCCTTTCCAGGCGCGGCTGCGTGCCGTGGCGGCGCCGATGGCCTCCACCGGGACACCCAACCGCCCGGCCGCGCCTCGAACGCGCTGCGCGAATATCAGGTCGTCCTGGACCACGAAGAGACGCCGAGCCACGGCTGCAGAATAGCCGGTTGATCGGAGCCCGGCCAGATCGATTCCTCGCTGAATTACCGCCAGTAGAAAACGGGGAGCCCTGATGGGGATTGTGGGATCCAGACGCAGTCTTTGCGACCAATGAGGTCATGAACCACGTAGTCGCTCACCGGGATCTCGAGATCAGCGTTCGACAGGCTTGAGCCATACGGGCCCGGATGGTACCAGCAGTGGTAGGCTAAAACATCAACCCGGGTTGCGAACAGGCACAGGCCGATCACGACGGCGGCGAAAACGCAGCAAGCGATGCCGAGCCGACGAAGCCGTCGCCGGCGCAACGGCGTGGCTATCAGCCAGAAACGTCTGATTGGGGTGGTTGTGGTCGCCACGCTTTATATATGTTCTTGCGCAATACCGTTCCTTCGGTCGAGCCAGTGACAGATCGGCGACTGGCAGCCGCCGAACGCGCTGCGCGAACATCAGGTCGTCCTGGACCACGAAGAGACGCCGAGCCACGGCTGCAGAATAGCCGGTTGATCTAAGCCGGCTATCTTTTGGTCATCACCAAAAGCTACTTGGCGCTTGCTATAATCGCGCCCGGGAAAGTTGGGTCGAAGGCTAGATCGCTCCGGCGAGTCTCTGAGATCCAAAGACATACAAAAGGAGATTCGCCGTGAGCTTCAGCGACAAGACTTTGACGTGCCGTGATTGCGGTCTCAACTTTATCTTCACCATCGGTGAGCAACAGTTTTATTCCGCCAAGGGATTCCAGCACGAGCCGTCCCGCTGCCCGGACTGCCGGTCGATCAACCGCAACGTCCGGGGCACCGGCCGCGCCAAGGAACTCCATGAAGTGATCTGCGCCGAGTGCGGCAAGCCCGCCCAGGTTCCCTTCACCCCCACGATGGGCCGGCCCGTCTACTGCAGCGACTGCTTCGACAAGGTCCGCGCGACGAGACGGTAACACCTCGCGGCCGTTCGTAACGGTCGCCGCAAGGTTCCCGGCGCAGCATCGGAAGTGCAAGGCGACGGCACACGTGTGCCGCGCCAAAGGAGCTGAGCTGGAATGGGTAACGCGTCCAATCCGGCCTTCCGCCTGCTCGATGAGGCTGACGACCACCCGGGCGCCCGGGTTCGCCGAATCGGGGGCCTCACCCTCTGGGCCGAGACGCTGGCCGTTCGCACCACCGCAGCCAGCGAATTCCTCGACGTGACCGACCAGGTCGCGGCCGTCGTGCAGCGCTCGCGGATCTCGCAAGGCTGGGTCTCGGCGTTTTCGAAGCACACAACGGCCGCCGTCGTGTTGCAAGAGAACGAGCCGCTGTTGCTGCAGGACATGGCTGGCATGCTGGAACGTCTCTCGGCGGCCGGCGGCATCTACCAGCACAACGACCTGAGCCGCCGGACCGGTGAGATGGACCCTGACGAGTGTGCCAACGGCCACGCCCATTGCCAGCATCTGCTGCTCAGCAGCAGCCAGGATATTCCGGTCGCCGAGGGCCGCCTCGACCTCGGCCGCTGGCAGCGGATCTTTTTGCTCGAGCTCGACCGAGGACGCGACCGCCAATTGGTGGTCCAGGTCTTCGGCGCCTGACCCGGTAACCTAGAACCTCGGGGCGCCGAGCCCCAAAGGAGGTTCTCATGCTCGAGAAGTTCACCTGGTACAAGCAGTCCGCCTATAAGTGGAAGGGCGAGGGGATCACTGTGTATATCGATCCCTGGGGCCTGAGGCCTCAGGAGGAGCCCGCCGACGTGATCTTCATCACCCACGCGCACGCCGATCACTACGAGCCGGCCGACATCGAAAAGATCAAGAAGAGCAGCACCCAGTACGTCGCCCCTAAGGACGTGGCCGACAAGCTCAAAGGCAACGTCAAAGCCGTCAAGCCGGGCGAGTCGCTGGACGTCGCCGGGATCAAGTTCCAGACGGTGGCCGCGTACAATACCGCGCCGCAGCGGCTTCAGGCTCACCCCAAAAGCAACAACTGGGTGGGGTACATCATCAGCCTCGACGGACATCGCTTCTGGTTCTCCGGGGACGGGGATCCGAATCCCGACATCGAGCAAGTCAAAACGGACGTTGCGCTGATCTGTATCGGCGGCGACCCCTACGTCATGAACGCGTCCGAGGCGGCTGGAGTCGTCAAGAAGATCAAGCCGCAGCTGGCCGTCCCGAACCATTACGGATTCGTCGTGGGGGTGGCATCGGACGCCGAAACGTTCGCCCGAGAAGCGGCGCCAGTCAAAGTCCAGGTCCTGAAGCCTGTCAACGCATTCGAGCGGACAGGAGCGGCGGCCCGCTAAGCAGCGATCCCCTCACCGTGACCCTCCCCCACAAGGGGGGAGGGAAAGCATGCCCGCGGGAACTTTCCTGCGCCGTCGGCGTCTGAGTACTGACGCTTACGACGGAACAGGAGGTTCCCTATGGTCAACAAACTCGTTCCCGCGGCGGCGGCGACCGTGGCGTTATTCCTCACACAGGCCCTGCCCGTGGCGGCTTGTGGCGGGCTGGTGGCGCCCAACGGGGCGATCCGGCTGGCCAAGGCGACCACGCTCGTTGAATGGCACAACGGCGTGGAGCATTACCTGACAAGCTTCAGCTACCACGGCGAGGCGTCCAGCTTCGGCTGGATCGTGCCCCTGCCGGCGGTTCCGGAGAAGGTCGAAGAGGGTGGAGGTTGGACGCTCCAGCGGCTCTTCCGGGAGACGCATCCGCAGCCCGAGATCCTGGATTTGCGCTTCGCGGCGGCACCCACAGCCCAAGCAGTTGAGGTGCTGCAGCAAGTCAAGGTCCGGGCCCTCGATATCACCGTCTTGCGCGGCAGCGGCCAGGCGGTGCTCGACTGGGCCGCCGACAACGGCTTCGCGGTCGATGCCGAGACGCGCCTTCATGTCATGCACTACGCCATGGGCAGCCCGGTCTTCATGGCGGCCAAATACAACGCCGAGCGGGCCCAGCAGCAGCGCTTGCTGTTTGGCGACGGCGCGCCGGTGCTGATCACGCTCAAGATTGCGCATCCCTGGATTCCGTTCGAAGTACTGGCCGCGGGTCAGCAGGTCCAGGCCGATCTCTACCTGCTCTCTGACAAGCCGGTGAACACGAGCGAGTGGCGCGCGTTGATCGGCCAGTCCGGCGTCGGTAGTTCGGTGCAGGGCGCCGAGGGCTTCACGATGGAATTTCAGGAAAAGATGACCGACGGTCTCTACAAGGACCTGTCCAGTGACAAAAACATGGGCTGGGTCCGCCGCGACAGCTGGCTAACGTACCTGACGCTGAACGCGGCGGATACGAAGGTGACCTACGACATGAGCGTGACCCCGATGGGCGTCATCAAGGTCGCACCCTTCGGAACGAAGCCGATGGCGATTGTCGACAGCAGCCGCAGCACACGACCGGTCGATCTGCCGACCGCCCCCATGGGCACAGCGTTCATGCTGCTGACCCTGGCCGTCCTGATCGGCGTGGCGCTCTGGATTCTGAAACCGCGCGAAGTCTAACTCTCACTCGTGCAGGCCGGCGGTCGTCCCCCACCGCCGGCCTTTGAATTTGTTGGCCGCTAACGGCGATAAATGAATTTAGTCGTTGCGACAGACAGCTATCACAACCGTCGGTCATGCTTGAAATATGGCCGCGACCGGCGATCGTCTGGAGAGCGCGCGAATCCGGGCGGTGGCCGCGGTTGACGACTATGCGG
>VBEE01000056.1:50678-62962 GCA_005881715.1 Chloroflexota bacterium | reverse complement strand
CGAGGTTGTCCGCCGTGTACATACCGTTGAGGATCGGCTTGAGCGCCTTCACCCAGGCTGGGACGGCGGCGCCGGCAAGCTCGGGCTCGGCGATCAACTCCGCGATCCAGTGCGGCTCGATCCGCTCGCCCGGGGTGAACGGACCGGCGGGACTCGCGTTGAGGGCCGCGATCGTCGAAGCCAGCTCCCCCTCGATCAAGGCGCGGCCGATGATCTCGTGATCGATGGTGAAGCGATCGAGGTAATTCTGGTCGAAGAAATGCCCGAAGGGGCCGTGCCCGATGTCGTGCAGCAGCCCGGCGACCCGCAGCGTCTCCTCGACGCAGGCAGCCGATGGAACATCCGGATACAGGGCCGTCAGGTTGGCGTAGAGCTGCCGGGCCCATTCTCCACTGAGGTGCATCGCACCCAGCGCGTGCTGGAAGCGGGAATGCTCGCCGCCCGGGAAGACCCACCAGGCGGATTGCAGCTGATGGATGCGGCGAAGTCGCTGCAGCCATGGATGGTCGAGCAGATCCTGCTCTGCGGCCACGCTCTCACCGTGTATCCGTTTGGTGATCTTGATGTAGCCATGCAGCGGATCCGCCACCAGATTGACCGCGTCGTATTGCCGGGCGAGATCGTTCACGAGTTCGGCAACATTTTAATGACGTAGCATGACCTCGGTGGAGACGGCGGTCATCGTCGATGCGCTGCGCACCCCGATCGGACGCTACGGTGGGGCGCTCAAAGACGTCCGGCCGGACGATCTCGCCGCGCTCGTCGTCCGGGAGGCCGTCCAGCGCAACGCGCTGGATCCCGCCGGCATCGAGGACGTCTTTTTCGGCGATGCCAACCAGGCGGGGGAGGACAACCGGAACGTGGCGCGCATGGCAGTCCTGCTCGCCGGGCTGCCGGTTGAGATCCCGGCCGCCACGATGAACCGGCTGTGTGGCTCGGGTATGCAGGCGGTGGTCGCGGCCACGCGCGAGATCCAGACCGGCAATGGGAATTGCTTCCTCGCGGGTGGGGTGGAGAGCATGACGCGCGCCCCGTACATCCTCGAAAAGCCGCAGCGTGAGTTCTCGCGCGGCAGCCAGACGCTGCACGATAGCACCCTGGGCTGGCGCATGGTGAATCCGCGGCTCGCGGAGAAATATCCGCCCATCAGCCTGGGCCAGACGGCCGAGGTGGTGGCCCGCCGCTACGGCATCACCCGGGAGGCGCAAGACCGATGGGCGTTGGAAAGCCATCAAAAGGCGGTCGGCGCGCAGCAGGCGTGTCATTTCCGGGCCGAGCTGGTGCCGGTCGCATTGCCGGCGGGCGCGACGTTCGACAAGGACGAAGGGCCGCGGGCGGACACGAGCCTGGAGAAGTTGGCCGCCCTGAAGCCGGCTTTCGAAAAGGATGGGACGGTGACAGCGGGCAACTCGTCGCCGCTCAACGATGGGGCGGCGTGCCTCGTGATGATGTCCGAATCGCGGGCCGAGCAGCTGAAGGCTCAGCCGATCGCCAGGATCCTGGCGGCCGCCAGCGCGGGCGTCGATCCATCCTGCATGGGCCTGGGGCCTATTCCAGCATCGCGTAAGGCACTGGCTCGCGCCGGACTGCGGTCGACCGACATGGACCTCATTGAGTTGAACGAGGCATTCGCCTCCCAGGTCATCGCCTGCATTCGGGACCTCGAGCTCGACCCCGCGCGAGTCAATCCCAACGGCGGGGCCATCGCGTTGGGCCACCCGCTGGGCGCGAGCGGCGTGCGGATCATCGCCACCCTCGTCCATGAGCTCGCCCGCCGCAAGGCACGATACGGGCTCGCCACGATGTGCATCGGTGTCGGCCAGGGGATTGCCACCGTGGTCGAAAACCTGGTCCGCTGACAGGGTTTCCCTCCCCCTCACCGGTTCCATCTCCCTCCGCCTCGCGGGTTCCATTTCCTCCCCCTCTGGGGGAGGGTAGGGTGGGGGTTTTCGGCTCGTCAACCGCACGACGCTGCCCTGTCAAGGGATTGCGACCTGGCTTTCCCCGCTCGCTACCGGCACTCCGAGATGATCTGCGTGAGGCCGGCTGGATGCTCCCAATGGGTCGTATCGGACGACGCCGCTTGGTCGCGGCTGCCATCGCATCGGCAATGGCGCTCATCCCGCTGACCGCCGCCGCCTCAAACAACACCGCCGACGCCGACGCCCTTTGGAACCAGCCGGAAAGCGTGAGCGCCGATAGCGCGTTCTACGTGATCCAGTCGTGGTGGGATGGGATCGGTCGGGCGACGCAAAGCGACCCGACCCAACGAGGCCTCGACGAGCTGGCGCAGGCGAATGCGGATCTGCTCAGCGCCCATTCGGTGCTCCTGCGGCAGCGCACCGACCCAGGGCCGCAGCCCGTCGCCGTCATCGACCCACTGCTCACCGGCATCTACAACCTCATCACGGGGTCGAATGCGAAAGCACCGGTCGGGTCGGTCTTCAACTGGATCAACCAATCGTTGCTCAACCTGGAGGGCCGCGGATCGACCGATGAAATCGTTCGGGTCTTACTCAAGGACTATCAGGCAAAACAGGCTGCGGCCGAGCGCGATCTACACTCGACGGCAAGCTTCGACGCCGACGCCCTGTTAATCGCGAACGCACAGCGCGAGACCGCGTTCATGCTGAAGATCAAGGCGGTTTCAAGCCCTGGCGATGGGCTGGCCGGCCTGTTGCACGATATCGATCAATCGACGACCGCACTCGCGGCCAGGCACCAGGGCAACAACGGAGTGGGCAATGGCAACGGCAGCGCGAATGCGAATAGCAACAAGCAAAGCCCACCGAAGCCGAAAGCGAAGAGTGGCGCCGGTGGTTAGGCTTCTTCCTCGTCCTGCACGCCTTCAAGGGTGAGCATCAGCCCGTCCTGAAGGTCGTACAACGCATCCATCGAGTCCGCGATCGTCAGATCCTCCGGAGCTCGATTGCCCAGGGGATGTTCCATTTCGGCCGTCAGCCTCTGGACTCGGAGGGCCAGGTCAGCGGGGAGCTGCGTTTCCTCGGCAATGTTCAGCATCTCGAGCTCATCCAGCAGTCGGTCGATGTGCCGGATGCGGTTTCGACGGGCATAGCGGAGCTCGCGCTCCGCGTGCCACCGCTCGCGAAGGGCGGAAATCTGGACCGAGGTCTGCTCGATCATGCGCCCGCTTCCGAGGGTCCGAGGCATGGTTCCCGAGGGTTTACATTACTTTCAAATACTGAATTGGTCAAGAACTCACCACCGGGTTAGCACAGATACGCCTCAAACGCTCGTATGGCACTAAAGCGCCACTCGCGTCGGCCGGCGGGCCGGCCGGTGGGCTACCCGCTGGTGCTGCTGTCCGCTTTCCTGTTCGCCGCCGGCGGCAACGTCGTCAAGGCTTTGTTCAAGCTCGGGTACTCACCGCTGGTGCTCGCGCAGCTGCGCATCTGGTCGGCCTTCCTCGGGTTGTTCTTTTCACTGTTGGTAATCCGGCCGGCGCTGCTTCGTGTGGACCGAAGGGAGCTTCCAGCCCTGGCCATCTTCGGCGGGGTTGGTCTCGCCGGCGTGCAGCTCAGTTACTACCTGACGATCGCCCGAATCAACATTGCGGTGGCTCTACTCGTCCAGTACCTGGGGCTGGTCGCGGTGACCGTCTTTGAACGCTATCACCGCCGGCAGGCGGTGGGCACGCCGGTCTGGGCCGCGCTGGCGATGGTGCTGATCGGCGCCTTTTTCGCGGTGGGCGCCTATCAGCCGGCGCTCCTCCGCGTCAACCTTCCGGGCGTCATGCTGGGCCTGGTGTCCGCCGGGTTCTTTGCCTTCTACATCCTGCGAGCCTCGACCCTGGCGCGCCGGCTCAATACCTGGACCGTCCTGCTCTACGGCTTCGGCGCGGGCACCGTGCTCTGGGCGGTGTTCGACACGGTGAGCGGCACCGCGCTGCCGACGGATCTTCGGATCTGGGCGGTGATGGCGCTGCTGGGCCTGGTTGGAACGCTGCTGGCACACGGGCTCTTCGTGATGGCGCTCCGCACGGTGCGTCCGTCGACGGCCGGCATCATCGCCACCGCCGAGCCGGTCTTCGCCGGCCTGATCGCGTATCTCGTGCTCGGCGATCGATTGCAGCCGCTTCAGATTTTCGGGGCGGCCGTCATCGTCGCCGGGATCATCGCCGTACAGGCCGGCAGCCGCGATGCCGCCGTCACCGCGCCGGCGATCCAATGAGCTTCGACCTCGCGCGGGTCACGGCGCAACTCGCGACCGGAGAGGTTACCTGGTCCCTGCACTATGAGCCGTCCTGCGACAGCACCCAGGACCTGGCGCGAACGGCCGCGGCCGGCGGAGCCGCGCCGGGATGGACTGTGACGACCGACCTGCAGCTTCGCGGCCGCGGTCGCCATGGGCGGTCATGGACGGCACCAGCCGAGAAGGCCTTGCTCTTCTCTACAGTCTTGCAGCCACCGGTCGATGTGCTTCCGCTGCTGCCATTGCTCGCCGCGGTCACGGTCGCGGGCGGCGTGGAGCTCTCGACCGGAGCCGCCCCGCAGCTGAAGTGGCCCAACGACGTGCTCCTCAACGGGAAGAAACTGGCCGGCATCTTGCTGGAGCGGCCGCCTGGGTCGTCGGTCATCCTCGGCGTCGGCCTGAACGCCAACCAGTCCGCGGCTGAGCTTCCCGAAGGGGCGACGTCACTGGCGGTCGAGCTCGGCCATCCGGTCGAACGCGAGGCTCTGCTGGCCGCGATCCTCAACGACCTGGGCAACGCCTACGAGCGTGCCGATCGGGAGGGCGTAGATTGGATCCTGCCGGGTTGGCGCAGTCGAACCGCCATGCTGGGGAAACCCGTCACGTTCCGGCGCGACGGTGTGCTCCTGCGCGGCCTGGCCGAGGACGTCGGCGCGGATGGCGCGCTACTCGTCCGCACTCCGGATGGAAGCCGGTTGAGCATCGTGGCGGGCGACGTGGAGCTGATCCGGCCCGACTAAGCGGAAGCCGCGAAGAATCCTCAGTCGTAGGTCTTTCCGTTGTCCTCGATGTATCCACCCTCGTGGGTGCCCTGTGGATCGTGGTGCGTGAAGTGGATCAGTCCGCCCTGCGCATTCCAGACGTACTCCCCATGGACGATCACATGATCGCCCTCAGTGACCGGCACCCGCGACCCAATCGAGACGTTGTGTTCGACCTCGACCGTGATCGCGCCGGTTAAGAGCTTGACGATGAACCGTTCGTGCGTGCCGGCCGTGCCGCTTTGGTCGGTGAGCAGTCGGACCACGGTCCCGTCCGCTGTAACCTCGACATTGGAGCGATGGTTCTGGAAATCGGCGACGATCGCCGAATTGTCGGGTTGCGCCGACGCGCCGCACGCCGCCAGCCAAACCGCGCTGAGAAACAGCGCGAGGGCGCAGCCCGAGCCACGCTTTCGCGGGTTCAGTCTCGGCTAACTAACCTTGACGTCGCCGAGCATCTGCGAGTGTATCTGGCAGTGGTACTTGACGTCGCCCGCCTTGCTGAACGTGACCGAGAATTTCGCACCGGCGTTCTGCAGGCACGAGTCGAAGACGCCGGAGTCATCTGAGGTCACGCTATGCTGCGCCGTATTGTCCTGGAAATCCCACTCGACAGTGTCACCAACCTTGACGCTGACGGTCGCCGGATCGAATTTGCCAATCGTGTTCGGATCGGCAACGAGCTTTACGGTATGTGTCGGGGTCCCGCTGGTGCTGCCCCCCGCCGGGGTGCAACTCTGACCAGTGTCGCCGCTCGAGCCGCCGCAGCTGGCCAGTAGCAGAGCGGTCACCACCGACCCGATCGCCATCTTCCAAACAGTCACGCTTGCCTCCTTGAGAACGAATGGCCTCGGGCTGAGTTTACGGGTCGAATCCGCGGCGAGGCATCGAAACGCCAGCCGCCGGGGCAGAATCAGGTATGTACCTTACTCGGGAAGCTCGGCAAACTCGCGGCGCGCATCGCGCACCCAGAGGGCGATCGCCGCGACGGTGATCACCGCGCCCGCGATCGAGATCAGCAGATTAAGGATGAGTCCGGTCAGAAGCATCGCGATACCCACTGCCAGCACAGGCGGCCAGATGCTGGGCGGCGGCAGGTGGAAGGCTTCGTGGCCTTCCGGGTGGGGCTGCTGCTCAGGCTCTGCCATCACCCGAAGTTGTTGTAGATGAGCGCCCAGGCGAAAGAGAGCCCCAACATGATGACCGCCGTGACAAACAACAGCACCCCGAGTCGAATATTCTTGCTCGCTTCTTCTTTATGCATGGGCCAGAGGAAACTATAACCTCCCTATCATTCGATCGGCCACCATCACCGCGAACAGCAATCCCAGGTACGCGATCGAGTAATCGAAAAGCAGGCGGGACCATCGCTGGCGTCGGGTGCGCAGGTTTGCGACGGCCAGCGCGATGAAGAGGCCACCGAGCACACCGGCGCCGGCCAGATAGAGGAGTCCGAGCGCGCCGGTCAGGACCACCGCCAGCGTGACCGCAACCAGGATCAGCGTGTAGAACAGGATCTGGCGGCGCGCCGCCGACTCGCCGCGAACCACCGGCAGCATCGGCACCCGCGCCCGCGCGTAGTCGCCCTTGAGCCGGAGCGCGAGCGCCCAGAAGTGCGGGGGCGTCCACAGGAAGATGATGGCGAAGAGGTAGAGCGCGGTCAGGTCGAGCCGGTGGGTCACCGCTGCCCACCCGACCATGGGCGGCACGGCTCCCGCGGCGCCCCCGATTACGATGTTCTGCACCGTCCACCGCTTCAGCCAGAGGGTGTAGACGAACACATAGAAGAGCAAGCCGCTGATCGCGAGGGTCGCGGCCAGCACGTTGACCCAGAAGGCCAGCACCAGGAACGCCGCCAGTCCGAGCCCGATGCCAAAGATCAGCGCATGGCTGGGCGCGATCCGTCCGTCCGGCAGCGGACGCCGCCTCGTGCGTAGCATCTCGCGGTCAAGGTCGCGATCGATCCAGCAGTTGATGGCCCCGGCACCCGCCGCCGCCAGCGCGCCCCCCAGCAGCGTGAGCAGCACAAGCCCGGTCGACGGCCAGCCGCGCTCCGCCATCATCATCCCGCCGAGAGCGGTGATCAGCAGCAGCGGGATAATCCGGGGTTTGGCAAGGCTGACGTAATCCAGCACCACGTCGCGGACTGGACGGCCTGCCGATCGACTCGCGTCCCGGATTTCCAGCGGCTGCTCGGCTGGAGGCAACCGGCTGGCGATCACGGCGAGGATGACGGTGCCGCTCCAGACGGCGCTCGCGAGGGCGAGGTGCAGTCCGCGCAACACGGCGGGCAGGTGCAGGGTCACGACCGCGGCACCGACGGCGACCTGGAACGCGAGCGCCGCCAGGGTCAGCGCCACCGTCGCCCGAACGGCCGGCTGGCGCCGGTGCCGCGCGAGCACCGACAGCAGACTCATGACGACCAGCAAACCGATGCCCGAGGCCACACCCCGGTGCAGCAACTGAATGGCGGGCGAGCCTTCAACGGCAAGGCGGAAGCCGCCACCGCAGAGCGGCCAGGCATCGCAAGCGCCGCTGGCACCGCTGCCCACCACCAGCGATCCGGTGAGGATCAGGAGATAGGTGCCGCCGGCCGCGCCGCGGGCGCGTCGAGCTGATTGGGCGTCAGCCGGCTGCGCCGGCATCGGCATCAGCGACGCGACGGCCGTGACGCACACCGCCCCCAGCAGGGCCATCGCCGTGGCGAGGTGGGCAAGCACGATCATCGGCGGTAACTCCAGCCGGACGGTGATCGCTCCCAGCACCACCTGGACGGCCAGGAGGCTGACGGCGAGGGTGGCCGGAACCACGAGGTCGCGGCGGTTACGCCAGGCCATCCATGCGACAGCGGCGGTCAGCACGACGAGGGTGCTCGTCAGCGAGGCCGCGGTCCGATGCGAGTACTCGATGATGGCATGCAGGTCGAGTGGCGGCAGCACACGGCCGTGACACAGGGGCCAGTCCGGGCAACCGAGCCCCGATCCGGAGACGCGCACCACCCCGCCGAGAACAACCAGCGCGTAAGTCGCCACCGCGGTGGCGACGCTCAACGCGCGGAAGCCCTTCATGCCGCTGTCGGGCTCAGGCGTGCTCGGTCGCTGCCGTTACGCCCCGGCGGAGGTCGCGCAGTGGACGGCCGCTGCGGACCGGCGGGACACTCTCAAAGTTGTACGCCGGAGGCGGCGAGGTGGTCGCCCACTCGAGCGTGTTGGCCTGCCATGGGTCGGCCGATGCGCGCCGGCCGCCCCTCACGCTGATCGCGACGTTGATCAGGAACAGCAGGATGGCGGACGCGATCATGAAGGCCCCGATGGTCGCGATCAGGTTCCAGGGAGCCCAGTCGACCCGGTTGGCGTTCCAGGCGGCGATCCGGCGCGGCATCCCCTCGAGGCCGAGAAAGTGCATGGGCATGAACGTGACGTTGAAGCCGAGCAGCTGGATCCAGAACTGGATCTTCCCGAGCGTCTCGTTCAGGAAGCGACCGGTCATCTTCGGGAACCAGAAGTAGAAGCCGGCGAACACCCCGAACACGCTCCCGCCGAACAGGACATAGTGGATGTGAGAGACGACCCAGTAGGTCGCGTGGATCTGGTAGTCGACGGCCAAGGATGCCATGAAGACGCCGTCGACGCCGCCCATCAGGAACATGAGCACAAACGCCACGGCGAAGAGCATGGCGGTCGTGTACTTGATCGACCCGCCCCAGAGCGTGGCCAGCCAGTTGAGGACCTTGACCCCGGAGGGCACCGCGATCATCGCCGTGGTCGCCATGAAGAACTCCTGCAGCGCCAGCGGCAGGCCGGTGGTGAACATGTGATGCGCGAACACCATGAATCCCAGGACGCCGATGGCGGCCATCGAAAACGCCATGGCCCGGTAACCGAAGATCGGTTTTCGGCTGAACACCGGGATGATTTCGGACACGATCCCGAATGCCGGCAAGATCATGATGTAGACCGCCGGATGGGAGTAGAACCAGAAGATGAACTGGTACAGGAGCGGGTCTGAGCCGTGGATAAAGAAATCGGTACCCAACTGCCGGTCTAGCAGGACCATCGCCAGCACGCCCGTGAGGAAGGGGCTGGCCAGCAGGACGAGTCCGGCCGTGATCTCCATCGCCCACACGAACAGCGGAAGGCGGAACCAGGTCATTCCCGGCGCCCGCATGTTGTGGATGGTCACCAGGAAGTTGATCGCGCCCATGATCGAGGAGATGCCCAGGATGTGCAGCCCCAGGATCCACAGGTCCTGGCCGAGACCCGCGGCGTAGGCCTTTTCGGTCAGCGGCACATATCCCGTCCAGCCCGCCGCCGCCGCTCCGGTCTTGGTCAGCAGACCGCCGTACATCACGAGCCCGCCGAGCGGAATCATCCAGAAGGAGAAGGCGTTGATCCGGGGAAACGCCATGTCACGCGCCCCGATCATCAGCGGCACGAAGTAGTTGCCGAAACCGGAGAAGACCGGGATGATCCAGAGGAAGATCATGGTCGTCCCGTGCAACGTCATGATCTCGTTGTAGGTCTGCGGCGCCAGGAAGTGGTTGTTTCCTACCGCCAACTGGGTGCGCATCAGAAGGGCCATGACGCCGCCCACCAGGAAGAAGAAGAAGGTGGTGTAGAGGTAGAGGATCCCGATCTTCTTGTGGTCGACCGTGGTCAACCATTCGACCACGGCGCTTCGCCGGGCAGCCTGCCGCGGCAGCGCGATGCTAGCCATGTTTGACCTCCCTCATCCTCCGGTCACCGTGATCGTGCCGTTCATGTTGGCCGCCTTGTGGATGCTGCAGATGTAATGGTAGGTGCCGGGTTTCAAGAACTTGAGCTCATATTTGTCCCCACCGTTCTGGTTGTCCGAGGTTGGTACCGCCCCGTTATCGAACGTGATGTCATGGATCTGGGTGCCGACATTCGTCCATTCCACCACCTCGCCCACTTTGACACTGGCGCTCAACGGGTCAAATTTCAGTTCGTCGGTTTCCTTCACGTTGGCGGCAGCGCTCGCCCCCGTTACTTTCTCGGCCAGAGCGGGCCCAACACCCGGCGTCAGCGTGCCGGCCAGGAAGCCGTTGTAGTCGGCGTTCGATACCGCAATCACCTGCAGGTCCATCGCGTAGTGATATAGGCCACAGAGTTCATTGCACTGGCCAAAATAGTTGCCCGTCTGATCCGCCTGGATCCATCCATGGTTCATCTGGCCGGGAATGGCGTAGACCTGTCCACCCAGCCGGGGGACCCAGAAGGAGTGCAGCACGTCACGGCTCGTGACCTGCAACTGCACCACTTGACCCACGGGGATGTACAGCTTGGTGTTGCTGGTTTTGCCATTCGGGTACTTGAACTGCCAGGCCCACTGGATGCCGGTGACCCTGATGACCTGAGCCGGCGGCGGGCCGTTGCGCACGTAGTCCATTCGCAACGTGGTCCGGAGGAACAAAAAGGACACGATCAACAGCGGCACGGCCGTCCAGACAAGCTCGAGCCGGGTATTGCCATGGATCTGTGATGGTTCGCGATCGTCCCGGCGGCGGAACCGAAGTGCGGCAAAGACAATCAGCCCGCCCACGATGACGAGCACAACCATGGCGACCCAGAAGATCGTCGTATACACGTTGAGGATGTCGCAGGCATTGGGGCCCGCGCAATTGAGGGGGCTGACGTTGACCGCCGAAGCGGTGATCGGGGCCAACGCGGCGGCCAGACCGAGCGCGGGAAGCATGCCGAGCAGCAGCCGACGTGGATTCACGCTCACGACAGTGTACCGACCGACTTCCTGGTCACCGATGAAAGAGCCACCACCGACCTCCGGATGGGCGTTCGCCGTTGATCTCCTGCGCCGTCCGGCGGGCGTCGTGCATTGCGTCGTACCAGGCGGTCAGCGCCAGGAAGAAGGTGGCCATGAACAGCAGCAGCGAGAGGATCTGGACAAAGAGGGAGAGCACGACCATGGCGCTGCCGCGCGGGCGCCAGAGCGCCAGCAACTCCCCGGTCGCGCCCGGAATGTTCAGCGTGATGACGAACAGGCTCACGACGCCGAGCAAGAAAACGGCTGCTTTCCCCGGCTGACGGTTGTACAGCTGGCCCAGGCCGGGAATGGCGGACAGCCAGGTGGCCAGCCGAACACTCGCCCGCCGCGCCGGGGATTTCCCTTCCTTCTCGGAGGAAGCGGGCGCCGATTTTCCCTCCCCCTCTGGGGGAGGGTAGGGTGGGGGCGGCGTCAGCTGCAGTTCGACCACGGCCTGGTGGGGATTACCGCTGGAACATCCGGTAACAGTAGTAGGCCACCAGCAGCAGACTGCAGACGGCCCAGATCAATACGAAAAAGAAGTCGCCGGCCCCTGGGTCCCGGCCAAGATTCAGCAGATAGACGACCAGGGGAAACATCAACCGCCTGCCTTGTGAGCCTTCGTGACGTCCAGCAGGTTCTCGGACACGATCACGAGTACGGTCAGACCGATCAGCAGGACGAAGGCGACCGCCGTGCCGACCAGATTCTTCAACTGCTGGCGTCTCATGGCAAACTCGCGTACTGCTGCCACATCCGGATCCAGTGGACCAGCAGATTAATCGTGTCGCTCTTCAGGATCGGCGGGCGATTGTTCTTTGAGACGCCCCAGGCCGGCATGATGGTGCCAAGGTGCTCCTCGCCTGTGTTGCCCAGGTAAATGCAGCGATAGTAGTAGTCGTCGCTGAAGAATCCCAGCCGGTTCTGGTCGTTCAGCGGCGGCCCTTTACCGCCTTCGCCGAGCGCCCCATGGCACTGGGCGCAATTATTCTCAAAAACCTGGGGAGCCTTGTCGTACACGCCGAACGGGTTGGGCACCAGATTCTGGTGGGCGCCCGCCTCAGTGGTCGCCTGCCGGTTGCCGTTGTGGCAGATGATGCAGCCGCTCTCGTCGATCCCGAGCCCCTTGTACTGGCTGGGGATAAAGCCATTGAGCTGCGCCACCACCGGCTTGTTCGTGCTGGGGTCATTGACGACTTTGCCGTTCGCGTCCAGCAGGTAGAAGGGCTGCGTCTTCGGGTCGAGGCAGCTGGCCGCCGCCGTGCCGGCGGGCGAGGCGGACGCTGTCGGACTGGCCGCCGGGGCGGGTGAGGTCGCGGCTCCGGGTGCGGCGGAGGACGAGGGTTTGGCCGAGGCCGTCGGCTTTGGCGATGCGCTGGCGGACGGGCTGGCGCTGGCGGACGGGCTGGCGCCGGCAGCCACCGGGCGGCAGATCAGCGTGTCCTGGCCGTATTTGGCAAAGACGGCGTCGTTGATGACCGCCGGGTGATTCGGACCCAGCCGCTTGGCTGCCTCCTGCGGCCCAATCTT
>VBEE01000056.1:23355-50669 GCA_005881715.1 Chloroflexota bacterium | reverse complement strand
ACGAACTGATTGTTGACCTGGACTCTAGGAAAGAGCTGCTGGACCTGGATCGGGAAGTCGGCGCCGTACTGCTGCGCATACTTCTGCTGGATCGGAAGCCACGGCCGGTTCAGGTCCTGGTAGAAGGCGAAGGCCAGCAACGCCAGGAAGAGAACACTGACCACCAGGAATGCTCGACCTAGCATGCCGCCCCTCCGCAGTTTTGCGGGTTGCCCAGCACCCAGCCCCAATCCCAGATGAACTCATGCCCGCGGAAGAAGGTGCCGATGATGACCAGGGCCACGACGATCGCCATGTAGAGCGCAAAGAGAATGATGGCGACCTTCCGCTCCGATGGCCGGCGGCTCGGATTGCGATCCAGGAAGGGCACCAGGATCATCAGGACGATGACAAAGGTCGGAAAGGCCACGCCCGCCATCAGCGGCGGGAACCGGGAGAGCAGCTCCTGCAGTCCCAGGAAGTACCAGGGCGCTTTTGAGGGGTTGGGCGTGACGCCCGGGTTTGCCTGCCCGAGCAGCGGCGCCTGCAGGAAGATCGAGACCACGACCAAGAACACGGTCATCGCCACCGCGGCGATGAACTCCTTGAAAATGAACTCGGGGAAGGAGACGATCATCTCGTCCTCGCTGTCGTCCCGGACGGTGGTGGGCGCCTCGAGCTGGCGCCGGCGCGCCTCCACCCGCTGACGAGCGGCGATCCGATCCGCTGCCTCGGTGGCCATGCTCAGCTACAGCCCTCCGCTGAACCCATCTTTTCGAACACGCCAGAAATGAACGACCATCAGCAGAAATCCGACGAGCGGAAGCCCAACGACATGCATCACATAGAAGCGAAGCAGGGTGGCATCACCAACCGCATGGCCACCGAGCATCAGATAGCGAGTGTACGGGCCGGCGATCGGGGCGTATTTCGCCATATTGGTGCCTACCGTCACCGCCCAGATGGAGAGTTGGTCCCACGGCAGCAGGTAGCCGGTGAAGCTGAGCAGGAGCGTGATCAACAGCAGCAAGGTGCCGACGCCCCAGTTGAACTCTCGCGGCTTCTTGTAGGAGCCGGTCAGGAAGACGCGCGCCATGTGCAACCAGACGGTGATCACCATGGCGTGCGCCGCCCAGCGGTGCATATTGCGGATCAGGCCGCCGAAGGTCACGACGAACTGCAGGTCACGCATGTCCTGATAGGCATGGTTGATCGACGGGACGTAGTAGAACATCAGGTAGAGGCCGGTCACCGTCAGGACGATGAACAGGAAGAAGGAGAGGCCGCCAAGGCAGAGGGTGTACGACATTCGGATCCACGAGCGCCGGACCCGCACCGGGTGGATATGGAGCACGAAGTTGGTCAGCGCCGTGCGCGCCGCGATCTTGTCGGTGAGCGGGAGGCCATGGCGGAAGACCGCCGAGGTCATCTGCCCCATGATCGACCACATCTCATCGACCGCTCCGCGGATGACCTTCATGAACCCTCCTGGCCCTGCTTAGACCTTCAGCCGGAACTTGTGATCGACGATGACCGAGCGGTCGACGAAGAGCCGGCCGTCCTTGGCCAGCTCCATGTGTACCCGATCCATCGGTCGTGGCGCCGGACCGAAGAAGTTGTCGGCGTCCCGAAAGTAGCGGCTCCCGTGACACGGGCACTTGAAGCCCGGTAAGGCCGGATTGGCCTTGGTGGCCAGCTGCCCCGTGTCTGGATCCTTTGAGATCTGGGTGCCCGCCAGAACCAGGTCGCTGGTGACATCCGGAAAGTATCGCGGGGTGCAGCCAAGGTGGGTGCAGATGAGACTGATGGCGTAGAAGCCGTCCTGGTCACGGTTGATCACGACCCGCTTATCGATCAGGACCGTGGTCGAGCCAACCGCGTAATTGGCTGGAAAGGCCAGGTCACCAACCGGTTTGAAGGCCGGCGGATCCTCATAGGTGGCATTCGGCTGGATGAATTTGACGCTCTGGAACAGCGCGATCGCGGAGGCCGCCGTGAATCCGACCCAGCCGGCGATGGCCAGGAAGCTTCGACGCGTCATCACGCGGCTGTCCTCGACGAGGCGTCTGAAGTCGGCAGCCATTAGACGAAGGCGTTGTGGGCTGGCGGCGTAAAGATCGTCGCGAAGACGATCGTCGACGCCATGATGATGATGAACAGCGTGGCGACGAGCAGACAGCCAAAGTCAGCCTTGATCGCCGCGATCGCGCCGCGCACGAAGTCGAGAATAGCAAAGCGACCCCTCGCGAAACATCGGGTCTCCGCCCGAGGTCAGCTTGGGCGCGTTGCCGGCGCCGCGGGCGGCGGCGATGCCAGGGCCAGCCGCTTGCGCACGTACTCGTGCACGAGCGAGACCAGGGTGGCCTGGCTCCAGGTCAAGGGTGATACCGAGAGCGGCGCCTTTGTGTAGGGGTCGAGCTGCTCGGCCAGCACGCCGCTGGGCAGGGCAGCACCGGCCACCCATTCCAGGATGTCGTGCGCCGGCCGCAGGTCGTCGACCGAGGCGGCCCGGCTGACCAGCCATTGGCCATACCACATGGTGCAGATGAACCAGGGGTTGCCCGGCACGTTGGCGATGTCCTGACTCACCTGGTAGTACCAATCGTTCTCATAGCGGGCGATGCCGCCGACCTCGGTCTTACACCAGAGCCGGTCGTAGACCGCCTTCATGGTGCTGACGATCTGCGGGTCGTCGGCGGGCAGCATCCCGAAGTACCAGAGCCCGTAGACGCTGGAGTCGATGGTGAGGTCGCGCGCTGTGGTTCCGTCCGGTCGCCGATAGATGCGGCGGACGAACCGGTTCAGCTCGGCATCAAACAGGTAGCGCCGTGTCCCCTGTTTGATCCCTTCGGCCGTTTCCCGGTAGCGGTCGGCCAGCTTCATCTCGCCGTAGAGTTGGGCGAAGTTCGCCGCCGCCTGCAGGCCGGCCCACACGGCCGCCACCGTAAAGCTCATCACGCCGCGGCGCTCCTCCCAGAGGTCGTAGCTCGGTTCGGGCAAGCCGGTCAGGGGGTCGATGTAACTGGCCAGGAAATCGGCCGCCAGAAGGATGAGCGGCCGGTAGTAGCTCTTGAAGAATTCGAAGTCGCGGTGGCGGTCGTAGTGCTGCCACAGCGCGAAGAGGACCAACCCCGTCTCGTCCTCCTGGATCGGATACTGCGGCTTGCCGGTGGGATCCACCCAGGGATGCCAGCTGCTGCCCGGATCGCCGGCAGGCGTGTATTTATGGCGGAAGTATCCCTCCCTCGTGACGATCCGGGCGCAGAGCTCGAAGAAATGGCGCGGCAGGTCGACGTATCCAGCCTGGTCCATCGCATACACGGCGAGCGCGGCGTCGCGCGGCCACATGTAGCTATAGGTATCGCGGGCGAACTTGATGATGTCGGCGTCGTTCGCGGCAAGGACGGCGCCGCCGCTGTCGACCTGAGTACGAACGACCAGCAGACAGCGACGATACAGCTCGGCCACTCGAGGCGAGAGATCCGCGAACTCCCGATTCTCCTTGTTCACCCATGCGATCCAGTAGGAGCGAGTCCGCTCCAAGAAGGCTTCCGGCCCGCGCAGGGTGATCACGTCGGCGACGGTCTGCAGCTCTGCGAAGTTGCGGGCGGCAATCAGCCACTGGTAGGCGGTGGCGGTCTGCCCTGGCGGGACCCGCCCCAGCTTGAGGGCCAGCGTCATATCCACCGAGCCCTGCTCAATCGGGTTATTGCCGAGCTCGCCATCCTCCGCGTCACGCCAGGTTCCCTGGGCGCCACCCACGTCCTTCTTGCCGCAGGCATAGCCGTCCAGTCCGATTCGATCGCCCACCTGGCCGCAGGCCGCGAAGCAGCGCTGGCCCTTGTACGCCACCAGCCCTTTCACCGCCGGGTAATACATGACGGTGTCGCCAACCTCGGTGCCATAGATGTGCCAGTCGAAATGAAAGAAGAGTCGAATCTCCCGCTCCGGCCCCTCGTTGACGACGCGCACCCGCCTGATCAGGACATCGCGACCGAGGTCGACGGTGTCGTTGAAGGTGAGCGAGAGCGCGAGATCCGGGTGCCGGAGCGTCACGTTCGTGACCAGCGTGTCAGGCAGGTACACGAGGTCCCTCGACCAGCCATGGTCGTCGAGCCAGGCGAACCGTCCGTCCACCCAGACGCCAAACCGGTTGAGCTCGCCGCTGGTGTGGTTCTCCTGACCGACCCGAGGGTAATAGATGTCGCGCAGCTGGTAGTTGCGGTCGAAGTTGATCAACAAGGCGCCGTTGCCGACTGGCAGGTCGCGAGACACGTCGGCCATTATGGAGGGTATGGCAACGCTGACCGTTCGATCCCAACACAAGGCGGACGTGATCGATGTCACGGATCGGGTCCAGCAGGTGGTCCGCGAGAGCGGCGTGCAGGCGGGTCTCTGCCACGTCTACGTGGCCCACACCACCGCCGGCGTCTTCATCAATGAGAACGACGACCCCGATGTGATGACAGATGTCCTGACCACGCTGGATTCGCTCGTCCCGTGGGAGAACAGGTACCGGCATGCCGAGGGCAACGCCGCCGCGCACATCAAGGCGACGCTGATCGGGACGTCGCAGGTAATCCCGGTGCGTGATGGCCGGCTGGCGTTAGGTCGCTGGCAGGGGATTTACGTCGCGGAGTTCGACGGCCCGCGTGAGCGGCACCTTACGGTGACCGTTCTGAGCTGAAAACGCAAGCCGCCCAAAAGGGCGGCTTTTACGAGGTCGATCGTGGCGAGCTTATTTCTTCTGACCGGTCGCTGCCGTGCTCCCGATCTGCTTGTGCTCGCCGTTTCCACTGGCGGTCCCGCCGCTGATCGGGATCTTCACGGACTTCGGCTTGGCCGGCTCGGCCTTCGGCACCGTCAGGATCAGCATGCCGTTCACGAACTGTGCTCGCGCCTGCTCGCCGACCGCGTCTTCGGGAAGGGTGACCTGCCGGCTGAACTTCCCATAGAAGTTCTCGCGCAGCCAGTAGCTCTCCGGCTGAGTGCCGCTGGGTGGTGCGATCTCACCCTTGATATTGATCTGCCCGGCATCGAAGGTGACATCGACAGTGCTCGGGTCCACCCCCGGGACGGCGGCCCTGATCACCCACTCCTTGTCCGTCTGGTAGACGTCCAGGGGTAGGTACCCCTCACCGACCGCGCCGACGGTTCTCGACTGGCCGGCAACGCCGAAGGTGTCGCCGAACAGCCGGTCCATGGCGCTGTGAAGGGACATCAGATCCGAGATCGGTGACCAACGAATCACGTTGCTCATGGCTGGCCTCCTTTACGTGTTGTTTTCGTCCGCCGATATACCCCTGTCCCGGGCGGTGTTAAACGCTCGCCGGGAAGCTCGAAACGACCGTGTTTGACCCTCAGTGACGCTGCGTAACCAGTGCGAGGATGCCGGTATATACTGGTCAGATTCTTTAGCCGGGGAGACGCATGCTTACCAGCATCAAGTCGGTCGGCAGCTACGTTCCGTCCGGCATCCTGACGAACGCCGACCTCGAAAAAATGGTCGAAACGTCCGATACGTGGATCCGCGACCGCACCGGCATCGTTGAGCGCCGGATCGCCGCCGTCAACGAGACCGCCACCGACCTGGCTGCCGAAGCGGCGAAGGACGCGCTTGCCGCTGCGGGGCTGCGCCCGCAGGACACCGACCTGATCGTTTCCAGCACCTCGACGCCCGACTCGATGTTTCCCTCGGTTGCGTCGCGGGTGCAGGAGCGGCTGGGCGCTCATGGCCCGGCCTTCGACGTGCAGGCAGCCTGCACCGGCTTCCTTTATGCGATGAGTGTGGCCGACCGTTTCGTCAGCGGCGGCGAGGCGAAGCAGGCCATCGTGATCGGCAGCGAGACGCTCACGAAGATCATCAACTTCAAAGACCGCGGCACCTGTGTCGTCTTCGGCGACGGGGCCGGAGCAGTCGTGCTCGGGCCGGGCGTCAACGGCGCCGGCATCAAGTCCTGCGTGCTTGGATCGGACGGTTCCGGCGGTGACCTTATCTATGTCGCGCCCGGCGCCGATGGCCCCGAAGGCCCGGGCCGCCCGGAGATCCGGATGGACGGACGAAAAGTGTTCCGCTTCGCCACGGAGATCCTGGCGCAGGCGACGCTTCAGGCCTTGGAGAAAGCGAACGTCCGGCTGGAGGACGTCAAGTTGATAGTCCCCCATCAGGCCAACGCTCGCATCATCGAGGCGGCCGGCAAGCGGCTTGGCGTGGGTGCCGACGTGATGGTGAACGGCATTGCCTCGTACGGCAACACCTCAACGGCCTCCATCCCGCTGGCGCTCAAGGACGCCCTGACCGCGGGCCGGCTGAAAACCGGCGACCATCTGGTGCTTGTCGGGTTTGGCGCCGGGCTGACCTGGGGGGCATGCGTGATCGAGTGGGAAGGCGCGCCGGTAAGGGTCGCCGCCTGACTCATGTTTCGTCCCAAGACTCGGTATGTCGCTCTGCCGTCGCCGCGTGCCGGCGTGGGCGAGGAAATTGACCGGCTCAAATGCCCCAAGTGCGACACCTCGCTCGAGCCGGCCCGCCTGACGACCTCCCTGGGCGTTTGCTATCGCTGCGGTTACCACTTCCGGCTACGCGCCCCCGAGCGGATCGCCATGCTGGTCGAGCCCGGATCCTTTCATGAAGAGGACCAGCAGATCACGGCCACCGATGCGCTCGGTTTCAAGGATTCGCAGCCTTATGCCAGGCGGATCGAACAGAGCCGGGCCAGCACCGGGGTGAACGAGGCGGTGACCTGGGGCGAGGGCGTCCTCGCCGGGCACCCGCTCGTGATCGTCTGCCTCGACTTTGCTTTCATGGGCGGCAGCATGGGCGCCGCCACCGGCGAAAAGATCACGAATGGCATCGAGCGCGCGCTACACCGCCGCCTGCCCCTCCTGGTCATCTCGGCATCCGGAGGCGCCCGCATGCAGGAGGGGATGCTCTCATTGATGCAGATGGCGAAGACCGCGGCGGCGCTCGGGCGGCTGGGCGCCGCCGGAATCCCCTATGTCTCGCTGCTGACCGATCCGACCATGGGAGGCGTCACCGCCAGCTTCGCCTCGCTCGCCGACGTGATCCTTGCGGAGCCCGGCGCGATGATCGGGTTCGCGGGGGCTCGCGTCATCCAGCAAGCCACCTATGAAACGCTCCCTGAGGGGTTCCAGACCGCTGAGTTCCTCTGGCAACACGGCATGATCGACCTGGTGGTGCCACGGCCGGAGCTGCCTGCCGTCCTCCGCCAGCTACTCGATCTCTACGTCAAGAACGAAGCGGCCAAAGACTTCGAGCTGGAACCCCAGGCCAACGCCTCGGCGCCAACGCCGGCCGTCCGCGGGTGACCGACAACGGATCGATCGCGGCCGCGACCTGGGAGCAAGTCGAGCTCGCCCGCCATCCCGACCGCCCCTACGCCCTCGACTATATCCACGCCATCTTCGGCAATTTCTTCGAATTGCACGGCGACCGGCTGTTTGGTGACGACCACGCCATCATCGGCGGCCCGGCGGCCCTCGATCACCGGACGGTCATGGTCATCGCCCAGCAGAAGGGGCGGACGACCGCCGAACGCGCGATGCGCAACTTCGGCATGGCAAACCCGGAGGGTTATCGAAAGGCCCTTCGACTGATCCGGCAGGCCGAGCGGTTCCAGTTTCCTGTCATCGCCTTCGTCGATACGTCCGGAGCATTTCCCGGAGCCGGTGCGGAGGAGCGGGGCATCGCCTGGGCCATCGCGGAGAACCTGGTGGCGCTGGCGCAGGCTCGGGTCCCGATCGTAACAATGGTCCTGGGCGAGGGGGGAAGCGGGGGCGCGTTGGGCATCGGCGTCGGCGACCGGCTGCTCATGATGGAACACTCGATTTACAGCGTGGCGATGCCGGAGGCCTGCGCCTCGATCCTCTGGAGGGACATCGCCCGCAAAGTGGAGGCGGCGCAGGCTTTGAAGCTGACGGCGGCCGACCTGAAGCGGATGGGGCTGGCTGATGAGATCGTGCCCGAACCGTCCGGAGGGGCCCACAACGATTACGGGATGGCCGCGGACGCGGCCGGCGCGGCTCTCCGGCGCCACCTGGCCACGCTCGAGGCGGTGGCCGTCGATCGGCTGCTGGAGGAGCGCTACCAGCGGTACCGGCGGATCGGCGCCACCTCTTAACATCAGGGCGGTGGCTACAAGCGCGGTAACCGAGGCGCCGGTGCGGCGCCGGGAACGGCTCGATCCCTCCGTCTTCCGGCTCAACGTGGAACGGATCCGCGAGGGCTATTACAGCGATGTCTATTTCAATCGCACGGTCGATGTGCTCCACGCCGATCAGCGGCATCCCCAGGTGCTGATGCAGGTCTTCCAAAAACAGCACGCCGTCATCGGCGGCATGGACGAGGCGATCGCCATCGTCAAGCTGTGTTCGGAGGATTTCTCTCAGCTGCGGGTGCACGCGCTCTATGACGGTGATGAGGTGGCACCCTGGGAGACCACGATGACAATCGAGGGAGACTACTCGTTGTTCGCCCGTCTGGAGACGGTGTACCTCGGAGTCCTGTCGCGCCGGACAAAGGTCGCCACCAATGTCCGTCGAGTTGTCGAGGCGGCGCAGGGCAAGCAGATCATCTTCTTCCCGGCGCGCCACGACCATCATTTGGTGCAGACGGGCGACGGCTATGCCGCGCATGTCTCGGGTGCGATCGGGGTCTCAACTGATGCCCAGGCGTCCTGGTGGGGCGGCAAGGGGGTGGGCACCGTGCCGCATTCGCTGATCGCCGCGTACAACGGCGACACCGTCCTCGCTGCCCAGAAATACGCCGAATACATCGACCCCAGTGCCAACCTGATCGTCCTCGTCGACTGGCAGAACGACTGTGTCCGCACCTCGCTCGAGGTGGCGCGGGCCCTGGGCGATCGGCTGTGGGGCGTCCGGCTCGACACGTCGGAGACGATGGTGGACGTCAGCATCCAGAAGCTGATGGGAGACTTTGACCCGCGTGGTGTCAACCCGCAGCTCTGCACACTGGTGCGCCGCGCCCTCGACCGGGAAGGATTTGAGCGCGTGAAGATCGTGGCCAGCGGCGGCTTCAACGTCGAGAAGATCCAGCGGTTCGAGCGTGAGCAGGTACCAGTCGACGCGTACGGGGTGGGCAGCGCCTTCTTTCAGGGGGTCTACGACTTCACCGCGGATGTGGTCGTGGTCGAGGGTCGGCCTTGCGCCAAGATCGGGCGGCGCTACCGGCCGAATCCACGCCTCGAACTCGTCGGCTGAGCATGGCGAACATCACCATCGTGGTCGACGTTCTCAACGGTTTTTGCAAGGCGGGCAACCTGGCGTCCCCTCGCTGCGACGCCGCCATCCCCCGGATCCGCGATCTGATCGACGAACGCCGGCGCGCCGGCGACCAGCTGATCTTTCTCGCCGACACCCACGATCCAAACGACCGAGAGTTCGAGGTCTTCCCGGTGCATTGCGTCCGCGGGACCAAAGAGGCGGATGTGGTGGAGGAGCTCCAACCCTTTCTCAAGGACGCGACCTTGATCCGCAAGCGCCGCTACTCCGGATTCTTTGAGACCAACCTGGACGAGCTGCTCAAGGCTGCCCGGCCCGAGCAGGTGACCGTGATCGGCGTCTGCACGGACATCTGCGTTCTGCATACCGTGGCCGATCTGCGCAACCGGGACTACCGGGTGGTGGTGCCGGCGTCGGCCGTCGCGACTTTCGATGCGCCCGGGCATCCCGGCGACGAGGTACAGAAGTGGGCGCTCTCGCACCTCACGGGCGTGCTCGGCGCCCGAGTCATTCCGGCATAGAACCCCTCCGGCTTCCGGGAGGGTTAGGGCCTCCCCTACCGATGTGACTATCTATCTATAATTTAATCTGTCAGCGATAACTGGCAATACCCGGACATCAACGCTGCCCGTTTGCGTTTGAACCAGTATATGGAATCAGCTGAATCCTATTGCCCAGCCTGCCGGTATCGACTCAAGCCCGACAGCCGGTATTGCTCGGCTTGCGGCCGTCCCGTCGCCCCTGGCATCCGCCGGGTCCGCTTCCAGCCCTGGATGGCTGCACCGGCGATCTTCCTCGCGGTCCTGCTGGTGGTGCTTCCCGGCATGCTGTATGTCTGGGCCGGCCTCCCCTCCACCTCCAACCTGAGCACGGCCCGCCTCCCGCTTTCAACCCGCATCTACGACCGGACCGGGACCGTCCTGCTGGCGGAGATTCATCAGGGGTCAGAGCGGCGACATATCGTGCCCTTGAGCCAGGTCGCTCCCTCGATGCAACAGGCCACGGTCGCGGTGGAGGACCGCACCTTCTACCAGCACGGCGGCCTGAACCTGTTGCGCACCGGGCAGGCGGGGCTTAATGACCTGATCCATCTCCGGTTCAACCAGGGCGGCAGCACCATCACCCAACAGCTCGTGAAGAACATCTACCTGTCGGGGAACCGGTCGGTGCTGCGCAAGCTGGACGAGGCGATTCTGGCGGTCGAGATCGAGCACCAGTACTCGAAGTCCCAGATCCTGGAAGCGTACTTGAACCGGATCTATTACGGGAACCAGGCCTACGGGGTCGAGGCGGCGGCAGAAACCTACTTCGGAAAACCGGCCCGTCAGCTGTCTCTCTCAGAAGCGACCCTGCTCGCGGGTCTCCCACAGGCACCGACGGCGCTCGATCCGTTCAGCAACCTGAGCGGCGCCGTGACGCGCCAGAAGGTCGTGCTGGACGCGATGGTGAGGGCACGAGAAATCACCGCGGCCCAGGCGCGGTCGGCGTCCACCCAGCCGCTCACGCTGCGAAAACCATCGACCGCGGACGATGTGAAGGCGCCCGGCTTCGTGCACTGGGTGGCGGCCCAGCTGGAGAAGACCTATGGTCAGGAGCTGCTCAAGAACGGAGGACTGACCGTGGTCACCTCGCTCGACTGGAACCTTCAGTCGATCGCCGAACGGCAGGTGCGGGAAAAAGTGATGGCCCTCCAGGGGCAGCATGTCACCGATGGCGCGCTGGTCGCGCTCGACCCCAATACCGGTGGCGTGCTGGCGATGGTCGGGTCAGCCGGCCCCGACGTGCCAGGAGGCCAGTACAACATGGCCATTATTCCGCGCCAGCCGGGCTCCGCCTTCAAGATTTTTACCTACACCGCGGCGATCGAGTCGGGCAGGTTCACGATGGGTTCATGGATCGAGGACTCGCCGGTGCGGGTGCGGCTCGCGGACGGCAGCACCTACACACCGCGCAACTACGACGGCAGCTATCACGGCTGGCAGCCGATCCCGTTGGCACTCGGGAACTCGCTCAACATCCCGGCCGTCAAGGTCGAGATGGGAACCGGCATCGATCGGGTCGTCGACGTCGCCCGTCGCATGGGCGTGCAAACCCTGACCCAGCCTAGCAGCGCCTATCAGCCGAGCTTGACGCTCGGCGGCTACGAGGTTCCGCTGATCGACATGGCCGCCGGCGCAAGCACGCTCGCGGCCCAGGGCACCTACCGGCATCCGCAGGCCATCACGAAAATCGTGTCGCACGATGGCACCACCCTGTACCGGTACGCCACGGACAAGGGCAAGCCGGCGCTGACTCCACAGGTCAGCTTCATCATGGCGGACATGTTGTCCAACGACCGCAACCGGTCGCTCGAGTTCGGCCGCAACAGCGATCTCGTCATTCCCGGACATCACGTCGCCGCCAAGACAGGAACGACCAACGACTTCCGCGACAACTTGACGATCGGCTTCACACCGAACCTGGCCGTGGCGGTCTGGGTCGGGAATGCCGATCACACGCCCATGCGCAGCGTCAGCGGCATCGTGGGCGCGGCCCCCATCTTCCACGGCTTCATGACGCAGGTGCTCAACGGCCAGCCGGATCGCTGGTATGCGGTACCCGACGGCCTGCACGCCGTCACCATGAATGGGTACACCGCCTACCTGCTACCGGGCACCGAGCAGGTGGCGCAATCCCAGCAGGCTCCGGCGCCCTCATTCTGTGACGAGGACTGCGGTGGCGGCAACAACGGCGGCGGCCGCCACAAAAAGCACGGCGGCTAGCACAGAAACCTAACCGGGCCGGTGCGTCGTCCAGCGGCCCATCGCGCACTCGGCCGAAACCACGACGGCCTCGTGTGCGCGTACAGGCCGCATCCGACGCCGGCCCTCTTTCGGCCGAAAGGCCGGCGGCCTGAAGGCCGCTCGACGCACCGGCCCGGTTAAGTCTCCGTGCGGCCCCGTCCCGGCGGATTCGCCGGTGAGCCCGCAGCGGAACCGCGCAGCGCCTCGAGCTGGCGAGTCAGTTCCGCAACCTGGCGCTCCAGGTTCGCGACCTGGTCCCGGGTCGCGAGCGGCATCCTGGCGCTCCGCACGCCCTCCTGGACACGCCGCCCCAGATCCTCCCCGGCTTGCCGCGTCCGAGCGGCAAACTCGTCGAAACGCCGGCGGTTCTCATCGCCGCTCGTCCGTCCCTGGTGCAGCCAGCTCTGGGCCATCTCATCGGTCTTCTCGAACGCCCAACTGGCCGCCCCCAGCATTGTGTAAAAGCCGTCGCGGATCACCTCGCGGACACGCTCGGTCCCCTCCGACTCGCGGGCCTCCGACCCGTCTGCCCCTTTCTGCGTCGTCTGTTGGTCTGCCATGCGCTAAGTTTAGGGCGACCGATGCCAATTTACGAGTATCGATGCGCCGACTGCGGCAAGCGCCCCTCAATTTTCTTTCGCAGCTTATCTGCGGTCGAAGCCTCACCCCCATGTCCGAGCTGCGGCGGTCGGCGCCTGACCCGGTTGATCTCGCGTACCGCCCAGGTGCTCTCCGAGGACAGCCGGCTGGACCAGCTCAGCGACAGCGCCGGCCTCTCGGACGTTGACGAGAATGATCCGAAGAGCATGGCCCGCTGGGCCAAGACGATGGGCCAGCAGCTGGGCGGCGACGAACTGGGTGAGGATTTCGACCAGGTCGTCGACGAGATGGGGGATGCCCAGGACGACCCGAACGGCGCGGACGCCGACGACCTGTGAGCCGAACCTCGATCGTGCGCATCCAGGGGCGAGAGATCCTCGACTCGCGCGGAAACCCCACGGTAGAGGTCGACGTCGTCCTCGAGGCCGGCGACATCGGACGCGCAGCCGTCCCATCGGGCGCGTCCACCGGTGCCCACGAAGCGGTGGAGCTTCGTGACGGCGATAAAAGCCGCTACGGTGGGAAGGGCGTGCGCAAGGCGGTGGGGCACGTCAACCAGGAGATCGCGGCCGCCTTGCGCGGCGCGGAGGCGAGCGACCAGCGCGGGATCGATGAGCGCCTGATCAACCTGGACGGCACCGCCAACAAATCGCGGCTCGGAGCGAACGCCGTCCTCGGCGTCTCGCTGGCCGTTGCCCGGGCCGCGGCGCTAGCGGCGGGCCAGCCACTGTATCGCTATCTTGCCGGGGATGGCGAGCTGCTGCTCCCGGTGCCGATGATGAACATCCTCAACGGCGGCAAACACGCGCAGACAAAGGTGGACTTCCAGGAGTTCATGGTGGTTCCCGCCGGGGCACCAAGCTACGCCGAGGGGCTTCGCTGGGGCGCCGAGGTCTTCCACGCGCTCAAACAGACGCTGCACGAGCGGGGCCTGAGCACCGGGCAGGGGGACGAGGGTGGCTTTGCCCCCGAGCTGGAGGCCAACGAGGATGCGATGACGCTGCTCGTCCAGGCGATCGAGCGCAGCGGCCACCAACCGGGCAAGGAAGTCTTCATCGCCCTCGACCCGGCGGCGTCTGAGCTCTATCGCGGCGGCCGGTACGAGTTGACCGGCGAGGGGCGGACGCTGCAGGCGCAGGAGATGGTCGCCCTCTGGGAGTCGTGGGTCGATCGCTATCCGGTGATCTCGATCGAGGACGGGCTGGCCGAAGACGACTGGGACGGGTGGCGGACGCTCACCGCCCAGCTGGGCAAGCGGCTCCAGCTGGTCGGGGACGACATCTTCGTGACCAACGTCGTCCGGCTTCGCCACGGGATTGAGGGCGGCATCGCCAACAGCATCCTCATCAAGCTCAACCAGATCGGCACGCTGACCGAGACCCTCGAGACGATGGCCACCGCCCGACGGGCCGGCTATAGCACGGTCATCTCGCATCGATCCGGCGAGACGGAAGACACCTTCATCGCCGACCTCGCGGTCGCGACCGGCGCCGGCCAGATCAAAACCGGTGCCCCGTCACGGTCGGAGCGGGTGGCAAAGTACAATCGGCTCCTACAGATCGAGGAAGAGGTGGGTAGCACCGTACCGTATCCAGGACGCGCCGCAGTGAGCCGTGTCTAGACGCGTCCCACCGCGCGGCTTCTTCAACAGCGAATCGCCATTCGGCCGGCTGCCGACCGAGCCGAGCTTCCCCACCGTGCGCATTTCCCGGCGTGGGGTGCTGTGGATCGTCGTCATCGCCGTCCTGCTGCTCCTGCTCTTCCTCCTGAAACCATTCGCCACGCTGTACACCGACTATCTCTGGTTCCGCGCCCTCGGATACGGCGGTGTGTTCGGCACCCGTTTCGCCGCACAGATCTGGTCCTTCGTGATCTTCGCCATCGTCTTCTGGGTCATCGGCGCGGCCAACGTGCTGCTGGTTCTCAATTCCGGCCGGCGGCTGTCATCGATCGGCATCCGCCAGCGCCTGGTCACCACGCCGTCCACCATCCTCGCCCTGCTCGGCGTCGTCCTGCTCGGCCTGCTGTTCGGCCGGATCGCGTCGGGGCAATGGCAGACCATCCTGACCTTCCTTAACCAGAAGCCGTTCAACGTCCAGGATCCGATCTGGCACAAAGATGTGGCGTTCTACGTCTTTACCCTCCCCTTCTACCGATTCGTCTGGGGCTGGCTGCTTGGTGTCGTGATCCTGATGATTCTCGTCGTCGCGGGACTCTATGCCTCGCGAGCCGGATTCCAGAACCTGCTGCTTCCGGCGCGGGCCATCCGCCACCTTTCCATCCTGGCGGCGGCCTTTGCCGCTCTGCTGGCCATCCACTACCGGCTCGACCTCTACGAGCTGCTGCTGAGCAAGCGCGGCTTCGTTTACGGCGTCGGCTACGCCGATGTCGCTGCCCGCATCCCCGCCTACTGGATCATGACGGTGCTCATGGTCCTGATCACGGTCGGCCTGCTCGCCAATGCCGCCGGGGCTCGACTCACCGCGCTACCCGCCGCCCTGGTTGTCTGGCTGGGCGCGGCGTTCGTCCTGCTGGTCGTCTTCCCCGGCGTCATCCAGCGGTTCCAGGTGGGCCCCAGCGAGCAAACGAAGGAGGCGCCCTACATCAAGAACGAGATCGCCTTCACCCGCCAGGCGTATGGCATAGCGGGGATTGCCGACCGGCCCTTCACGCCGCGCGACACGGTCACGGCCGACGCGGTGGCGCGCAACCCGCTGACGGTGCAGAATGCCCGCCTCTGGGATCCGCAACTGGCCCTGCCCGCGGCACTCGAGAATCAGCAAAGCCTGCGGACCTACTACTCCATTTACGACGTGGCGGTTGACCGCTATCAACTTGGCGACCAGTATCTTCAGCTGCTGCTCTCAGCCAGGGAGCTGGATACGTCGGGCCTCCCGGAACAAGCCCAGAACTGGGTCAACCTCAAGCTCCAGTACACCCACGGCTACGGGGTGGTCGCCGCGCGGGCCAACGAAGCGACCGCCGAGGGTGACCCGGTATTGACCGTCAAGAACATCCCCCCGGCTGGTCAACCCCCAGTAAGCCAGGGAGGCATCTATTTCGGCCGGCACAGCAACGATCACAGCGATTACGCGCTGGTGGATTCCAGCCAGGCCGAGCTGGATTACCTGGCGGAGACCACGCACGTCACGCACTGGTCGGGCACGAGCGGCGTTCCCCTCACGTCGGCCCTGCGCAAGCTGGCGTTCACCGTCCGGTTCGGCGACATTAACGTCCTGATCAGCCCGCAGCTGACCTCGCAAACCCAGGTGCTCTTCAACCAGGCGGTGCAGGACCGGGTCGCGGTTCTGGCGCCCTTCCTGCAGTTCGACCAGGATCCCTACATCGTGGTCGTCGACGGGAAGCTCTACTGGATCCTCGACGGATTCACGACCACAGACCATTACCCGTACAGCCGGACGCCGCCGACCGACGATCGCGGTCCGCTGTCTGATATCAACTACGTCCGCAACTCCGTCAAGGTGGTGGTCGATGCCTACAGCGGAACCACGACCTTCTACCAGATCGACAGCAAGGACGCCATCGCCAACACCTACGGGTCCATCTTCCCCGGCCTCTTCAAACCCTTCAGCCAGATGCCGGCCGGGCTGCAGGCGCACATCCGCTATCCGCGCGACCTTTTCAATGTCCAGGCCGAGCAGTTTGCGACGTACCACGTGCAGGAGCCGAACACCTTCTACACCCGCGAGGACCAGTGGCAGATCGCGAAAGAGAACCTCGAGCAAGCTGGCGGACCATCGCCGATGCGACCCTTCTACGTCATCATGCGGCTCCCCGGCGAGGCGAAAGAAGAGTTCGTCACGATCCTGCCCTACACGCCGAATGGAAAGACCAACATGATCGCCTACCTGGCGGCCCGCTCGGACCAGCCGGGTTACGGCACGTTGTTCGACTTCCGCTTCCCCAAGGACAGCCTCGTGGTTGGTACCCAACAGGTCGAGTCGAACATCGACCAGGCGCCGGCGATCAAGTCACAGTTCGCGCTCCTCAACTTCCCGGGATCACGGGTGATTCGCGGCAACCTGCTGGTCCTCCCGATCGAGACCTCGCTGCTCTACATCGAGCCGGTCTACCTGGAGGCGAGCAACGTCAAGAAGCCGCAGCTCAAGAAGGTGATCGCCGCAACCGGACAAAACGTGGCGATGGAAGACACCCTGGACAAGGCGCTGGCCGCCCTGCTCGGGCAGGCGCCACCCACAACGCCGACCGGTCCCTCGGCGCCACCGAGCGGCACCGTCGCGCAACTGATCACGCAGGCCAAAGCTCACTACGACGCCGCCCAGCGGGATCTCGCCAACGGTGATTTTGTTGGCTACGCGCAGGAGATCAAGCTGGTGGGTGACATCCTGAAACAGCTGACCGCCCTGCAGCCGGCCGGTGCATCACCCAGCGCCTCACACAGATCCTCAACGAGCGCCTCACCCTAACCGTCGCGCTCGCACGTATAGCGACGCCCCGTCACAAAAAAAGGCGCTTGCCCGTTGCAAGCGCCCTCCAAGCCCCGGAACCGGTTAGCGCGGACCAGGCAGAGTGTCGGCGACGGCGAGGACGGCGGCGACGACAGTGGCGATAAGCGCGAACAGACGGAACATGGGCACCCTCCTTCTGGGTGACCGGGTGCCCCGACGTACTCAGCCGGTATTTAACACCCGGTTCAATTTGGTGTCAATATACTTTCCGTGACTTGGTTTAGCCAAGCTATACTCGGAGGAAGTAGATGAACTCGGTAGGAGAGCGTCTTCGCGAGGCGCGCCTGGCCAGAGGCCTCACCCAGGAACAGCTCGCCCGGGGACTCGCGACCAAGGGATTCATCAGCCAGGTCGAGCGCAATCGTGCTACGCCGTCGCTCCCCAAGCTGCGCGTGATCGCGGAACGATTGGGCCAGCCGCTTTCCTACTTCGTAACCGATCGCCCCCCGCAGCTCGTGACACTCCTTCGCAAGAGCGCCCAACTGGCGGTGCGCGCGGAAGACCCCGCTCGCGCGCTGGACATCCTGGCCGAGGCGGCGGGCCTGCCGGCGACTGCGAACGAACGCGCGGACCTGCAAAGGATTCGGGGCGTCGCCCTCTCCGAGCTCCGCCAGAATCGAGAAGCGCTGTCCACCCTGCAGGACGCCGCCGCGACGGCCCCCACCGACGATGCCGAGCTCAACGCCGCCATCTACACCGAGATCGGCACGGTCTTGCAGATCGAGGAGCGATTCAACGCCGCCATCGAAGCCAACCGACGGGCCCTCGATTGGCTTGATCAATGCCGTCAGGGCGACCCCGCCTCGCGTGCTCGCGTGTTGACAAATCTTGGGAGCAGCAGCTACAGGCTGGGCCAGCACGGAGAGGCGATGGCCTACTTCGTCCGCGCCCTCGATGCGGCGACGGACGCCGAGAGCTTGCCGCGGATTGCCAACGCCCATATGGCGCTGGGGGTGGCGGCTCGGGCAGTCGGAGATCTCGACCGAGCCCTCGAACATTGCAATCGCGCCCTCGAGCTCCACTCTCGGATCCAACACGATCGGACCGCCAACCGGATCCTCAACAACCTGGGAGACGTGCATTACGCCGCAGGACGCAAGCGGGAGGCGGCGGAACTTCAGCGACGATGCCTGCAACGAGCGCGCGAACTCCACGATGACCTCGAGATCGGGATCGCCGCGGGGGCGCTCGCTCGCTATGCCCTCGAGGATGGGAGGTTCAGCGACACGATAGTGCTGGCCCGCGAAAGCCAGGAGGCGGCCGCTCGATCCGGCGACCACCTCCATCAGGCCGTCGCCACGGCCGTGGAAGGAGCTGCGGCGGACCGCCTGGGCCGGCGCCGGGTCGCGAACCAACGGTTCACGCAAGCCATGCAAATCCTCTTCGACCGCGGCGCCGCGGGCGAGCTGGCTGAGGTTTGCACGATGTATGCCGATGTCCTTCGCCTGCGCGGTCAGGACGACCGCGCGTTCGCCTTGATGCGGATGGCGGCCGAGCGCGATTTTCGCAAGCTGGCGCCACTCCTCAAGACGGGGAGGTAGTCATCGCCTCCGCCAAACGGGTAGAGGACTCGGGCGCCGTGGTGCTCGTCGCCATCGAAGATGAGGCCGGCGAACGGCAGGTGCGCGCCATCCTGGAGAGCACCGGCAATCGTGTGCTGACCGCCGCCGACGGTGCGGCAGCCTTGCGCATCCTCTCCGCCCACCCGTGCGACCTCGTGCTGTGCGATGCCCTGCTGCCCGACATGGACGGCTTCGAGGTCTGCCGGGCGATCAAGCAGGCGCCTGCAACCCGGCATATTCCGGTGCTGCTCTTGCTGGCCACCGACGACGAGGTGAAGCGGGGACGCGCACTCCAGGCCGCCGCCGACGATGTCGTGATCAAGCCCATCGAGCGGACCCTGCTGTTGACGCTGGTGCGGGCCCAACTGCGGCTCGCCCGGCTCGACGACCAGGTTCACGACCTCGAGGGTCTGGTCATGACGCTCGCTCGCGCCGTCGAGGATCGCGAACAGAGTAGTGCGGGTCTGGCGGAAAAAGTCGCGCACTGGGCCACCCAGCTCGGCGGCGCCATCGAGCTGCCGGAGGACCAGCTGACCCTGCTCTACAAGGCCGCCCTGCTCCATGACGTCGGCACATTGAGCGTCCCGGTCGACGTGCTTTCAAAGGGAGGTCGCCTGGACCCCGGAGAGTTCGGCCAGGTCAAGCGACACCCGGTTGTCGGCGAGCAGATCCTGGGGGCATTACCGCTCTCCGATCAACTGCTTCCGGCCGTCCGTCACCATCACGAGCGCATTGACGGCGCCGGCTACCCCGACGGCCTCGGCGGTGACGATATTCCACTGTTTGCCCGGATCATCGCCGTCGCGGATGCCTTTGTGGCGATGACCAGCGATCGTCCCTATCGGGGCCGGCTGTCTCGCACGGAAGCGATCGGCATCCTGCGGCAGGGGGCGGGAAAGCAATGGGATGCCACCCTGGTTGAGCGATTTCTGCCGCTCATCGAAAAGACGGACGTCGAGAGCGCACCCGAGGCTCGAACCGCCGGCTAGAACCAGTCGTCGGGGCTATCGATGTCCGTCCCCATCGACACCGGCAGTTCCACCTCGATGACCGCCTCAGGATGGGCAGCGACCACGACCTGGCCGCCGCGATCAGCTTCCATCAGGCGCATCAATTCCGGAAAGAATCGTCGGTCGAAGATCACGGGGTTGCCGCCGTGGTCGCCATATCGCGGTCCGACGATCTTTCCGGGCTCAAACGCCTGGACGAGCTTTAAGATCGCCTCCGCCGTCAGCAACGGCTGGTCGGCAACGCCGATCAAGGCCGCCGGCGTTGCCCGGGGCAGCGCCCCAATGCCGATCCGGATCGAGGTGTTGATGCCGCGCTCGGGCTGCGGATTCGTCTCGATGGTCACGGGCAGACCGGCCAGGGCGTCCGCGAGGTGCCGGTCACCGGAAACCACTGCGATCACCGGGGCCAGCCCGGCCTCGAGGAAGCTCCGGGCGGCCCGACGCACCAGCGCTTCACCGCGCCAGGGCTCGAGCAGCTTCTGACGACCAAACCGGCTGGAGAGGCCGGCGGCGAGGAGGATTCCTGAAATCAGCCGGCGGCGGTCGCGGCCTTCAGCTCCTGGTCCACGCAACTGGCAAACCGTTGGGCCATCCGCTGGGCCACCTCTTGCATGACGCCGGTGCGACCGAACTGGGCGACCACGCCGCTGACCGCCAGGTCCGTGTTCATCACGACGCTGGTCCCTTGTTCGCTGGCAGCGAGCTCGGCGGTCACCAGGGCCGACGCGCCCCCGCGTCCGCGTGTCTCCGCACCTTCGGCTTTGATCCGAACCGTGTGCGAGGCCGGATCGATGTTTTCGATCACGATCCGTCCTTTGTACGACAGGCCAATCGGACCCAGCTTGACCTCGACCTTTCCGACGTAGGTCTTATCGTCGACCACCTCGGTAAGCGACGCACCCGGCACGCAGTGCGCGATCTTCTGGACGTCGAGCAGGTACGCCCACGCCGCATCGACCGGCGCACCCAGCTCGAACCGTGTGGTGATGACCAACGGACTTACCTTAGCCGAAAAAAGCGGCCGGCACCTCGCGGTAGCCGGCCTCGAGCGCCTGTTAGGGCGAGTCTACGTCAGGAGACCGTGATCGGTGTCCCGGGGTCGACCAGGTGGATCCAGGTGAGCCCAGCCGGCAGGTGCATCACCTTGCCATCGGAACCAAGGATTTTCAGCGGCAGCTCCGCGTTGGTCAGGTCCCAGGTGCCCGTATAGCGATGGCCCTGGGTGAACACATCCGCCGGTCCGGTCCCCTGCAAATCGAAGTCCACCGCGGGTGCCCCGAGCACGTCGGTGAAGCCCGCGTCGTGGTGGCCGACCTGGATCACGATGACGTTGACCGGCTTGATGGGCTGGCCGGTGTTCTTGTCGATCAGCGGCCCGGTCTCCGTGCCGTAGGCGTAACCGCCATCGGACGCCGAGTACGTATAGGTGACCCGATGGGCGTTCGTCTGACTGAACACGACGCGATTCGCCACCGCCGGCGCCGGGCTTGCGGTGGGTGTCCCCGTCGATGGCAGCTGGTAGGTGATGCGCGGCGCGTACTTCTTCAGGCCCTGCGCGAGGCGGTCCCCGTCCGTGAAGAGGTTGTGCGGTGCCCGCCGGCTCGGATCCCGGGAGAAGTAGGCGCCGCCATCAGTGCCTTCGGTCACGGCCGGAATATTTTGCGACTGGATTTGCTGCAGCACGTGGACATTCGCCCCCGAGTAGAAGATGACGCCGTGGTAGGCGTGCCAGAGCCGGATCGTCACCGGCCGGGCGCTTCGAACCGGCTCGATCCGCTGGCTGCCCGACGGCTTGAAATAGATCACGGTCATCCGCGTGATGCCACCCTCGGCCAGGTACTCATAGACGAGGTCGGCCTGCTGCAGGCCTGCCTGCGGCCGTGCCAGGATCGAATTTTCGATCTGAACCATCGCGGGGCCCAGCCGGCTTGGGGTGGGCGTCGGGGTGGCCAGTCCGCTGCTGCCGCATCCCGCGAGAACGACGAGCGCGACGCTCATGGCGAGCATCGTCAGCTCGCGCTTCACGGCCGTCAGCATGCACGCTCAGTATAAGGAAACGCGATAGCGCCGGCGCACGCAATGGGGCCGGTGGTTAAGCGGCGATCCCGATCTTGCGCAGCGCGGGGCCGAGCTCGCGCAGGTTGCGCTTATGCCGCTCGCGCCAATCGAGGATGAGGTCGGCGAAGGCCGATTTGGAGAGCCGCTCGCGGTGAACGGCGTTCGTTTTGGTGTCGGTTATTTCGAGCTCGACCCAGACGACCCCAGCCTCGATCAGGCGCGCCGGGTAGTCGTTGTCTTCGATCAATCGAACGAGCTCACGTTCTCCGAGCACTGCGTTCACCCCCGAAGAAAACCGATTGCCGACTGCTCTTATTCATCCCCAACGGGGAATCCCAAAAAATCCGTCACATTTGAAAGCAGCTTGCGGCCGGATCCCGGAAGGCGGCCGCTAGACTGAGCGTCGTGCTGGCCGATCTCCACATGCACTCGACAGTCAGCGACGGCTGGCGCGACCCCGACGAGGTGGCCCACCTGGCCGCCGACCGCGGGGTGCGGGTCATGGCGCTGACCGATCACGACACCTTCCGCGGCGTCGACCGTGCCCGGTCGGTGGCGCATCGCCGGGGCCTCGGTTACGTGCATGCGCCATATCCTCGGCCATGGGGTTGACCTCAACCATCCCCGCCTCCTGGCCCTGCTGGACCGGACCCAGGGGGTCTTCCGGCGCCAGACCGAGGCGTGGATCGAGGTCCTGCGCGAGCAGGGCATCGGTAACGACATCGACCTGGGCGCCGTTGCCAGCAGGCCGACCGTCATGCCGGGCGCCGTGCTCAAGCTCATCCTGCAGCAGGGCCTGATGACGGAAAAGGACGCCTGGGAGAGCGTTCGCAAGGCTGTCGATTTCATGCCACCCGAGTTCTATGCCCCGATCCCGTCTCCGAAGGAGGCGGTCGAGGCCATCCACGCGGCAGGCGGCCTGGCGGTCCACGCCCATCCGGGTTCGGTGCCCGACCAGGACCTGATGAAGGAGGTCTTGCCGCTGATCGATGGCCTCGAGGTTTACACCCGGCGCCACAAACCGGAACAGATCCCGGTTTATGAGGAGCTTGCCGGCCGGCACCGCTTGCTGATGACGGTGGGCTCCGATTACCACGGATTCAACGGGGATGACTACGAGGCTCCCAAAAAGCTGATCGACATTCGTTACCTGGAAAAGCTCGGGTCGCGGGTCGAGTGGCCGGTCGTTGAGAGAGCCGGTTGACCCCGACCCTGGTCAACCCGCTGGTCGCCGATGCCCGGGCCGCGCTCCTCGAGGTCGGCGGCCGGGAATCGACGGCGATCGCCGCCGCGATCGAGGAATTGCCGTCTCAGCCGCCCTTCCAGGTGATGGTCACCGCCTCCCAGGCGGCCCGCCCGCAGTGGGCCGGGCTGGTCGATGATCTCTTCGAGCGTCCTCTCCTGAAGAACGCCAGGGCCGGACTGCGCAACGCCCTGATGTCGACCCTGACCGGAGACACGCTCTATCGCAACGTCTTCTTCTCCTTTGCCGATGCCGTCGTCCTCTGGCACTACGGTCACACCCAGGAGCGAACCGGGTCGGCCCGGCTGGACGCCGCCTACGACGCGATGCGCCGGCTGCTCGCCGGTGCCGATCATTTCCTGGAGACCCGCCCGCCGGCGGAGCCGGATGTCCAATATTTCCACCGGCTGCGCCGGATCCGGCTCACCCGGGACAATGCCTACCCCATGCTTCGACGCGCCGGCCGGCTGCTGGGAGCGGTGGAGGCGGAGCTCACGAATCAGAAGCTGCACACCGTCCGGGGCAGCATCCTGACGAGTTACGTCACCTTCAGCGCCCAGGTCATGGCGATGGCACGGGCGCTCCGAGCGGACCGCGACGCCATCGACCGCGCCGATGTGCTGGCGGCCCTGGACGGCATCACGACTCTGCTGCGGACGGCGCCGTCTGTGCTTGCCGCCTGACCCCGATTTCGGGCAAGGTCGCTCCGAAGACGAGCATCGCGATGCCTCCGGCCACCATGGGCAGCAGCGCAAACCGGAATTGGCCGCTCCAGTCCCAGGCAAAGCCACCCAGGGCAGGACCGAAGAATGCCGCGCCATAACCAACGGTGAACATGAACCCGCTTGTGCGGGCCACCTCCGACGGTGAGAGCAGAGCGGGAAGCCCAAGGTTGAGGATGAAGGCCAGACTGCTGGTGGCCCCGGCCATCCCCGCCCAGAAGGGAGCGGTCGAGGCCGGAGCCAGAACATAGCCGGTCACCGCCAGGACCGATCCCAGCCCGGCGACGACGTACGGCCAGCGACGCCCCAGCATGCGATCCCCGCGTAAGGTCAGCCAGAAGCTGACCGGGATTTGCATGGCGTTCAGGGTCCCGAGGGTGAGCGGGATTAAGGCATGAGCCTGCCGCGCATCGAGCGTGTCGGGGATCCAGCTGTTCATGCCGAAATAGACGAGGCTCGCTCCGCCCATCAAGAGCCCAACGCGGAGCATCTGCCCGCTCCGCCAGTCGGGTAGCCAGGCTCCGGCCGTTGCCGTCGCGCCCTCGGATGCCGGCGTGATGATCAGCCAGAGGGCGAGCACGATCGCGGCCGGCGCGGCCCAGGCCGTCAGCGCAACCTGCCAGCCGAACGGCGCCAGCAGGAGTGGCAGGGTGATGCTGGCCGCGATCACCTCACCCACGAGCAGTCCGTTGGAGTAGATCGCAATCGCCCGTCCGATCCGCAGCGGGAACCAGGCCTGCGCCAGGCTCGGCATGGCCGGCTGCGCCACCGCGATCCCGAGCCCGAGCACCACCGTAAAGGCGAACAGCGACAGCGCACTGGGAAGCGCGCCCCGCAGCGCGGCACCGAGCGCGACCAGGGCGAGGCCCACGGCGACAGCCCGGCGCGCGCCGACCCGGCTGACCAGGTAGGCGCCGGGGATCGCGCCCGCCGCCATCAAGAAGACCGGCAGCGAGGTCAGCAGGCCGGCCGCGCTGTAGGACAGGTTGAGCACCCGGTGCAGCGCCGGCAGCGTCGGCGGGACGCCCAGGATGACGGTGCGGAGGTTGACGCCGACCAGCCACAGCAGCAGCAGGGTAAGCACCAGCCGCGGGGCCGTCGGCCCTCGCGAGCGGCGCCGGGGCGTCGCCCCTCGCGAGTGGCGCTTTAGTGCCATATGAGCGATTGAGACGTTAGTGCCATGCGAGCGTTTGAGACGTCGGGACGGGTTTAGAGACCGCCGACGGGCAGCTCCTCGATCAGCACCGTCGGACTGCCGCAGAAACCGCCGGCAAACATGAATCGCAGGTCGCTCCCGACCGCCACCACCTTCTTCAGCAAGGCGATGACGTTGCCAGCGACCGTCAGCTCTTTGACCGGCGTGGTCAGCCGGCCATGCTCGATCCAGTGACCGGTCAACCCCAGCGAAAATTCGCCGGACACGGGGTTGACCGTGTTCAGTCCGGACAGCTGCGAGACGTGGAGGCCGTTGTCGACGCGCGCCAGGAGCGCGTCTTTAGTCAGCTCGCCTGGTTTCAGGACGAGATTTGACACGCCCACCTCGGGCACACTCTTGTAGGAGCGCACGGCGCTGCCGGTCGACTGGCCACTCGTGCGGGCCGCAGTGTATGTGTTGTGCAGATAGCCCTTGAGGACACCATCGGCGATCAGCTCGTTGCGGCGCGAGGGCACCCCCTCGCCGTCAAACGGCCGGCTTGCCAGACCTTCCGGTAAGCGTGCGTCGTCGGTGATGGTGACGATCCCGGCGGCAACCTGCTCACCGAGCTTGCCGGCCAGCAGCGAGCGGCGCTTGATGACGGCGTCTGCGCTGAAGGAGCTGGCCAGCACACCCAGGATCATCGCGGCGGCGTGAGGGTGGAGTACCACCGGCACGGTGGCCGTCTTCACCGGGCGCGCCCCCAGCAGGCCGGCCGCGTTCTCGACCGCCTCCTGCACCACGCCGGCCAGGTCCAGCTCTTCCATATCGCGGCCGTGGGTAAACGCAAACCCGGACTGCATCTCGGAGTCCTGCTCCGCAATAGTCTCGAGAACGCCGTATGCGATGGTACGCGCGAAGGAGGCCTGCAGTCCGCGGCTGTTCACGATCTCGACCTCTCCCGTGCCGTCGCTGTACACCGCGTCGCTGACCCGCCGTACCCGGGGGTCGAGCGACGTTGCCCGGCGCTCCATTTCGAGCGCGAACTCGATCTTCCGCTGAGGCTCGACCCGGCTGAGGGCCGGCGACGCGAGGCCCGCCAGTGGATCGGCTGGTTGGGGTACGGGCAGAACGTTCGCCTCGTCGGCATGGTTATACCGCCCGTTGAGAAGCGCATCGTCCACCAGGCCGTCGAGGGCGTCGGGCTCGGTCTCCGAGGTATAGGAAAAACCAACCCGGTGCTCGCGAAAGGTCCGAAGCCCGATGCCGCGGCTTTCGGCGGAGACGAGGGACTCGATCTCACGGTTGTACACGCGAACCGTAAATTCCGTTCCCCGCGAGAGATAGACCTCGGCATCCTCCGAGCCGAGCTTTTTGCAGCGTTCGAGGACGCGCTCGCCGATTGGATTCATTGCCGCATCGTGCCGGCCGCGACCACCCCGGTGCCACCTACCGTGAGCTCGCTGATGCGAATCGTCGGCTGGCCGACCGAGACCGGAACCCCCTGGCCTTCCTTGCCGCAGGTCCCCGGGGCGAGCTTCAAGTCGTTGGCGACCATATCGATCTTGTGCAAGGCACGCGGGCCGTTACCCACGATGGTGGCGCCCCGCACCGGACGGCCAATTTTTCCGCCCTCGACCAGGTAACCCTCGGTGACGGCGAAGACGAAGTCGCCGGTGGTGACATCGACCTGCCCGGCGCCGAGCTTTTTGGCGTAGAGCCCATTGGCGGTGGCGGCGATGATGTCCTCGACCGAGTGCGCCCCGGCCGCGATGAACGTGTTCGTCATGCGCGGAATGGGGAGGTGTTGATACGACTGTCGGCGCCCGTTTCCCGTGACCGGGTGGTTCTGCTGTCCGGCGCGCAGCCGGTCGTACATGTAGCTCATGAGCACGCCGTCCTGAATCAGCACGTTGCGGCGGGTCGGCACGCCCTCATCGTCGACAGCCAGCGTTCCCCAGCGGCTGGGCAAGGTGCCGTCGTCGATGGCGGTCACGATCGGGCTGGCGACCGCCTGCCCGATCTTCCCGGTGAAGACCGTTGAGCCCTTTCCCACGAAGTCGGCCTCGAGCCCATGGCCGCACGCCTCATGAAACAGGACCCCGCCAAACTCGTTGCCAATGATTACCGCCATCGAACCCGCGGGGGACGGCGCAGCATCGAGCAGGCTCACCGCTCGCTCAGCGGCGGTTCGGGCATACTCCGCCGCCGAGGTGTCATCGAAGAACTCGAAGCCGCGTTGCATGCCGGGCGCCTCCATGGCAGTCTGGATCTCACCGTTGCGCTCAGCCACGGCGTGAATCATCAGCCGTACCCGGGTGCGCGAATCCGAATGATGGATGCCCTCAGAGGTGGCCACCAGAACCTCCTGCGCGCTATGGCCATAACCCACGGCTACCTGCTTGATGGCTCCGCTCACCTCGCGGGCAGCCTGGTCGGCTTCGAGCAGCAGTTCGATTTTCGCCTCTGGC
>VBEE01000056.1:3338-23308 GCA_005881715.1 Chloroflexota bacterium | reverse complement strand
CCCACCACCGTGCCGGCCCACCTGCGCGGCCAGGTCGGCCGTCTTCAGCAGGCCGGCTTCGGAAAGGTCTTCCGTGTACACGTAGCTGACGGTGCCCTGGTGGATGATGCGAAGCCCAGCCCCCAGATCGTTGCCGGAGCTGACCCGCTGAACTTTGCTCTCTTCAACGCTGATCGACTGGTTGCGCTTCCGCTCGACAAAGAGCTCAACAAAATCAGCGCCGGATCGTAAGGCGCGTTTGATCACGCCATCCACGAGCGATTGGTCGAGCAGCGGCATCCTGTCGAGTGTAGAGGGTCAGGGTGGGGGTACCGGTTCCCGGACCCGACCGATCACCCAGATCCCAAGCAGCGCCAGCACCGCCGACGTGGCGATGAACACCGATGGAAATCCGAGAGTCGCGGCGAGCGTCGATCCCAGCAGCGGACCCACGGCATTGCCCACCGCCGTTGCGCCACTGGTCAGCCCGTACGCCGACCCGCGCAACTCGGGCGGCGTGGATAGCCCGACGATGGCGTTGGTAGCCGGGATCAGGACGCCGAAGAAGATGCCGAGTCCGCCACGGAGCAACAAGAATTGACCGGCGTTCTGGACGAATGCCTGCGGCAGAAACAGCAGCGCCGCCCCGAAGCAGGCGAAGATCAGGATTCGCCGGTAACCGGTGCGGTCCACCAGCCGGCTGTAGGCCAACGCAGCCAGCGCGCTGAACACGGCGGTAGCGCCGAACGCCAGCCCGGCGTACAGTTTGACAGGATCGCCGGCATGGGAGATGCGCTCGACGAAGAGTGGAAGAATCGGGAAGACGATCGCGGTGCTCAGCTGGACCAGCAACAGCGTCACCATCAGCGGCATCAGGGTTCGCGAACGTAGGCCCAGCCGCAACGATTCGAAAAAACCCAGCGGTCGCGTGGTCGATGGCGGCGTGAAGTGCTCGTGGACGAATTGCCAAACGAAGACACCGCCGATGGCGAGCATCGCGCCGGCGATGAAGAACGTCCCACGGATCCCGACCGCCTGGGCGATCACACCGCCCATCACCGGACCGGCCGCAATGCCAACGTAGACGCTGGTCTGCAACTGGCCCATGCTCGCGGCGAGGCGCTCGCGGGGGACGATGCTGGCCACCAGCGCCGTGGCGGCCGCGATCGTTCCGGTGAACATCCCCTGGAGGATGCGCAGGACGAGGAACTGGCCGACGTTTTGCACCAGCCCCATGAGGGCGATGATCAGCCCGCCAACCAGCAGCGCGCGCAGGACCATGACCTTTCGGCCGTAGCGGTCGGCAAGCGCGCCCCAGATGGGGCTGAAGATGGCCAGCGAGACGCCGGTGCTCGTCACCAGCACCCCCGACCAGAAGACCACCGCGCTCTCCGGGGTGACCCCGATCTCTTTGAGGTAGAGCGGTAGGAATGGCAGCACGAAGCCGAAGGCCAGCATCGCCGCCGCCTGCGCAAAGCAGGTGACGTAAAGACTCGTCCGCCAACTCGGGCTGACCGCAGCCGACACGTGACTCGGCGGCGCCGGCCGAGGCCTGAACCTCACCTCAGCGCCCTACGCGCCGGCCTGTAGCCTCGCGATCCTGCTAGCCCGCGCCCTTCGCGTACGAGTGCAGGCCGACGATCCAGAGGTTCACGGCATAGAGCGTGATCAGGATGGACACGAAGCCCGCGGTCGCAATCAGCGCCGTACGCCGGCCGCGCCAGAGCCGCAATGTGTGGGCGTGAAGATAGATGGCGTACACGATCCAGGTAATGGCGGCCCATGTTTCCTTCGGGTCCCATCCCCACCAGCGTCCCCAGGCATGCTCGCCCCAGATGGCCCCTGCCATGGTCCCGAAGGTCCAGATCGGGAAGCCGAGCAGGATGGCACGGAAGGTCAGACGGTCCAGGGTTTCGAGCGATGGCAGCCGCGCGGCGATCGCTGACCCGTGTAACCACGACTTGACATTGGCGCTTCGGTCTTTCAACAGATACAGACCGGCGAAGACAAAGCTCGACACCAGGATCCCGGACGACGCCATCATGCTCGTCACGTGGATCTTGAGCCAGTAGCTCTGCAGAGCCGGCACCAACGGCTCGGGCGATTGATAGAGGCCATAGCCGATCCCCATCAACGCCACCACGACGAAGAGGGCCACGCCGCCGCCCAGCGACGCCACCGGCCACCGGAGGGTCATCAGTAAGAAGACCGTAACCGCCACCAGGGAGAGCATCGAGCTGTACTCGTACATGTTGGCTAGCGGGTAGTGGGAATCGGCGACGCCCCGAGCGACGATGGCGCCGAGGTGGATCAGGGCACCAGGGGCGACGAGCGCCACGCCCAGCCAGCGCAATGCCTGCTGACGGTACGCAAAGAAGGCGAAATAGGAGAACATGCCACCGACGTAGAGCACCATCGCGGCGAAGTAAAGGTGCAGCGAAAGGTCGGCGGCGGCGGCCGGTAGCCGGGTGAGATCACCGCGGATCAGCGAGAAGGCAAACAGGTAGAACGCAAGAGGCACGAGCCGCCAGAGGGGCGGAAGGCGCCGTCCGACAACGGTGCCCGCGACCGGCTCCTGAACGGTGACGCGCGCCATCTCAGACGCCGGCCTTGGCGGTGAGCTTCCCGCCGGCGCTGACCGGAGTCAACGGGATCATTTGCATCGCGTCATCACGGAACCGAACGCGCTGGAACGTAATGCAGTTGACCGGGCAATGGTCCTCGCAAATCCGGCAGTTCGTGCACCGGTCGTAGTTGACGAGGATCTTGCCGGCCTTGCCGCCAAACTCCTCACCCAGGACCGTGTTGCAAATTTCGACGAAACCGCCGCTGGAGGTGTCGCGGTTCTCTCCATAGACGACCACGTCCAGGGCCTTCTCCGGACAGACATCGTCGCAGGCGCCGCACAGGATGCAGGTCGACTCGTCGACGTGGTGCACCGTGTCGCATTGGAAGCAGCGCAGCGCCGCCGTGATGGCCTGCTCGTCGTTCCAGGGCAACTCGACCGGCGTCATGTCCCTCCGCTTCTCCGCGGGAAGGATGGGCGGCTCTTCGCGGTTGTAGTAGTCGGCCTCGCGGTGATCGTCGGTTGACTCGATAACGGTCAGCGGCTTGGCATCCCGCGGCACCGCGGCGCCCAGCAATTCGTTGATCGACCGCGCGGTCCGATGGCCCCAGGCGACGGCATCGACGATGAACGACGGACCCTGGACGCAGTCCCCGCCGGCGAAGAGTTTTGTCAGCTTGGTGTGCCCACCCGTATCCGCCTCCATCAGCTTCCGCGGCGTGAGCGGCACCCCCTGGTCCTGGGAAAAGTCCATGATCTGACCTGAGGCGAAGATCGCATAGCGGCAGGGGATCACGTGCTCCGTCCCCGGCAGCTTCTGCACCGTGTTGATCAGCAGTTTGCCGCTTTCGGGGTCGAATTCGAGTTTTGTCTCATCCACCCGAATGAACTCCACCCCGTTGACGTGTCCGCTGCTATCGGCGGTGATGGCATTGACGATCACACCGGTGTGCAGCTGGAGTCCGATCTCGCGCGCCTCGACCAGCTCATTACCAAAGGCGGGCAGCCGATCGGCCGGTTCGATCGATACCATCCAGACTTTCCGGGCCCCCGTCTTGATCGAGGTCTGGGCCGCGTCGGTGGCGACCGCGCCGCCGCCGATGACGACCACGTCGCCGCCGCGCGGGAAGTTATCCGGGACGATGTCGTAGGACCGCACCCGGAGGAACTCCATCGCCGAGATGACTTCGGGGAGATCTGACCCCGGCACCGGCAGAATGCGACCGGTCATCATTCCCACCGAGAGAAAGACGGCGTCGTAGTCGCTGAGCAATTGCTCCAGCTTCGGATCCTTCCCAACATTCTTGTTGAGCAAGACGTTGACCCCCATGTCCACGATCATCTGGATCTCCCAGTTGAGCTGGTCGAGGTCGAACCTGAAGTGTGGGATGCTGGCAGAGAGCAGGCCACCGAGCTTCGCCTCGCGTTCGTAGAGGTCGACTTGATACCCCATCAGGCGGAGGTCCTGGGCGGCCGTCATGCCCGCTGGGCCGGAGCCCACGACAGCGACCCGCCTCCCATTCTCCGGCGCCCGTTGCCAGTCGATCTTCACCCGCCGGGCCCAGGCGTAATCGGTCGCGAACCGCTTCAGCGACTTGATCGACACCGCATTCTCCGGTCCCTGCACCCAGCCGCGTTTGCAATCGGTCTCGCAGGGATGGTTGCAGAGGCGGCCCAGCATTGAGGGGAACGGATTCGTCTCGTGGATCACGAGCCAGGAATCCAGGTAGCGTCCTTGCGATACGTAATCGACGTAGGCCGCGATGTCCTGATGGATCGGGCAGGCGCGCTGGCAGGGCGACACCGGCACGTTGAGACTCAGGTCCCTGCGCCCGGAAAACACCTTGTTCGAAGCCGTGTCGGTCGTCGTCTTTCCGATCTCCGTCAGGACCGCGTGGGCGCTGACGATGCCGACCGTCCTCGAGGTTTTCCTGAAGAGGGGCCCCTCGTCCTGTGTCATCAGGACCACCGGCGTGTCTTCCCGATACATGATGTCGGCTCCCGACTCCAGAGAGTCCGCGACATTCCGTCCGGGCAAGGGCCGGCGCATGTACGTCCCCACTGGCCCACTGCCATCGGCGAAAGCGGCGATCGCCTCCCGATGACCGAAGAGACCAACGATTCCGCCGTCCTTCTCGACGAGCAGCGCGTCCGCGCCGGATGCGTTCAGACGCTTCACCGCCTCGGCGGCGCTCAGGTCGGCGGGGCAGATTTCGCCGATCGGCTCGAGGACTTTGCTCAGGGTCGGCATTAGGCCGCCGCCATGGCGCGGCTGACGTCGCGCACCGTTAGGGCGCCGAGCGGCATCCCGGCCGGCGTGGTGACGAGGACCAGCTGCCTTCCACTCTCGCGCAGCAGCCGAACCGCTTCGCCCAGGGGCGCGTCCGGCCGAACTTCCGGGAGTGGCGTGCGAACGAGATCGGCCGTCCGGACGTCCAGCTGCGCCCGCACATAACGTTGCAGGATGTCGAGGTAGGAGACATAACCCAGGCAACGCTGATCCACGATCACGGGCAGTTCAATGACCCGGTTCTGGGCCATCATCCGGGCGGCCTGGGCCAGGCCGGTGCTCGGGAAGCAAAACGCGAACTGGCCGGACATGGCCTGCTCGACCGTGCGCGTGTCGCGTACGACAGCGGGCATCGAACGAAATTATAGGGAGCACCCGCTCTCTGTCATGCTCCCGGCAGTCGACTGTAACGGCCGCGTGACGGCTTAGATCGCCGCGGCTCGTTATATCAGACGGAGTTGGCCAAGAACCTCGCCCAATCGCCGAGCCCTGACCTCGAATTGCCCCGCGACCTGGGCGGCTTTCGCGCCCGGATCCATATCCCCTACCGCAGCGGATTCAACCGCCTGGTGCGGGTCGTCGGGATGCTGACCCTCCTCGCCTCATCCCTCGGGCTGCTGGCCGCCGTCGCCGGGTTCCCCCTCAACTGGCTGAGCATGCTTATCGGCTTGCTGATCAGCCTGATCCTGATCGGATTCAGCGTTCGGCCCAGTTTGCGCCGGCCGAAATTCTAACCACGAATCGAACGGCCTAATCCTGCAGCAGTCGCAACACCGCGGCCGTCATCACCCGGAAGCCGATGGAAAGGCATCGCTCATCGATCCGAAACTCCGGGGTGTGGTGGCCGACCCTCGGCCCTTCCGGCGCTCCACCCAGTAAAAAGAAGCACCCAGGGCGGGCCTGCAGGAAGTAGGCGAAGTCTTCGCCGACCATCAACGGCTCGAACGCGACCACGGCGCCTTCCCCCACCACCCCGCGGGCCGCATCAGCAACCATCGCGGCGACCGGGCCATCGTTGATCACGGGAGGGGCGGCCGATTCGAGCTTGAATTCACAGTGGCCCCGCATCGCGGTCGCAATGCCCTCAGCGAGCTCAGCAATTCTTCGCACCACGTGGGTGCGCAACGCGGGATCCAGGGTCCGCAGGGTGCCCTGGATGACCACCTCGCCGGCTACGATGTTGGCCGCCGTTCCGCCGTGGACGCTACCGAGCGTAATCACGATCGGCGCGGCCGGTGCCGTCTCGCGGCTGGCCAGTGTTTGGAGTGCGTTGACGATCTGAGCCGCGATCACTACGGCGTCGACAGCGAACTGCGGCTGGGCGCCGTGGCCGCCCAATCCGCGGATCGTCAGCGTGAACATGTCCGCCCCCGCCATCATGGCTCCGGCGCGCACCGAAACTTGTCCGACCGGCAGCTCCGACCAGACGTGCAGCCCGATCACCCGGTCGATGCCGTCGAGTACCCCCGCCTCGATCATGGGCGCGGCGCCCCCGGCGCGTTCCTCCGCGGGTTGGAACACGAACCGAACCATTCCGGACAGCTCCGCCCGGCGCTCCGCCAGCACCCGCGCCACCTCGAGCGCGATCGCCATGTGCACGTCATGACCGCAGGCGTGCATCACACCGCGGTGGGTCGAGCGAAACGCCAGCTCACCCGCCTCCTGGATGGGCAGACCGTCGATGTCCGCCCGGACCAGCACCGCTCGCCCGGGTCGGGCGCCCTTTACGTCGGCGACAATCCCGGTTCCGGCGACGCCGGCTTCCAGCCTGTCCGGCGACAGCGCATCGAGACGCTCCACGAGATAGCGCGAGGTCTCGAACTCTTTGAAAGACAATTCCGGCACGGCGTGCAGCTCGCGACGGTGGGTCAGCAGATGATTAGCCGTGACGGCATCGACCTCCGTCGAGGCACGACGGAGCTCTGATGCCATCGAATCATTCTGTCAAACTGAATTCGATGCCGCGCTCGCTTAGCGAGTACCAGCGAAAACGCGATTTCAGCAAGACTTCGGAGCCGAAGGGCGCACCCGATGCCAGCGGCGGAAACCGCTTCGTCGTGCAGAAGCACTGGGCCACCCGGCTCCACTACGACTTCCGCCTCGAGATGGAGGGCGTGCTCGTCAGCTGGGCGATCCCGAAAGGTCCGACTTTGAACCCCGCGGAACGACGGCTGGCGGCGCATGTCGAAGACCATCCGGTGAGTTACTACGACTTCGAGGGCACCATCCCCAAAGGGGAGTACGGCGGCGGGACGGTGATGGTCTGGGACTGGGGGACCTACGCGCTGGAGGAGTCGACGCCCGCCGAATCGCTGCGCCGCGGCGAGGTCAAGTTCCGGCTCAACGGCGTCCGGCTGACTGGTCGGTACGCCCTGGTTCGCACCCGGTCGGACAAGGATTGGCTGCTGATCAAGAAGAAGGACGAGGCCGCCGATCCCAGCTTTGATATCCAGCATTTCGACACATCGGTCAAGACCGGCCGCACGAAAGAAGAGATCGAGCAGGGGCAGGATGCCGTCTGGTCGAGCCGCCGCGACGCGGGTGGGGGCGGCCTGATCAACCTCGCCAATGCCGAGAAGGGGCCGATGCCGAGGACCCTCGAACCGATGAAGGCGCAGCTCGTCGACGCGGCCTTCGACGATGATCGCTGGCTGTTCGAGGTGAAGTGGGACGGGATTCGACTGGTCAGCTTCATCGACAACGGAAAGGTCAGCCTGCAAACGCGCGCCGGGCGCATCGTCGATGACGAGTACCCGCAACTCCAGGCCGTCAGCCGTCTCGTGAAGGCGAAACAGGCCGTGCTCGACGGAGAGATCGTCGCGCTGGACGAGGAAGGGCGCCCCTCATTTCAGTTGCTGCAAAACCGGGGGAAAGAACCGCATCCCATGCAGTACGTCGTGTTTGACATCGTCTACCTGGACGGCCAGCGGCTCTTCCGGGTTCCGCTCGAGGATCGCAAGCGCCTGCTGCGCGACATCGTCCGAGATTCAGACCTGCTCAAGTACTCGGAGCATGTTCTCGGTGAAGGCAAGGCCTTTTTCAAGGCGGCGCAACAAAAACAGTTGGAAGGCATCGTCGCCAAACTTCGCGACAGCCCCTACCAGCCGGGAATGCGCAGTAGCGCGTGGCTCAAGATCAAGGCCGTCCGTCAGCAGGAGGTCGTCATCGGCGGCTTTACCGAGCCGCGTGGCGGCCGCAGACACTTCGGCGCGCTGATCGTGGGCGTCTACGAGGACGGCAAATTCGTCTACGCCGGGCACGTCGGCGGCGGGTTCGACGAGCGAAGCCTGGAGTCCCTAGCCAAACTCATGAAGCCGCTCATCGTCAAGACGTCACCGTTCAGCGGCGAGCCACCGCGCGGCAACGAGAAACCCACCTGGGTTCGGCCCAAGCTGGTGGCCGAAGTCAAGTTTGCGGAGTGGACGCGTGACGGCGTGATGCGGCAGCCGGTCTTCCTCGGCCTCCGTGACGACGTCGACCCGCGCGAGGTGCGCCGTGAACTACCCCACGATGCGGATCGCGAGATGGCGCAGGCCAAGCGCGCGCCGACCGCGCGGGGCAAGCGCCAGCAGGTTGCCCGCAAGACATCGACCCGGGTTGCGCGCTCCCGGGTGTCGGCGCCCAGCAAGGCCACCGCCACGGACATCCCCGACACACCGCTCAGTAAGGCGGCGGCCCAGATCGCGAAAAAGCTGAGGACGGACATCCGCGGCGCCACGGCCAGCGAGCTCGAGGCGCTCGACGCGATCAAGACCGAAGGCAATTGGGAGGTCGGGGGGCGCATCGTGCACCTCACCAACCTGCACAAGCTGCTCTTCCCGGAAGACCGCTACTCCAAGCGAGACCTGATCCGCTACTACGTCCAGGTCGCCCCGGTCATGATCCCGTACTACAAGGACCGCCCGCTCTCCATGAACCCGCATCCCGACGGCATCCACGGCAAGAGCTACTGGGTGAAGGACAAGCCGGATTACGCTCCTGAGTGGATTCCCACCTTCCGCTACCAGGACCAGAAAGGCCTCAAAGACTGGATCCTCATCGAGGAAGTCGCGACCCTGGCCTGGCTGGCGAACCACGCGGTGATCGACATGCATCCCTGGTACTCGCGCGTCGACAAGCCCGAGTATCCGGATTGGTCAGTGATCGACCTCGATCCGGCGGAGGGGGCGACCTTCAAGGACGTGGTCGCCGTGGCGAAGGTCATGAAGAGCGCGCTCGACCATCTCGAGCTGACAGGAGTGCTGAAGACGACCGGCCAGAGCGGGCTGCACATCTACATCCCGATCGAGCGCCGCTATACGCTGGAGGAGAGCCGTGGCTTCGTCGCCAAGCTGGCGCACATGATCGCGGAGCTGATGCCCGAAAAGGTCACCGAAGTGTGGGAGGTCAAGCGTCGCACCGGCAAGATCCGGATCGACTACACGCAGAACGTCATCAACAAGACGCTGGCCGGGCCTTACTCGGTCCGGCCCGCGCTGCGGGCCCCAGTCTCAACCCCGATTGCGTGGCGCGAGCTGGATGATTCCCGGCTCCGACCCGATAAGTGGACGATCAAAACCCTCGGCGACCGCCTGCTGGAGGTCGGTGATCTCTTCCACGACGCGCTGACGCTCCACCAGCGATTGCCGGCGCTTTAACGGTGGGCGACAGCACCCCGCTGCCCTCCGACCTCCCCGCGATCCAGGCCCTGATCGATGCCTGGATCAAGCAGCGTGGACGTTACTGGTCGCCGCTGTCGCAGTACGCACGATTAGCCGAGGAAGTCGGCGAGCTCGGCCGTGAGCTGAATTTTCGCTTCGGGGACAAACCGCGCACCCAAAAGGATGCCTCAGGTTCGTTAACTGATGAGCTCGGTGATGTGCTCTTTATCGTGGTGTTGCTCGCCAATGACCTCGGTATCGACCTGGTCACCGCCCTGTCGAACACGCTGCGAAAGTACGAGAAACGGGTTTGAGCAGGGCTCCTGCACCGCTTTTCCACAGGACTTTTGCACGCGCTGTTAGTAGCTGGTGGAAAAAGCCCCGCAACAAATGTTCCGTCTGGACGTGTGCATCGGCCGGTCGTATTCTCATCTCCCCGCTCGCCAGAGTTGGGCCCGCGTGGGAGGGAAGTCGTGAGGGAGAGAGGATTGGGAAAGGGTCGGTTCGTCAACGCTGCAATCGTTTGCGACGGCAATAGCCTTGACACTGGCCGAAGCCCGCGGTAGAATCGGCAAAACCTATATATGGTGTTGGACCTGATCATCAGCCCCCACATTTAGGGGAGGTAGCGTAACCAAGGCTCATGCGGAAATGGGGATCTACCGGCGGCGGCAGACGCCGGACGGCGCACAGTGTGCCGGCGCTCGTTATGTGAGCTAGGGGGAGACCATGCTCAGGAACACGCTCAGAATGATCAACCAGCAGGACCAGTGGTTCAATCAGTTGCGGCGGGAGGAGTCAGCCCGCCGGAGCCTTCGATACTCGCTCTATCAGGCCCTCGAACAGGTGGAACGGTTGCTCGAGAGCGACATGATGGAAGTTCCTTTGGAGATGCAGGCACGCCTGCGCCAGATCGTCGAAGCCGTCGATTCCCAACTCGCCTATCGCATGGACCAGTCGGGTCCCAGCGCCCTCGATATTCAGGACATCATCTTCGAAGCCCAGGACCGCCTCATCAAACAGGTGCGCACCTGACTCGCGCCTAACTTCGAACGCCTCGCCTCCTGCAGTGACGCCCGGGAGAGATCCCGGGTGTCATTGCGTCTGGAGATGCTAAAACATCCGCATGCCTGATGCCCTTGAAACCTGGGACCTCTGGTATCCCGGGCCAGGCGCCACGGGGCTCCCCTTTGCTCGGTCGCGGGTGAACGCGAATGACGTCAGGGATCGGGTGCTCGTCCATGCCGCCCCACAGAAACTGCAAGTGAAGGTCCTCGACGCCGCGGGGAATGTCGTCGCCAGGGGGGATGGGCTCGAGCGTCATCAGCCCGGCCCGATGAGCTTCCTCGTTCGTCGCGGAACCAGCATTACGCTGGAAGACGGCTGGCCCACCGAACAGGACATCGGTTTAGTCGTGATCCTCCCCGGAGGGGAGGCCGGCATTCTCAAGAGCTGGTGGAACGCCGACGATCGCAAGGAGTGGCGCTGGCAGGTCGAGTTTTATAACCAGAATCGGGGTTAGACGGCGCCGGCATCGGTCAGCGGTGTGCCGAGCGCGCACATCGGGCATTCGGCGGGCGCCCAGATCGCGGTAGGGAGGTCGACCAATCGTTCCAGTGGAATCGCCTTTTCTGCGGCAAAGGCCGCCGCCCCCGGCCCCATCACCAGCAAGGCGCCGATCATAACCGGCAGGCCTCCAAGCGCGACGAGGTCCGCGTGGGTGGAGCGCACGGCCGACCCGGCGCTGACCGCGTCATCAACGATCGCAATCCGTCGTCCCTTAACGTGGTCGCGCAGAGCCGTGGCAATCCGGTAATCCACCGGGAAGAGGCCCGCCCGGTCAGTGACTCGCCGCTCGGCAAACAGGAGCTCGAGCTCCAGCCGGTCCGCGATCATCCCCGCCAGCAGCGCGCCGCCGGTCAGGGGCCCACAGATCGCGTCGACGCCGTAGCCCGAGATCCGGCTCGCGAGGTCGCCGACGAACGGCCGCAATAGCGCCGGCCGAAGGAAAAATTGATCAAGCTCGAGCCACGAATCGCCGTGATGCCCGGACTCCAGCCGAAAGTGCCCGCGCTTGCCGGCGACCAGCCCGAGGAGCTCGGCGGTTGACGTGCGATCCGTGCCGTCAGCCTACGCTTGCACGAAGTAGGAGCGGCAGGCGAGGTCGATCAGATCCGGCTCCAGCCGTGGCGGGCGACCCAGGAAGTAGGCGACCTCATCCAACTGGTTGAGGATATCCCGCGGCTGGCACCCACGATATGGCCGCTTGAAGGGTTTGTAGTAGCGGTCGAGCACGTAGTTGTAGCCCGCCTCGCTGAAGACGATCTCGAACTCCTTGCAGGCTCGCTCGAAGATCTGTCGAAATTCCATAGGAGTCGGGTCCGGCACATGGATCTTGTAGCGAACACGCCGCAGGAACGCCTCATCTACCAGCGATCCCGGCTCCAGGTTCGTGCTGAACACGACCATCGCCTCGAAGGGTGCCCCCACCGCCATTCCCGCACCAGCCAAGGTCAGGTAATCGATCCGCCGCTCCAGGGCAACGATCAAGCGGTTGAGCAGGGCGCGCGGCGAGGAGTCCTGCCGGCCGAAGTCGTCCAGAAGGAAGATCCCGCCGTTGGCCTTCAGCTGGATCGGCGCCTCGTAGTAACGCATCAGCGGGTCGAAGGACGGGGACAGCTGGGCGGTGGTCAGTTCGCCGCCCGCCTTGACGAAGGGGCGCTTGATCAAGACCCAGCGCGCATCGAAGTTCATGGGCAGCTGCCGTTGGACGCGCTGGTGGTGCAGCGGATCGTAGAGCCGCATCACCTGGCCTTCGATGTCGATGGCGTAGGGGATGTAGATCGGCTCACCGAGCAGCTCCGCGCAGGCCTCCGCGATGGTGGTCTTGCCGTTTCCGGGCGCGCCGTACAGGAACAGCGGCGCTCGGGCATTGACTGGCGGCCCGAGTTGCACCAGCAGGTCGTTGCTCAAGGTCAGGTGCTGTAGGGCTCGCGTCAGCCACGCGGCCGTGACGTCAGCCTGGCTGACCTGGGCGCGAACCGACGTCTCGTACTGCAGAAACGGGACGGGCGCCGGCCCAACATAGTGGTCGCGCGCCAGCACGTCGCGGGCTCGGAGCCGTCCGGGATCGCTGATCAGGTATCCGAGCGACTCGCCAAAATCGTGGCTCATCGCCGGCCCGGCCATCCGGCCGATGGTCTGGCACCAGCCCTGCTCGACCAGGCTCTGGATGGCCGGTGTGACCGTGCTGTAGGGCAGACAGAGCGCCGCCGCCCAGTCCTTGGCTGACAGCGGCGACTTGAAGTAGATGTGTTTCAGGAGAAGGTCGGCCAGCCGGGCGACCGGCAGTCCAGAATCTTCGGTCCGCGCCGGCGCGATTGGCACGAATTCCGGGGTGGTGGCTTGGAGTGGTGGCTGAATGGCCATGGCAAGAAGTCCGCCGAGGCGGCTCTCCAGAGCAACCTGCGCGAAGCTGGCTTTCTTGCTCGGGCGGGTCAGGCCTCCAGTGCGGGACGGACGCCGAAATAGCGTTCCACGGTCAGGCCGTGGCGCTCCAGCTCGGCTCGCGCCAGGGGCTCAAACCGTCGCAGATACCAGTCCTCGGCCGGGTTTCTGGAATAGGCCAGCAGGCGCTGGTAGGGCAGCGTGTAGATGGCCCGTCCGGCCAGGATCTCCAGCATCTGCGGGGTCAGCTCCGGCCGGGCCAGCGCGCGCCGGAGCGTGACATGGACGCCCTGCATGTCGTAGATCAGCCGCACCCGCCGGGGCACGAAGATCAGCAGGGCGAACAACAGCGGGATCGAGGTGACGATGATGGCGAGGATCAGCGCCAGGAGGTGGATCCCACGGGAGCCCGCCTGCCCGGCGGAAATCAGCGGATCGCCCGAATGCGTCTTGAGGGCTTCGGCCGTCCGGTGCAGGAAATCCGACAGGTAGGGCACCCCGTTTGGGATCCCCTGGTTAAACGACAGGATCCAGCTGTCGAACGTCTTGCCGGCGCTGATCACGCCCTGGGCCAGCGCGTCGAGCTGCAGGACCAGGTTGTTGACCCAGAGTCCGGCCTGAACACACAAGTAGATCCAGCCCACCATCAGCAGGTCGGCCAGCATCCAGGCAAAGCGGCGGCTGTAGAGGTCGGGGTACAGGCGCATGTGTTCACCCCTTGAGGTACTGGAACTAAAACGTCAGCGACCGGCGCAGTCTAGCGCGGTTTGGCTAAAGAGCCTCGAGGAGCTCGATGACCTCGCGGGTTAACTGGGTTGGCGTCGACGCCCCGGATGTGACGCCAACGCGGTGCTTCCCTTGCAACCATTCGGGCTTGACGTCCTTCGCCGTGTCCACCAGGTAGGCGGGCTTGTGCGCCAGTTCGCGCACCACCTGCACCAGCCGCTTGGAGTTGGAGCTGCGCTCGCTGCCCACGACGATCACGACGTCGCATTCCTTTGCCGCCTCCACCGCCGCTTCCTGCCGGTCCTGGGTGGCCCGACAGATCTCGTTGTAGGCTTCGGTTTGCGGGTACTTGTCGCGGACCCGCTTGATCATCGCCGCCGTGTCCCAGATGCTCAGCGTGGTCTGACAGGTGACCGCGATCTTGTCGTTCTTGATGTCGAGTGCGTCCACATCCCGTGGGTCCTGGACCAGGTGGACCTTGCCCGGAGCCTCGCCGATCACCCCTTCCGGCTCCGGGTGCCCCCGCCGGCCGATGTAGACGACGTCGTATCCGCGCTCGCACAGGTCCCGGACCAGGTCGTGCGTGACGACGACATCAGAGCAGGTGGCGTCGACCATGTTCAGTCCGCGCTCGGCAGCCCTGGCCTTGACCGCGGGCGAGACGCCGTGGGCCGTGAAGATCACGGTACCGCCGTCGATGGTTTCGAGCCCTTCGAGACGGTTGTCGCTGTCGACTAGCTCGATGCCGTTGTCCTGCAGTTCGTCGGTGACGTGCGTGTTATGGACGAGGTAACCCAGCATCCGGATCTTCTCCCCCGGATGGGCTTTCGCCGTCTGCTTGGCGGCGCGGATCGCCTCGACGACACCGTGGCAATAACCCCGCGGCGTGATCTTGAGGACGTCCATCGATTCGAGTCTACCCGGCCTTTTCGAGCTCGAACCGACCGATCGGGTTACGAGAAAGTGACGGGTTCGGGCCCGCCCGCCCACGCGAGCCGCGCTTTTAGTGCGACGCGAGCGTTTGAGGCGGTCGTCCGGGAGGCGGCCGTTCCGGTGTTGGCGGCGCCGGCGGGGCCTGGGTCCCGGGAACCGGCTCGCCGGGCTGAGGCGGTCGGGGCGGAGGCTCCCTACCCAATCTTGATCGGGGAGGCCTGGACCGCAAAGATATGCAGGAAGGCGAGGATGCTGAGCGCAGCGAGCACCACCAGAAAGCCGCCGACCACAAGCGACGCAATGCGATGCCGGGTGAAGACGGCGAATCCCAGGAGCAAAAGGATGATGGCAACCAGGATGTTCGCGAAATTGATCTGAACTAACACTTCACACCTCCCTTACCGCTGAGCTTCACGCCTCGGCCAGCGCCCGGTCAAGGTCTGAGATCAGATCGGCAACGTCCTCGATACCGACCGACAGTCGGACCAGCCCATCTGCCACGCCGTGGGCTCTGCGGGTTTCCGTCGGGATGGACGAATGCGTCATCGCCGCCGGGAGCTCGATCAAGGACTCGACACCGCCGAGACTCTCCGCCAGGGTGAACAGCTGAGTCCGCTCGACGACCCGTCGCGCGGGTTCCAGGCCGCCCTTCACCTCGAACGAGATCATGCCGCCAAAGCCGGACATCTGGCGTCGCGCCAGCTCGCGTTGCGGATTGCTCGGCAGCCCCGGATAGAACACCCGCGCGACTTTTGGATGCTCGCTCAAGAACGCGGCCACCAGCCGGGCGTTTCGATCGTGCTCGCGCATCCGGACGGCGAGCGTTTTGAGTCCACGAAGCACGAGCCAGGCATCAAGTGGCCCCGGGACGCCGCCCAGCGCGTTTTGCAGGAAGGCCAGCTGCTCCAGCAGATCCTCGCGGTTGACCACGAGGGTTCCGCCAATGACGTCGCTATGCCCCCCAAGGTACTTCGTGGCGCTGTGCACGACGATGTCGGCGCCGAGCGAGAGCGGTCGTTGAAAGTACGGGCTCATGAAGGTGTTGTCGACCACTACCAGTGCCTTGTTGGCGTGTGCCAGTTTGCTGACCGCCTCGATGTCGACCAGCTTGAGCAGCGGATTGGTGGGTGACTCTACCCAGACCATCCGGGTCCGGTCCGTGAGCGCCCGCTCGACCGCCTGCAGGTCGGAGCCGTCGACGAACGAGAAACTGAGTCCCATCGGCTCGAGGACCCGGCGAAAAAGACGGTAGGTACCGCCGTAGAGGTCGTCGACGGCCACCGTGTGATCGTTGGGCTTGAGCAGCTGCATGATGGCGGCTTCCGCCGCCATGCCGGATGCAAAGGCCAGCCCATGGGCGCCGCCTTCCAGGGAGGCGATGCACTGTTCGAGGGCCGCCCGGGTGGGGTTCCCTGTGCGCGAGTACTCATAGCCGCGATGTTTGCCCACCGCCTCCTGGGCGAAGGTCGACGTCTGGTAGATCGGAACGACGACGGCGCCAGTCGACCGATCGGGCTCCTGCCCGGCGTGAACCGCGCGGGTCGAGAAACCCGGCATGCTCTCGCCGCTCACCGGGACGGGCGGGTGTGAGCCATGAACTCGAGCAGGTCGAGCCGTGTGATGATGCCGACCGGCCGGTCCTGATCCATGACGACCAGGGCGGTGGCGCCGCCGAGCAATGCGTTGAAGGCCTCGTCGACGTGCGCCCCGGCGGTGATCGTCGGGAAGGGCCCGTCCATGGCCGCCCCGACGGTGGTCTCGATCAGGCCCGGATCGCGATAGACCCGGTCCAGCAGGGTTCGTTCCTGGATACTGCCGACCAGCTTCTTGCTCCGGCCGCTACCATCCTCCGTGACGGGCATTTGCGAGATGCCGTACTCCTGCAGCAGATCGATCGCCCGGCCCACCTTTTCCCGCGACGATACCGTGATCAACTCGGGCATCTCACGCTCGCGCGAGGTGACCACGTCATGCACGAGCTGGCGCGGGAATCGCTCGACAAAACCGTTCTGCCGCATCCACTCGTCGTTGTAGATCTTGCTCAGGTTGTTGCGACCGGTATCCGGCAGGATGACGACCATCAGCGTTTTCTCGTCGAGTTCGCGGGCCACATCGACGGCCGCCTTCATCGCCGTGCCCGCCGAGCCGCCCACCAGGATGCCCTCCTCCCGGGTGATGCGCCGAGCCATCAGGAAGGAGTCGCGGTCGTTCACCGATATGATCCGATCGATCAGCGTCAGGTCGATCGTCCCCGGGATGAAATCTTCACCGATGCCCTCGACCTTGTAAGGCTTCGCGACATCGCCAGAGTACAAGGACCCCTCCGGGTCGGCCCCCACCGTCATCACCGACGGTTTCTTCTCTTTCAGGAAGCGGGCGACACCGGTCATCGTGCCGCCAGTCCCGAGGCCGGCTACCACGACGTCGACCTTTCCCTCGGTCTGCGCCCAGATTTCCGGGCCGGTGGTTTCATAGTGGGCTTGCGGGTTGGCCTGGTTGAAGTACTGGTTCGGCTGAAAGGCCCCCGGGATCTCGTGGCTGAGCCGCTCGGCCACCGAGTAGTAGCTCTCCGGGGAGTCTCGGGGGACCGCCGTCGGGCAAACCACCACCTCGGCGCCGTAGGCGCGCAGCAACGCGATCTTTTCCGGTGACTGCTTGTCGGCCATCACGAAGATCATTCGGTAGTTCTTGAGTGCCGCCGCGATGGCAAGTGCATGGCCCCCCCCGGCTTCAGCAGCCCGCGTCGCTCGGCATCCTCGATCATCCGGAGCCCGATCCGGTCCTTTACACTGCCGCCCGGATTCAGGGTCTCGACTTTGGCCAGGATCGTCGGGCGAAGCCCGGCGGTGATGCGATGGAGCCGCACGAGCGGCGTGTGCCCGACGGCCTCCAGGATGCTGCCCAGGACCTGCACGGCCCCCATCATACGGTCGGTCGGGAACGCGTGCAGATCCGCGGGGCTGATCTCAGTTGATCGTGGTGCTTAACGGCTGCCAGGTCGCGCCGCTGTCCGTCGTCCGAGCTAGAAAGCCAGGCTTGTCCTTGACCGGACCGCTGCTGATGAAGCCCGTCGTCTCATCGACGAAGTTCAGCTCGCGGGTAAATAGGTAGTCAACCTGTCCGGAGCGCAAGCGCCAGCTCTGGCCATCATCAACCGTGGCATAGAGCGAGAGATGCCCTAATTCGCCGTCCGGGCCGAGTCCGATCATCCAGCCGTGCTCCGAATCGATGAAGTCTGCGGCGAGCAGGGCGGCTGGAAGGCGGACGGCGTTCCATGATGCTCCAAGGTCGCGGCTTTTGTACATCGCTGAATCTTGAAGCCCATTCGCTCCCGTGGTAATCCCCCGGTGAACGAAGGCAACGAATTCGTTGGTTGACGGGTGCGACAGGAAGCCGACCCCATACTGCAGGTAGGCCGCCGGTGACACGGTGGATGCAGGTCCTGGAAAGGCTGGAAGGTTCTGCGGGGCCCAACTGAGGCCCCCGTCGCGCGTTGCATAGAGAAATACTCGGTCGCAAAAGCCACCAAGCCAGCCGGTCTGCGCATCCAAAAACACGGGCTCACTGATCGGACCGCCACCGGCGCAAGCCTCGGGTAGTGTGCCGCGAATATCCGGATTCTGTCGCACCTGGCTTGCGGGTTTCACCGCCTGCCAGCGCTGTCCGCCGTCGACGGTTCGGTAGAGCGTCGTGTCTTGCGCGCCGACCGCCCCGCCCGCGCTCGGCTGTGCAAACACCCACCCGTGCGAGGTGTCGACGAACTGGATTCGTGTGGCCACACCGTCGACCCCAAGCCGGGCTGTCCGCTGCCAGGTAGCGCCGGCGTCGGCAGTCGAGGCCACCACGACCGATTCGCGACTTGCCGTACTCTCGGAACCAATCACCAGGAGCACCCAGGCCCGCGCCGAGTCGTGGAAGTCGGCGGTCACGACGCCATCCGCCCGCAGAACAGTGGCCCAGTGGCGGCCGCCGTCCGCTGTCCGGACGACGGTGGTGCCGATGGCTAGCGCGGCACCCCCCGCCGAAGGCCCGGCAAGGCCCCATCCAACGAGGCGACTGACCATCCGCACGCTGACCAGCGAGATGGTGGCCGCACCGGAGGATCTTGCCGGCGTACTTGGATGCATAGTCCCCGATCCGGGGGTGGCGCAGCTCGTAACGGCCAGGAGCATCAGGAAAGCGCCGATTCTCATAAGTGCATGGCGAGCCACCCCGATACAACGAACCAATGGCACCCGCCGTTACGTCAGGGCTCGAATGCCCGACGCACCCCGATAGAATCCACTCGAACCTCAGGAGGGTGTTTTACGTGCCTGTTTCCGTGGCGAACTCGCAGGTGGTCTACGACGCCATCAAGGGTGTGGGTGTCCGGATGGTCAGCGCTCTCCCAGAAACCTGGCTGGTGCACCTGATCCGAATGGCGGACGAGGATCCCGACATGACGCTCGTGCGGCTGGCCAAGGAGGAAGAAGGGGTCGGCGTGTCGGCCGGCGCGCACTTCGCCGGCGTGAAGTCGGCGATGCTGATGCAAAACCACGGATTCCTGCAGGCGATCAACGGCATCGTGGGCGTGTCTCTCCTCTACAAGATCCCTCTGCTGATGCTGATCACAGACCGCGGTGGCTTCGGAGAGAAGGATCCGTGGCAGACCGAGGGCGGCAAGCACACGCGTCCCGTCCTCGATGCGCTGCACATCGCCCGCGACGACCTGACCCGGCCAGATGACGTCGAGCCCAGGCTGGCCAAGGCGATGACCCTGGCGCAGAGCTCCCTCTCGCCGGTTGCGTTGCTCCTCAGCCGCGACTTGATGTGGGAGGAGCCCCGTTGAAGCGGATCGACTGCCTGAAGGCCATTTATCCGGAGCTGGTGGATTGCGCCGTCGTGACCATCATGGGCGCGGTGGCAGCCGAGCTCTACTCGCTCGGACATCGGGCGAACTTCTTTTACCTGGAGCACGCGATGGGACTGGCCTCGTCCGTCGGGCTCGGTATCGCCCTGGCGCAGCCCGACCGTAAGGTGGTGGTGATCGACGGTGATGGGTCGGTCCTGATGAACCTGGGGGGACTCACCACCCTGGCCCGCTCCCGGCCCAACAATCTCGTCCACGTCATCTTCGACAACGAGACCTTACTGTCGGTGGGCGGCGGAGCGCCGGGCGGCTACAAATGGTTCACTACCGCAACCTCAACTGGCACCGACCTGGCTGGGATCGCCAAGGCGGCCGGCTTCCCGCACGCGCGGACCGTACGCGAGCTCGACGATTTCGAGGCAGCCGCCATCGACGCGCTCAACGTCGATGAGTTGAGCTGCATTGTCGCCAAGGTGGAGGCGGAGATGCCGAAGAGCTTCCTGATGGATATCCACATGCTGGAGAACCGCTTCGAATTTC
>VBEE01000056.1:0-3330 GCA_005881715.1 Chloroflexota bacterium | reverse complement strand
GACCGGCTACGCCGTCCGACCCGCCTCACCAAGGAACAGCCGACGACGATTCCGGCGCTGAAATCAAGGGAGGAGTGACTTGAGTAAAGAAACCGCCTCAAACGCTCGTATGGCACGTTCCGACGTCTCAAACGCTCGCAACGCACTTGAGCGCGGCTCGCGTGGGGCGACGCCCCGGCCACTCGCGTCGGCCGGCGGGACCGGTGTCGACACCCTGGCGTCCTTCGTCGAGAGCCTGATGTCCGGTTCGATCGACGTCATCGACCTGACCCAGCCACTCTCAGAGGCGACGCCGATGATCCAGTTGCCGCCGCCATTTGCGAACACCCCGAACTGGCGGACGCACGAGATCAGTCACTACGACGAGAAGGGACCCGCCTGGTACTGGAACTGGTTCGAAGGTGGTGAACACGCCGGCACCCATTTCGACGCGCCCATTCACTGGATAACCGGCAAAGACAGGGATGATGTGGCCCAGGTGCCGGTCAGGCGGCTGGTCGGCCCGGCGGTCGTGATCGACAAGTCACGGGAGGCGCAGGCCAACCCTGACTATCTGTTGACCATGAATGACATTCGGGCGTTCGAGCGACGGCATGGCTCGCTTCCGGAGGGCTGCTGGCTGCTCTACCGCACGGGCTGGGACACGCGGGCGAATGACCAGAAGGCATTCCTGAACGCCAACGAGACCGGACCCCATACGCCGGGGATTGATATCGATCTCGCCAGGTGGCTGGCCAGCGAGAGTCCGGTCGTCGGGGTCGGCGTCGAGACCGTGGGAACGGATGCGGGCGCGGCGCACTCGTTCAATCCCCCTTTCCCCTGCCATCAATTCCTGCTGGGCGCCAACAAATACGGCCTCACCCAACTGGCCAACCTGGCGAAGCTCCCACCGACTGGGGCCGTCCTGCTGGTCGCCCCGCTGAAACTGGTCAAAGGATCGGGAAGCCCCTGCCGCGCCCTGGCGCTGGTCCAGCGATAAGCGCGCCCCCGGGGCTTAAGCTCCGGCCGGTCAGACCGGAAGAGCAGCGCGCCTACTCGACGCTGATGCGTCGAGCCTTTGGCGCGTCGCTCCCGACCGACGAGGAGCTGGCGGTCTCCCGGGAGATCACCGAGTTCGACCGCACGCTGGCGTTTTTCGATGGCCCGGAGATCGTCGCCACAGCGGGCATCTTCTCCTACGAGATGACCGTGCCGGGAGGCACGTTGCCGTGCGGCGGGGTCACCCGGGTGAGCGTGCTGAGCACGCATCGCCGGCGGGGACTGCTGACGGCGATGATGCGGCGCCAGCTCGATGACATGCACGAGCGGGGTGAGCCGCTGGCGGCTCTGTATGCCTCCGAGGCACCGATCTACGGGCGTTTTGGTTACGGCCTGGCGACCTACCAGGCGGCCGTAGAGGTCGATCGGTCTCATGCGGGCTTTGCAAAAGCCCTCACCGGCAGCGGACGACTGGCCATGGTGGACGTGCCAACCGCGGTTGGGGCATTCACCCGCATCTGGGAGCAAGCCCGGCGCGACCAACCGGGCATGCTCCGACTTGATGAGCGCTGGATCCGCAGCGAGCTGGCTGACCTCGAGCTGCACCGGGAGGGCGCCAGCCCACACTATCGGGTGCTCTACCAGATCGACGACAACCCATCCGGCTTTGCGGTTTACCGGATCAAGCTGGCCTGGGACGCCTCGGGCCCGAACGGGGTGCTGCGCCTCGAAATGCTGGTCGCCACCTCGCCCGAGGCCTACGCGGCGCTCTGGCGCCACCTGCTGGATGTGGACTTGATGGCACGGGTGTCGGCGGAGATGCGGCCCGTGGATGAGCCGTTGCGCTTCCTGTTGGCCGACTCTCGGCAACCAAAGACCAGGATCGAAGATGGCCTCTGGGTACGCCTGGTGGACGTTCCTACGGCTCTGGCCGGACGCCGGTACGCCGCCGAGGGACGCCTCGGATTGCGCGTCCGCGACGCGTTCTGTCCCTGGAATGACGGCCATTTCGAGCTCAATGGCGGCCCCCACACGGCTGAATGCCGGCGGCACGACGGCAACCCCGATCTCGCCATCGACGTGGCCGACCTCGCCGCTGTCTACCTGGGCGGCAACCGCTTTCGCACCCTCATGGAAGCAGGCCGGGTCGAGGAGTTGCAACCGGGAGCGGTGGCGCGAGCCGATGCCATGTTCGCCACCAACCGGGCACCCTGGTGCCCAAGCCACTTCTAATCTCCCTTCCCCCCTGTGGGGGGTCGTGGTGGGGGGCCGCATAATCGCACAGTGGACCGCGAGACCTGTCTGTCGTTCGATCGGCAGGATCCGCTGGCGGCCATTCGCGAGGAGTTCGTCGTTCCCGACGGGCTCATCTATCTCGACGGGAATTCCCTGGGCGCGCTACCGCGGCGGACCGTCTCCAGGCTGAATCAAGTCGTCGCCGAGGAGTGGGGCGACGGGTTGATCCGCAGCTGGAACGACGCCCACTGGATCGAGGCGCCCGTCCGGATCGGCGACAAAATCGCCCGGCTGATCGGCGCCCGGCCCGGTGAGGTGATCGTCGCCGATAGCACATCGGTGAACCTGTTCAAGCTGCTAGCCGGCGCGCTCCGACTGCAACCTGGACGCCACTTCATCCTGACCGATACCGCCAACTTTCCGACTGATCTCTACGTCGCGCAGGGGCTGACCGANACGCGGTTCGGCTGGTGGAACGCGGCCAGCTTGACGCCGCGCTGGACGGCAGCGTCGCCGTGTTGATGCTGACCCACGTCGACTATGCCAGCGGCGCGATCCAGGACATGCGCCGGCTAACCGCGGCCGCCCACAAGTACGGCACCCTGGTGCTCTGGGATCTCTCGCACAGCGCCGGCGCCGTGCCGATCGACCTCAATGGCTGCGAGGTCGACCTCGCTGTGGGCTGCGGCTACAAATACCTCAACGGCGGACCGGGGGCACCTTCGTACCTCTTCATCGCGAGCGCATTGCAGGACGCGATGCGCTCACCCCTTTCTGGCTGGATGGGCCATGCCGCGCCCTTTGCCTTCGAGCGCGAATACCGACCCGCCGCCGGCATGGCGCGGCAGCTGGCCGGCACGCCGCCGGTCCTCAGCGTGATGGCGCTGGAAGTGGCGATCGACCTGTGGCTGGGCGTCGACCAAGGGGAGGCCCGCCGCAAGTCGATGGCGCTTGGCGACCTCTTTATCCGTCTGGTGGACGAGACCTGTCGCGACCTGGGGCTGGAGGTGGCATCGCCGCGTAATGCGGAGGCTCGCGGATCGCAGGTCTCGCTCCGGCACAAGCAGGCCTACCGTGTGATCCGCGCCCTCATCGATCGCGGTGTCATCGGCGACT
>VBEE01000038.1:51635-57759 GCA_005881715.1 Chloroflexota bacterium | reverse complement strand
ACCACCGAGCTGCTCACCTGGGCCGACACGCGCAGCGCATCCGAAACGCGAAACCTGCGCACTCAATTCGACGAGCGCGCCTACCACAGCCGCACTGGCTGCTTCTTCCATGCGAGCTTCTGGCCGGCAAAGCTTCGCTGGCTGCAGGCGACCCGCCGGCCGGCGGTGGCTCGCACGGCTCGCTGGATCTCACTCGCGGAGTATCTCTATCACCGGTTGCTGGGCGATTATCGGGTGAGCGTCTCGATCGCGTCCGGCACCGGGTTGTTCGACATCCATCGTTGTCAGTGGGACGCGCAGGCACTCGAGATTACGGGTATCGGCGCCGAGCACCTCTCACCGCTGACGGATCGCGACCAGCCAATCACTTCCCTGCGCCCAACCTTCGCCAAACGCTGGCCGCAGCTGCGCGACATCCCGTGGTTCCTCCCGCTGGGCGACGGCGCGCTCGCGAACGTGGGTGCCGGCTGCGTCGACCCCCGTTGGCTCTGCGCCACCATTGGCACCTCGAGCGCCTTACGCGTGATCCTCGACCGAAACCACCTGACGGTCCCCTGGGGCGCCTTCGTCTATCGCCTCGACAAAAAGCGATTCGTCCTGGGCGGTGCGCTAAGCGAGGGCGGCAACGTGATCCGCTGGTTCACTGCCGGACTCGGTCTCAAGCACAAGAAACAACTGGAGCGGGAGGCTGCCGCCATCGCGCCGGACAGCCACGGCCTCACCGTGCTCCCGTTCTGGGCGGGGGAGCGAAGTCCCAACTGGCGCGGCGACGCCCGGGCGGTGATCGCGGGACTGTCGCTCGGCAGTCAGCCGTCGCAGATGGTGCGCGCATCGATGGAGGCGATCACGTATCAGCTCGTCGCCGTGGCCACCGCCATCGAGCACGTCGTTCCCCGCCCGCGCGCCGTGATCGCGACCGGCGGCCAGCTGATTCACTCCGCCGCCTGGAGGCAGATGCTGGCCGACGCGCTCAAGCTGCCGGTGATGACGTCCCCGCAAACCGAGGCTTCGAGTCGGGGCGCCGCGCTCCTTGCGCTCGAGGCGCTGGGCCGGCTGCCTCGACTGTGGTCGTCAGCACCAGCGCGCGGTCGAAACCACCGGCCGCGGGCCAGCCTTCACGCGGTCTACGAGCGCGCCCGCCAGCGCCAGCAGCAGCTGTACGACCTTCTCCTTCCCCCACTCGGCCAGCCCGAGCACACCGCACCTAACGCCGGGGTGGGATCAAGCTCCAGAACGACGGGTCTTCGAACCCCAGCCGCCAAACACTGATGCCCTTGAGGCCGTACTCGTACATCAAGGGCAGCTTTCGCCGCAGCGTGTCGGTGCTCTGGATCCAGAGCTCGTGGTGAGCGCCATAGGCGTCGTAACCAAAATGCATCTCCTCTTCCGTCGCGTCATAGGCCGGGGTGACACCGTGCTGTTGCGCCAGGATCATCGCGTCCGCATACGAGCTCGAGGTCAAACGCCCAACGCCGGTCCAGTCGTGGTAGTAGGTCGGTAAGCCGATCGTCGCCTTGTCGGGCGGGACGCCCTGCATCGAAAAGTCCAGCGCCCGCCGCATCCATGGGGTGCCGGAGACGGCGCCGGGCACCGTCACGCCATTGTGTTCGTCATAGGTCATAAAGGAGAGAAAGTCCGCGGCCTTCGCCAGCGCGGCGAAATCGTAAGCGCCGGACCATTGACGGAAGTAGTTCAGGAGCGACCCGGTTGCGCTGTCGTCGCCAGGTAGCCGAGGGATGACCGCGATCGAGAGGTTCAGACCCGCGGTGTGGAAGCTGGCGGCGCAATCCCGAACCTGCTCGGTAAGCAGGTCCCGATCGGTCCACAGGATCTGCTCGAAGTCGAGCTGGAACCCGGCGTAGCCATAGGCCTTAGCCTCGTTGACGAGGTTGGCGCACAGGGCGGCGCGATGATTCGGGTCGGCCAGAATGGCATGACCCACGCCCGGATCAACATCTTTATTGACGACCAGTGGAATGATGCCAACCTTGTTCGCATGGGCGGCGTCGATGACGTCCCGCCGCGCATAACCTGTGATGCTGCCGTTGGCGTTCGCGTCATACCAGGCGGGGCTGAGCACGTCGATCTGGCCCAGGTGCGCAAACAGCGAGGCGCGGCCGTCGTCCGTGTTGACGTAGTACATCTGGACCATGCGACCGGGCACAACCTGGGTCAGCGTCGAGGGGATCGAGATGCCGGCGCTCTGAAACTTACGGCTGCGCGTTCCGTCCGCGGCATCGACGCCGGAGTCGATCATCACCACGGCATGGTCGGACAGACCGAAGCCCGTCGAGACGACGTCGACCGTCTGTGCGTCGCGCCAGGTAAAGGTCGGCTTCCCCGTAACCGTCAGGTGCGCCTGCGCCTGCGCCCGGTCGGCGACCGCCCGGGAGAAGCGGATGGTTGCCGCCACGCTGATGGGCGAGTCGGCCTGCAAACGATAGAGGTGCATCGATATCGCCGCGCTGAGCGGTGGCACCACCTGGAACGCGACGCGAATCTGCATTGCGCCGGCGGTCAGCTGCATCGTGTGGCGGCTGCCCAACGGCAGGGGACCTGGAATCTTCACGCGCAGCTCGGCGCCGCGCGCGCTCGCCGCGAGGGCGACCGGATGGCCGTCTACCGCCAGGTGCCAATCACCGGGGTCCAGGGGACGGCTGACCCTGACGGCCAGCTGCGGCCGCGGTGACACCTGCGGCAGTGGGGCCGAGAGGACCGACGCGCCGTCGATCTCCATGGCGTCGACATTGACGACCGGCATAGGATTCAACTCGGTTGCCAGGAGACCCCCTAGCAACAACATTCCGGTGGTCATCGCCCCGGCGCCCACAAAGACCGGAAGGCGCATGCGGCGCGAGTATCGCTGGCGGCACGCGCACCGGCAAACGATCGGTCTAGCATCAACTGAGGCTCAGCCATTGGTCGCTTACACCGGGGCGCGGCTATCAGCTTTGCTGGTTTACTTCGCCTGCTCCGGGGTACGAAAAAATTGTGGACGTTCTTGATATCCTCCGGCGCCAGGCTGGTCGCTTCCAGTGCCCGAAGTGCGGGCGGAGCCTGGCCGACTGCCAGCTCGAGATGGTGACCCACCACGACGACCAGTCGCTGGTGAAGGTGACGTGTGCCCACTGCCAGGACACCCGGGTGATCGCCGTCGCCTTCGCGGCCGAAACCGAGACCGAGGCGCCGGTGATCGACGTTCGGGACGAGCCAACCGCGGACCTTGGGGTTTCCATCAGCGCCGACGACGTCCTGGACGTCCGCCTGGCGCTGGCCGGCCACACCGGCGACCTCAAGAGCCTGCTTCCCTGACCCACACTGTCACCAACTGGTAACGATTCAAAGCCCACACCGCCGGCACTGGACTTGACCTCGCCTCGCCCGTAAGATGGCGCCGTGGAGAGGGGTCGGCGCCGGGCGCTGGCGGCAGTGATGCTGGCCGTCGCGGCCTGGCTGGGGAGCAGCCTGGGGGCATTGGCCGGCCCGGCCGTTCCAACCTTCAGCCAGCGATCCGCGCAGTGGTCCCGGCAGGCGCTGGGCAGTGATCGGGTGGACACCATCGGCTCGGCCGGCTGCGCGCTGACCGCGGTGACGATGGTCACGGCCGCCTACGGCTACTCCACCAACCCGGGGACGCTCAACCGCTGGCTTACGGCAAACGGCGGCTACCTCGAGAACGACCTGCTGCTCTGGCGTCAGGCGGCCGCCGCGACCCAGGGAACCGTGCGCTGGAAATGGCTGCACGTGCCCGGCATGGTGTCGCAGCTGCGCACCGACGACCAGGACATCGAAGACCTGCCACCGCAAACGATGGTCGAGGCTCAACTCGATGCGGGCCGTCTGGTCGTCGCCGAAGTGCGGCTCTACGGCGGCATGCACTTCGTGGTGATCACCGGCCACGCCGGTCGCACTCTCTACATCAACGACCCCTGGTATGGCGACCGCACTACGCTACAGGCTCGCTACGGCAGCTACCGGCAAGCCGTGCACTCCGCCCAGGTCTACTACCGCAGCTAGCGACCCGCCGGCTCAGGCCGCCGCTAGTTCCTCGTCGTAGCTGGCCGCGCCCCACTGGCGGGTTTGCTGGGCAAGGGCGGCAGAGAGGCTGGCAAACGTATCGGCGCGAAACAGGGCGCGATCCAATTTCAGGACCTGGCTCCCGGCCGCGATCTCCAGGTGGCCCCCCTCGCGGGTGATGATCTGATTCATCCCCTGGACCCGGTTCCAGGGAACCAGGCGAGGCCGACGATTGAGCCACGCATGGCCGACCGGGCGTACCGCGATGCCTTCACGGGTGACCGTGACCTCCATCCACTCGATGAAGAAGCTGTGGAAGAGCAAGCCAACGCTGAATGCCAGCCCGCAGCCCATGGCGATTGCGAGCGCCGCGAAGGACCCGTTGTGGGTCTCCGAGACTTCGACGACGGCCAGCACGAACCCGAGTGCGCAGGCTGCGATCGGGACCCCGGGCCAGAGGATGACGAGCCGATTCAGCGGGCTATCCGGCCGAAAGCTCATGCGTGCTCATAAAGTATCGAGAGCAATCAAAGCCAACATTTCGGCCATCACATCGCTGCACAGATGTTTCGCCGGTGTAACGAGCGCTCCCGGTTGACGGCGACCCTGCGCTCTGGGTGGAGGCCCCGCTGTTTCTAGACGTCCAGTTCTTTGACGTCGAGCTCGCGCAGTTCCGCTGGGGCCTGCAGCCCGTTGTCGACCAGGATTCGAAGCAAACGCAGCACGTAGCGGGCGCCGTTGAGGTTGACGCCATGCTGGCGCGTCAGGGTCTGGATCGCCTGCAGCTTGCGGATGTCGCGCTGCGAAAAACGGCGGCGGTTGGTGGAGGTGCGCTTGGGAACGACCAGGCCCAGATGCTCGTACATCATCAACGTTCGGGGATGTGTCTGCAAAATCTCCGAAGCAACGCTGATCGTGTAGATCGGCTTGTCGAGCGAGAGGCTCGTATCGGACGGCGCGCGGCGCGTTACTCCTTTAGCCAATCCTCAATCCCTTCTGACAGACTGGTCGGCGTCGTGCGCGCCTTGATGAGGTACTCGTGCGCCCCGAGCCGCAAGCCGCGCGCGACCAGATCCTCTTCATCGTAATTAGAGAGGATGATAACCGGTATGTCGCGCGTTTTCTCCTGCGCGCGCAATTTCCGCAGCACCTCGAGCCCGTCCATTTTGGGCAGGCGAATATCGAGGAAGATGATGTCGGGCGTCAGGTCGCCCGCTTTCTTCAGGCCCTCCTCGCCATCGAGCGCGGTGTTGACGCGATAACCATCGAGCTCAAGTTTGAGGCGGTACATCTCCAGAACGGAGGGGTCGTCTTCGACGAGGAGAACATCGACCAGGTCCTCATCGGCCTGAGTCGCCCGGCTGGGGGCCGGGCTACGCCGCGTCTTACTTTCCATAACATTCCCCCTGGCGCGAAGCAGTATAGACGAAGCCGGTGAATCTCGCCGCAGTTGTGGAAAGGAATACGGCCCGATGGTTACAAGGCATACGCCTCTCCGTTAGAACCCCCAGAAAAGTTTAAGGCCCTCCGAAGGGAGGGCCCGAAGAGGGGGGCAAAGGAACTAATGCGGATTATAGGAAGGCCCAGAAGTCTTGTCAACAGGAGCGCAGTCAGTAATTGTCCCGCGCTGACTGTTGGCAAAAGCCGAACCCTCCGCATAACGATCCGCAAAAAACTTTAAGCAAAAAGCGTAGGCCGCCGGGTGGTCGCGAGCTAGACGTCGAGCTGCGAAACGTCGATGTCGCGGAGCTCGACCGGGGCAGGGAGCTGGTTCTCGTGGAGCAGCTTCAGCAGTTTCATGATGTAGCGCACGCCCGCGAGGTTGACGGAATGCTGGCGGGTCAGTTTCTGGATCGTCTGCAATTTCATGACGTCGCGCTGGGAGAAGCGTCGGCGGTTCGTCGAGGTGCGCTTGGGCACCACCAGGCCGAGGTGCTCGTACATCATCAGGGTCCGCGGGTGGGTCTCCAGAATCTCCGACGCCACGCTGATGGTGTAGATCGGCTTGTCCAGGGAGATGTTCGTGTCGCGTCGGGTCTCACGCTTAACGGCGGTTACCATGCGGCCTCCAGTGCTCTTACGCTTCCAGTCTTGACGGCGTGCGCCG
>VBEE01000038.1:0-51580 GCA_005881715.1 Chloroflexota bacterium | reverse complement strand
CGGCTCAACGCAGGATTAGTAAATAGATGTGAACTCAGTTGAACCCCCACTCCCGGGCTAAGGATATGGACGGAACCTAACTGTCCTGCTATCATCTTTGCTAACAGCGCAATGTCGCGCTAATTATGCGGGAGGTGCCACGTGGGCGAGTTTGGTGACAAGGCAGAAGGCGAGCTCAAGGATACCGGCGGCAAGCTGACCGGCGACAAGAAGATGGAGTGGGAAGGCAAGGCCCAGAAGGTGAAGGGTGATGTCGAAGGCGCCGGACGCGAGATGACGGAGAACGAGCCCGCGACAGGCGAGCCGGTCGAAGGCGAGAAGGGCGTCTAAGAGGCCCGATCATCGTCGAAGCCGGCCTTCGGGCCGGTTTTTTTATCGGGGGGCGGCCGGCGGGCGAGTACCGCCCGGTGGCGATGACTCCGCGGTGGCGGCTTCGGTGGAGATCTCGGGCGCTCCGCTGCCGCGCCGTCCGGGCTGGTAGCGGCCAGTGCTTTCGGCCTCCGAACCGGAGGTCCCGCCGCCACGGGACCGAATGTAACTCAGGGTGGATTCCCGCAGGATCAGGAAGAGCAGGAGGGCAAGCGACCCCAGCAGGAAATTCACGCTCAGCCACGGGCTTCCCATAGCGGGCGTGAAGAACCCCAGCACGAAACCAATCAGGGCCATGAAGAAGGCGGCGATACTGCCCACGTGCACGAACTCCTCCTGAAGCTGATGTCGTGGAAATAGCTGCTGGAGGCGATCTTCCAGGCCAGGTCGCGACCTCACACCGGTCCCGATCCTCGCCGATGGGACGGCCCCGGAGGCAGGCTCGGCCTGCGATTTCCCGCAGAACCGGCAGAAGCGTGCATCCGCCTCGATCGGCTTGCCACACTCCCGGCAAGAGCCGGGTCCCCTCTTGTCGCCCGAAGCTGCGGCTGACAACGCTGCCCCATTATAGGTTGGTCTCAAGCTCGCGTCGGCGGCCGCGGACGGCCGTAACCAACGGCCCCGCTGGCCCGTTGGACAGAGGCAAACGCGAATTCCCGGGTCCCGTTTCGTACAGAGGAGCTCCGCTTAGGTTATAATGACTGAGTCAGATTTCCGTAGAGTAGGAACGGTACGATTTAGGGGCCTGAATTGATAAGCATCCGGCACGCGACCCACTCACCCACCGCAGACGGCCTCTCGTCCCTCGCCGCTCGCCGACGGCAGATCCGGCGTCAGCGCCGCTCTGCCGCCCGGGTGCTGGCGAGCGGACTGGGGTGGGGAGCGGTTATGCTCCTCTCTCTGTGGCTCCTGCTTTCGGGGATCTCCGGGTTTCTGAGCGCCTAGCGGCTCGTCGGCGCACCCAGCGCCATGTCGACCGGTGGCGAAAGCGCAGTCGCGCCGACTTCCGGCGCACCGTGATCCTCGGCGTGATGGTGGTGCTGCTCCTGCCCTTAATGGGCATCCCCGCGATCACCGCCCAGGCGGTCGGACCTCTGCCCGCCGTCAGCGGCCTGTCCTCGAACAAGCTCCAGCAGGACACCCTGATCTACGACCGCCATGGCCAGCTGCTCGCCGACGTCGGGAAGGAGGGCAACCATCGAATCGTCGTGCCGCTCAACTACGTCTCGCCCTGGGTCGTGAAGGCAACCCTCGCCACCGAGGACCGCACCTTCTACAGCAACAGTGGCATCGACGTGGGCGGCATCCTTCGAGCCGCAATCGCGAACTACCAGCACCATCAGATTCAGCAGGGCGGCAGCACCATCAGCCAGCAGCTGATCAAGCAGGTCTACATTGGCAGCAACGCCCCCAACGATATCCAGCGAAAGATGAAGGAAGCGATCCTTGCCATCGAGCTGAACCGCGAGTACAGCAAGAACCAGATCCTGGAGATGTACCTGAACACGATCTTCTATGGCAGCCAGACCTACGGGATCGAGGCGGCGGCACGCAGCTATTTCCAGACCAACGCGCATGATCTTTCGCTGGGTCAGGCCGCCATGCTGGCCGGGCTGCCCCAGGCGCCCACCCGATACAACCCCGTAGTCAACCTCGCGTCGGCCAAGCAACGCCAGGCGCAGGTGCTGGCCGCCATGGTCGGCGAGAAGTTCATCACTGCGGCAGAAGCCCAGGCCGCCTACGCCGTCAAGCTCCAGGTCTTCTCTCCGGTCACCAAGTTCGAGGCCCCCTACTTCGTCGACTACGTCTTAAAGACGCTGGCCCGGGAACATAACATCCGGTCCGACGATCAACGAGGCTACCGGGTCTACACCAGCCTTGACCTGAACCTCCAGCACAAGGCGGAACAGATCGTGCACGAACAGATCGCGCAGAAGGGGAATTTCTACAACTTCCACGACGCGGCCCTCGTCAGCATGGACCCGAAGACGGGCGAGGTGCTGGCCATGGTCGGCGGCGACAATTACAACCGGCCCGGCGGGCAGTTCAACTTCGCCTACGACGTGGCCCGCCCGCCCGGTTCGAGCTTCAAGATCTTCACCTACACCGCCGCCATCGAGAGCCGCAAGGTCAACATGATGAGCCCGGTCCTCGACGCCGCGATGGTTTTCCCCACGGGGGGCGATGGGCCCGGCTATATGAGCGGTTACGCCAAGTACATTCCGCTGAACTACGACCGGCGCTTCCACGGCACGCTGCCATTGAAGATGGTGATGGGCAACTCGCTGAACATCCCCGCGCTGAAAGTCGAGCTGCGAACCGGTATCCCGGCCGTCGTCGACATGGCGCACCGTCTCGGCCTCACCTGTTTGGGGGAACCGTGCGATAAGCCGCGCCCGCCCGATACCTATGGCATGAGCCTGACGCTGGGCGCGTACCCGGTGCGGCTCGCCGACATGGCGACCGCGGCGTCAACCCTCGCGACGCTCGGCGTCCGCCATCGCGAGGCGCCCATCCTCAGCATCAAAGATGGACTGGGTCGCGCCGTTTACACCTATGACCCGAAAACTGTCGAGTACCGGGCGGTCGACCCGAGCGTCGCCTTCATCATCGCCAGCATCATGTCCGACGATCGCAACCGCTGCATGTCGTTCGGCTGCCACGGTGACCTGACGCTGCCCGGCCGCCATGTGGCGGCGAAGACGGGGACCACGAACGATTTCAAAGACAACTGGACGGTCGGGTTCACCCCCAGCCTGGCGACCGCCGTCTGGGTGGGAAATCCCGATAACAAGCCCCTCAGCCATAACTCGACCGGGATCGTGGGCGCCGCTCCGATCTGGCACAAGTTCATGACGCAGGCGCTCGCCGGGAAGCCGGATGAGTGGTACTCCAGCGTCCCGGCTGGCATTCACCAGATCGGGCAGAACTACTTTCTGACCGGCACCGAAAACCTGCCCAACACGCTTGCGCAGCCGTGGCCGCTATGCAAGCTTCCGGCCAACTACAGTCCCTACAACCTGACCTATTCGCAGATTACCGTCGACGGCGTCTACTGCGTCATCAACGCGCCAAAACCACCGCCGGCACCGACGCCATCACCCGCGCCCAGCCCAACGCCTGACTGCCTGCCGGGTCTACCGCTTCCGCCCGGTCAGTGCAAGCCGCACGACTAGCGGATCCGGCCCGACCACGCCCCTGAAAACGGCCTAGGCGATGCCTGGCTGGTCGGTGGAGGCCTTTTCCGTCCGACCCTGCTCGCCGTCGCCGAAGGGCATCCGCTGGGCAAGCTCGCCGGCGCGGTCGCGCAGTTCGATGCCACGCTGCATCAGATCGTCGCGCATCTCCTCGCCTGACTTGGGGGCGAGCAGCAAGGCGAGCCCGAAGCCGACGGCCACCCCGATCAGCAGCCCGGTCACGAAACGCTCGATGCCGGCGTCCTCATCCTGGGTGAGACGGGTCCGTCGCAACGCCGCCACGGCATCCGTCAACCGGTCCTTCACCTCGAGATCCTGAGCCGCCTTGTTGGCGCGGTCGAGCAGGTCGCTCAACCGGTCGATCGTCTTCTCCACGGTCTGATCCATCGTCCTCCTCCTATGGGCGCCTGGCCCTGCTTTCTGTTCCTGTGGCGCCCCGCCGACGGGGCATAACCGGCGCCGCCGCTCCGCTGTCGGCGGCCATCATGTCCTCCGCCTGACCGAGCAGACGCGACACCCGCTGCCGCATATGGAGCCCGGATTCGGGCGCATAGAGCAGCCCGAGGATGGCGCCCGCGATCGCGCCATGGGTGAGACCTCGCAAATATCCCATCTGGAAAAAACGCTCCTCTCGCGCCAGCCCCGCACGGTTCCGCCAAACGCTGTGGCCATGGTACCACTTGCGTTTTTGCGGACGGAGGTGGTTTCCCCGTCAGCAAATTTCGGAATATTGGGTGAACTTGGTTATACTTACCACCGGTGGAAAGGGGGGAAAGGTGACAGACACGATGTTGACTTTCGCGATACGGCGCTTAAGGAGGGGACATGAGTGAAGTGGTCGATGAGGACGTCAACGTCCTCTTCATCGAAGACGACCCGGCTGTCGCCGAGATGTACAAGCTCAAGCTCGAGCTCGACGGCTACCGGGTTACCGTGGCCAAGTCCGGCGAGGAGGGCCTCGACCACGCCAAGAACCAGGTGCCGGACATCGTGTTTCTCGACATCCGGCTTCCCAAAATGGATGGCTTTGCCGTCCTGGAAAATCTGCGCTCGGACACCGTGACGAAGAACATCCCGGTGATCATCCTCTCCAATTACGGCGAAAAGGAGTTGGTAGATCGCGGTTTGAAGCTTGGCGCGCTCGATTACCTGATCAAGTCCGAGACCACGCCGGCGAGCCTCAGCCGCGGGGTACAGGATTGGGTCAAGGAATAGCGTTGGTCCCGAACCGCGACCCGCGCATCGCCGGAGCGTTCGACCTTGACAAGCCCCTCTACACCATCAGTGTCGCGTCGGAGATCCTCGAAACCCACCCCCGTACCTTGATGATGTACGAGGACCTCGGGTTGATCGAGCCTTACCGAACGGCCACCAACCGGCGGCGCTACTCGCAGCGCAACGTGCGCAAATTGCAGGTCATTCAGCAGCTGACGCGGGAGAAAGGCGTGAACCTCGCCGGGGTCAAATACATTCTGATGCTGCTGGAGTCGCTCAAGCGCGGCGGGGTGAAACCGCCCGACGATCTCAAGCAGGTCTACGACCTGTACGAGGAGATTATCTAGCTCGCAGCGATGGGTGGCTCGGGCTCGCCATCGCCGGCCGAACCAACGGACGTGTCCTCCCAGTCGTGGGCTTCAGCAGCTGCAATCCGCCCGGCCACAGCCGACTCCTCGACTCTCGGCAACATGACCGCCACCGGCACCGCTTCGTCCAGAAGAAGTCGGTCGAGCTCATCGCCGTCGATGGTTTCCACCACCTGCAAATGCTCGGCTATCCGCACCAGCGTGGTGCGGCGCGCCTGACAGATGTCGTACGCCTGGCGATAGGCGGCATCGGTCAGCGCCTTGACCTCCCCATCGACATCGGCGGCCGTCAACTCGGAGAAGAACAGGCTGTCGCCCTCGCCCCGGCGGTGCAATGTCACCAGACCGAGCCGTTCGCTCATTCCAAACTCGCAGACCATCTGGCGGGCGATGCTCGTGGCCTGTTCGATGTCTTGCTTCGCGCCGGTCGTGACGTCGCCAAAAATGATCTCTTCGGCCGCGCGGCCACCCATCGCCGCCGCCATACGCGCCATCAGCTCAGACTTGGAGGTCAGGTAGCGGTCCTTCAATGGCAGCTGGATGGTGATGCCCAGGGCCTGGCCACGCGAAATCACCGAGACCTTGTGCACGGGGTCGCTCTTCGCAATCGACTTCATCACCAGCGCGTGGCCGACCTCGTGGTAGGCGATGATCGACTTCTCCTCCGGCGTGATCATCCGGCTCCGCTTCTCGGGTCCGGCCATCACCCGAAGGCTGGCCTCGTCCAGCTCCTGCCTCCCGATCGCGACCTTCTTGTTGCGGGCGGCGAGGATGGCCGCTTCGTTGAGGAGGTTGGCCAGGTCGGCGCCGGTGAAACCCGGGGTCTGCCTGGCGACCACGTCGAGGTCGATGTTCTCGGCCAGCGGCTTCTGAGCGGCATAGAGGCTGAGGATCGCGCGCCGGCCGTTGAGGTCGGGCGCGTCGATCGCCACCCGCCGATCGAAGCGGCCCGAGCGAAGCAGCGCGGGATCGAGGACGTCCGGACGGTTCGTGGCCGCGATCACGACGACGGCGCAGTCGGTGTTGAACCCATCCATCTCCACGAGCAACTGGTTGAGCGTTTGCTCACGCTCTTCATTGGTCCGGATCTGCGCCCCGCCGCGCCGGCGTCCGAGGGCATCGATCTCGTCGAGGAAGACCAGGCAGGGAGCGTTCTTCTTCGCGTGCCGGAAGAGGTCGCGCACGCGCGCGGCGCCCACACCGACGAACATCTCGACAAAGTCTGAACCGCTCAACGAGAAATAGGGGACCTTCGCCTCGCCGGCCACCGCCCGGGAGAGAAGCGTTTTCCCGGTACCGGGTGGACCCACCAGCAGGATGCCGCGCGGCATGCGGGCGCCAAGCTTCCCGAAATTGCTCGGCGCCTTGAGGAATTCGACGACCTCTTCCAGCTCGTGCTTGGCTTCGTCGACACCGACCACCTGGGAGAAGGTGACCTGGTCGGCGTCGCCAAGACGAGCCTCGGCGAGGTGCTTCGTCATCGCGCCCATCGGGTTGCCGAGGAGGTTGGACCGCCTCAACAAGATGAAGAGCAGGGCCAGCAGCAGAAGCAGTCCGAGCAGGTTCGGCAGAACGGCGGCGAACGACGTGTCGTCGGTCGACTGAACGGCGACTTTGACGTTGTGAGTCCGCAGGTACTGCTCGGTTGAGCCCATGGACGCTTCTTTTTCGATGGTCCACGATTGGTGGCCGGCCCTATCGGTCAGCAGGATGCGCTGACCACTGATGCTGGCCCCCAGGATCTCGCCGCGATCGACGCGGTCCAGCACATCGCTGATCGGGACACTGGGCTGGTTCCAGATGGAATTCGCACCAGCGTGCCCCATGAACCACAAACCGCCGGTAACGAGAAGGGCGAGCGCCACGAGCGCGGGCACGAGCATCCATTTGCGACGGAGGCCCGCTAAGGCCGAAAGACGGCGAACAAGCCTTTTCATTGGTTCCTCAACCCCTCTCCTTAATACGCGACCGGCTGGTCAGGTAGCGCGATCAATGCCTTGCCCGCGATGCCGCCCGCGTAGCGTTGCCAGAACGGGTACGCGGTGATGGCCTGTTGCTCTTCGCCGGTCACCCCGTTGTCCGCATTCGCCAGTCGGTAAAACGACCAGCTGATCCCGCCCTGGGCACGCGTCTCATCCATCGAGGTGACGATCTCATCGCCGGGAGGGGCGCCCGGCGTGCCGTATTCGGGTGCGGCATCGTAGGCCTGCGCCGTGATGGTCAGCGGGCGCTTGAACGGATTGACGCCCGGATCACGGAACTGTTGGAACACCTGGTCGACGTAGGCGCGGGCACCGCCCGCGCCGCTGTACTGGGGCAGGCCGGTCGCGCGCCAATACACCATCGGGGCAAAGACCTGGCAGTAGCGTGACATGGTCGCGTAGGCATAGCCCGGGTGGTCGTAGGGGGTGGGCAGCGTGCTGGCGATGAGGAGGTAGCGATCACCGAGGCCGTTCATGCCCTGGATGCCGCCGCGGATTCCTGACAGATACTGGCCGACACTGGGGTCAGATGTGCTGTTGCCCTCGATCGTCAACGCCAGACCATCCAGTCGCTGGCCCTGCTCTTCGAACTGCGCCGCCGCGAGCGCATCGGCTGTATCCGCGTTCGGGTCGTCGAGCATCGGTTCGATCCAGCCGATGATGTTGAGCCCGTGTTGATGCGCGATGGGCAGGAGGTCCTGGAGGGCCGATGCGCCGTAGAAGTGGAACCGCGAGTCGGCGATCCTTATATAGAGGTGGCTCAGGTCGGCCCGAACGGCGGCATCGACGATGGCTGCGGCCCGGTCGGCATCGGGGTCATTCCAATCCCCGTTGAAGATCATCAGCCAGGCGCCCTTGCCCTTGACGCCGTCCAGCGGCGAGCGCGCCGACTGGGCGAAGGGCCGTGCCGTTACCGGCAGCTTGACGATCGCCGCGGCCGGCCGGCCGAAGCTGACCATCACGTGGGCGGCCTGTGCCTGCTCCTGAGCTCGTGCCTCGAGGTAGGCGCGTAGCCCAAACGGGGGCGTGAGGAGAGCGAAAAGCATCACTCCCAGCACAACCCTCCCTCCAAACGCCATGACTTGCCGTAAGATGCGCGACATGCTGCAAAGAGCGGCTTCGGCGCCGTTCGGGCGTGACACTAACGGCAAGCTCGAACACGTTCAAGCGAGCGTCACAACGGCTAACGTGATACGCCCCCGCACAGCCAATGGGTAGGGTTTTCCGATCCGTCACGCTACGCACAGCGACGCCACAATTGCCGCAAACGGCGGTGGCTTCCGCCGTTTATCACAAATCCTGACATGTTGGCTATAATTGTTTACAGCTTTCCATCCGGGAGGGCCACACTTGGCAATGCCGCATAAGTCCAGCGAAGTCTCCGATATGTTCGACATCGAGCCGCGCACGCTTTTCGTCTACGAAAGCGAGAATCTGATCGCCCCCGAGCGGACGCCGACGCAGCGGCGGCGCTACTCGCGCCGCGACATCGAGCGGATTCGACTGATTCGCGAGCTGACCACCGTCCACGGCATCAATCTCGCCGGCGTCAAGGTCATCTTTTCGCTGATGGAGGCGGCGGTGCAAAGCCGCCTACAGATCCCGGAGGGCGAATTCCCCGAGCTTGCCGGCGCTCGCCACCTCTGGGCCTGAGCCGCTAGAGCGTACCCTCGCGTCCGACGGGGAGCGTTTCCTCGCGCGCGGGTTCGGGATGGCGCGCCGCGAGCGGCTCTACCAGGTCCCGGATATCTTGCAACTGTGCCGAGATCCAGCGGGCCACATCATTCTGCTGCACGACGGCACGCATCTTCTCGGCACGGGCGTGCCGTTCCACCGGGTCCATCAGCAGTGCGCTCTGCATCGCCTGAGCGGTCGCGTCGACGTCGAATGGATTGATCGTGATGGCCCATTCACCAAGCTCCTCGTGGGTGCCGGCATTCTCTGAGAGCACGAGCGCGCCGCCCCGGCGGTTTACCGTGATCCCCTCTTTCGCAACCAGGTTCATGCCGTCGTAGATCGGATTGACCAGCAGCACGTCGAATTGCTTGTATCCAGCCACCGCCCGGTTCATATCCTCGCGAAGCTCGAGTCGGATGGGCTGCCAGTCATCGGAGGAGAGGCGGCTATTGATGACCCTGGCTACCTGGACCACCTGGCGGGCATATTCCCGGTACTCGGGGACGTTCTGGCGCGTCTTTTGCAGCATGGCCCAGAAGATGACCCGCCGGCGCCACTCGGGATGGGCTTGAAGCAACCGCTCGTAAGCGAAGAACCCGCGCACGATGTTCTTCGATAGGTCCATGCGGTCGACCCGATAGATCAGCTGCTCGGGGCGCCAGCGCAGGATTTCCCGTTCGGCACGCTCGACTCCCGGGCTGGCGGCGCTACGCTCGAACTCGCGGACGTCGATCGAAATCGGATAGCGACGCACCCAGACCGTCCGCCCGCGATAGAAGGCGGTCTGTTGCCGTAAGTCAACCGGTAGCCCCATGTTCTCTTCGCAGGTCAGTAAGAAATTCCGCACATCGGAATGGGTTTGCAGGCCAATGATGTCGGCCGCCAGCAAGCCGTCCATGATCTCGTCGCGCATGTACTGCGGTAGCACCTTCCAGTATTGCGGTGTGGGCCAGGGGATGTGGACGAAGTGCTGCAGCACGGCATCGGCCAGCTCGCGCCGCACCAGCCGCGGGACCAGGTACAGGTGGTAATCATGTGAAAGCACAAGGGGTCGCTTGCGACCGCGGCGAGCTTCGCGCACCACCTGCTGGGCGAAGAGCTGGTTGACGCGCCGGTAGCCCTCATTCCAGGCCCGGTGCGTGCTGTCATCGAGCACCGGCGCTTCCGCCAGATTCCAGAGATAGTGCTGGACAAACCAGAGCAACGGGTTCGCAATCGTGTTGTAGTAGAGGTCGTAGGCGAGTCGCGGTGGATTGACCCAGCTCACCTGGAAACGGGCGGCGTCCGCCGTTTCGACCACCATCGGCTCGCCGCCGCTCCCAAGGTCGAGCTCACCTTCGAATCCATCCCGCGCCGATGCCACCCATACCGCGCCCGTGGCCTGGGCAAGGCCGGAGAGGCCCGTCACGAGTCCGCCCGATCCCCGAACGAAGCGTTCCCGATCCCCCGCGTCGGGCGCCAGGTCAACGGGCGGGCGATTGGCCGCCACGATCGGATGGAAGTCCTTGAGGAGGCGCCGGGTGTACTGCTCGATCGCCAGCATCGCTTGACCTAACTCTACCCTTGCATCCGGGGCCGGGCTCGATTGGGGAACCCCGGGCTTGCGCCCAGGACCAATAAGTGATATCTTTGGTATAAAGTTATGGCAATGCGGGGCCGGGGAATGCTCCGCGCCGGGGGTTATATGGGAAAGCGTAAGCGCATGCCGGCGATCGCCCCCGGGCGGGCCGTATTCACGCCCAGCATCGCCAGCGAGATCCTCAACCTCCACCCCCGCACCTTGATGATTTACGAGAGCGAGAACCTGATCAAGCCGCAGCGGACGGCCACCAACCGCCGGCGCTATTCGGAAGATGACATCCGACGGGTTCGCGTGATCCAGTTCCTCACTCGGCAGAAGGGCGTCAACCTGGCAGGCGTTAAGTACGTCCTTCATCTGCTGCAGTCACTTGGCAACCAGGGCCTCGACCTCAACCAGGTCCGGGAGCTCGACACGCTACAGGAGGTGTCCGGGAACGGGTTGACAGCTTGATTCCGAGCACCCTGGGTGAAAGTGCTTGACAAGGCTTGTGGACTATGTAACAGTGCGCATATCATCTTTCGTGGATCGTGAACCCGATGTATTGGCGTTAGTGAAGGGAGCAAGACGATGCTGAGCGACGCGATCGACGAGATACATCGCGAGTTTCAGGCGGCGGCCGACCGGCGTGACCAGGAGATTCGGCGGCGGGCGGATGTGCGGCGGGTCGACGACTTCCTCCTGGCGATCGAGGACATCATCGAGAACCAGCGCGGGGCCGTCCCGGCCCCGTTGGTGGACGAGATCACGCGGTTCGTCCGGCCCCTCAGCCGCAAGTTGCTGCGGGCCCTCAATCGCAATGTCACCCGGGACCCGGTCCGGGTGCTGGACGTCCTCTTCGATGTGCAGCAGCTGCTGCTCCCGCGGTTGATGGTGGCGTAATCCGAGGCGAGGGGGGATCGTCCGGCTAGAAAACCGATAGGCGGGGCGCTCAACAAGCCGGATAGCCGTTGCAGTTGAATCCGGACTGTGCGTCAAATAGCCTGTGCGGCCGGTCGAATTGATCCTATCGAGGTTGCCCGAATGCCGATGATGGCCGCCCGCACTGGCGGGCTGGGAGCGACGGTACGCCGTCGCTGGTGGGTCCTGCCTATTGTCCTGGTGCTGGTTGCCGGCGGGCTGGTTGCGCGCGCGCTGACGGCGCCGCTGGCGGTCAGCGCCAGTGTGGCCGACGGCGATCTTGCGGTGGTTCGTAATTCGGCGGTGGTGCTGACCTTCAATCACGACATGGACGTCGCCTCGGTGAAGCAGGGTTTTCACATCGCGCCGGCCGTGCCCTACCGCGTGGTCGTGAAGAACCCGCGTACCTTCGAATTCCACGCCGAGCTCCAGCCCGACACCGGCTATCGGGTGCAGGTCTCGAACGCCCGTAAGGGCATTGGCTTCGGGACGGAGAACTACAACGTCGCATTTCATACCGAGCCGGCACCCAAGGTGACCGGGGCCGGCTACAACGATGCCCCGCTGGCCGATGGCCAGCAGGCGGTCGCGCTGCACGGCAGCCTCAAGGTCACCTTCTCGCAACCCATGGACGCCGCCCGGACGGCGTTGCTGCTCGATGGCGCACCGCTGGACGGCAAGACGATCAGCTGGGATAAGTACGGCCTGACGGCGAGCGTTCCGCTGTCGCTCAGTCACAGCCGGACCCACACCCTGCTGGTGCCGAAAACCGCGACCAATCGGATGAGCGACTCGGCCGTGGCTGACTGGAAACTCAGTTTCACCACGATGGTTCAGGTGCCGTCCGCCGGCTCGACCGCCCGGATCGGCAACTCCGGCGCTCCGATCATCATCCAGATCGAGAACAGTACCCAGGGCACGGTCCGCCCCCAGACCGGCATGCAGCAAGCGGACATGGTCTACGAGTACATCAGTGAGTTCGGCATTCCCCGGTTGTCGGCGATTTATTGGCACCCGCCGTCGAGTCTGATCGGGCCAGTGCGCAGCTGCCGCTTGATCACGGTCCAGCTGGAGCAGATGTACCGCGGCATGATTTACTGCTCCGGGGCTAACAACTACGTCCTCGGCCAGGTCTGGAAGTGGCCGAACGTCGTGTACGACTACAACTACATGTACGCCTACATGTACCGGGCGTCCGACCGTTTTGCACCGCACAATGTCATTGCCCGGCCCGACCAGATCACGGCACACACGGCCGGCGCGAACCTGCCGGCGCTGAGTTACGACATCGCCGCCGCGCATGCCGACGTGCCGCTCCCGGGCGCGGTTCCGGCGACCAGCGTCACCGTTAAGCAGCACAGTGCCGTATGGCGATACGATGCCAACCGCCGCGAGTACCTGAAGTGGCAGGATGGCGTACCGTTCACCAACGTCGGCACCGGACAGGTGCACGCCAAAAACCTGATCATCGAGAAAGTAACCTCCTACATCGATCGCAACCCGGCCAACACCGGGGTGCACGGGACCTATAACACGGAGTACTACGAGCTAGCCGGCGAAGGCACGGCCGATATCTATTCGGATGGTGGGATGATCCACGTCACCTGGAAGCATCCCAATCGCGATCTACCGGTGGTTTACTACGATGCCAGCGGCAACCCGGTTGAGCTCAACACCGGATTGACCTGGGTTCATGTAATAGGGAGTGATCAATGACCTGGACGCAGACACTTCGCGAACGTTGGTGGTTGGCACCGATTGCCATTCTGCTGGTGGCGGCCGCCATCATCATTCGCATCATCACCACCCCGCTCGAGGTGAACGCCAACGTCAACGACGGTGACCAGTCCGTCCCGCGGACGGCCACAATCGATCTTCGTTTCAACCAGGACATGAAAGCGGACTCGGTGCAGCATGCCTTCAGCATCAGCCCTGCCGTGCTGGTTGGCTTCAAGGCGGTGAGCGCCAGGGAGTTCCAGTTCCGGCCGAAGATGACGCCGAGCACCTCGTACAACGTGAGCATCCACGATGCGAAGAACACCTCCGGCCGCGGGGTGAGTAACAGCTTCCATTTCAAGACCGAACCCGCCCCCAGCGTCGCGGCCGTGAAGGTCAACAACGAAAAGGTGACCGACGGCCAGCAGGGCCTGAAGCCCACCGGCAACGTCCAAATCAATTTCTCGCAGCCGATGGACGGCGGCAAGACACCGATCGCGGTGAACGGCAAGCCGTTCGACAGTAAGAAGGTCAGCTGGTCGAGCGATGGCAAGACGGCGGCGCTGGACTTGAAGCTCGGCCACAGCCATCCCTACCAGCTTTCAATTCCGCAGGCGGCGGTCAACCGCAAGCAGGACCCGCTGGCGGCGGACTGGAAGTTCTCCTTCACGACCATCATCGAGGTGCCCTCCCAGGGCGACGCGGCCCGGATCGGCTCGGGCGCCCCAACCATCATCCAGGTCGAGAACAGCATCGATGCGCGCCCGCAAGCTGGTATGCAGCAGGCCGACATGGTGTACGAGTACATCAGCGAAGGATCGATTCCGCGTTTGAGCGTGGTGTACTGGCACCCGCTTCCCGATCTCGTTGGTCCAGTGCGGAGTTGCCGCCTGATCACCATTCGCCTCGAGCTGATGTTCAAGGGCATGATCTATTGCTCCGGCGCAAATGACTATGTCCTCGGCCTGGTCTGGAAATATCCGGATCTGGTCAATGACTACAGCCGCGGAGCGGGTAACGTGTTCTTCCGCTCCTCAGACCGCTACGCCCCCCACAACGTCATGATCCACGGCAACAACACCACGGCCTTCACCGCCAGCAAGAACCTGGCAGCGCCGACCTATGACATCGCGCCGAAGCATCCGGATGGGACATTCACCGGCGATCGGGCTCCGGAGTTCTCGGTAGCCGACCACGGCGCGGTCTGGCAGTACGATGCCAATTCGAAGCAGTACTACAAGTTGCAGGACGGACGGGTCTTCAACAACGTGGGCACCGGTCGGGTCCACGCCAAGACCGTGATCGTCGAGTACGTCAACTCCTACCTCGACAAGAACCCGGCGAACCAGTTTCACGGTTACTACACCGAGGCCTACGAACTGACCGGTGACGGCAGGGCTGACATCTTCGTCGACGGCATTCTGATCCACGCCACCTGGCACCACCCCGATCCAAATGTGCCCGCGGTCTACCTGGACGCGAGCGGCAACCCGATCGAGCTCGACAATGGGTTGACCTGGGTGCACGTGATTGGGTCCGAGAAGTGGCACGGAGGTATCTAGCCCGCATCCGCTGACAGACGCGACGGGACGAACGCAGCCTCGATCTTCGGCACAATGAGCTGTGCCTGATCCGGCTGAGGTCATGGTCTACATCGTTCCGCACACGCACTGGGACCGCGAGTGGTACGAGACCTTTGCGACATTTCGCGCGCAACTCGTCAAACTCTGGGACGAGCTGCTTGCGTTGACGGAGGCGGATCCCGACTACCGCTTCCTCATGGACGGCCAGACGGTCGTCATCGACGACTACCTGGAGGTCCGCCCGACTGCGAAGGCGCGGCTGGAGCGCGCCATTGCCGGCGGCCAGATCCAGGTCGGACCCTGGTACACGCTTCCCGATGAATTCCTGGTCTCCGGTGAGACCCTGATTCGCGATTTACAGCGAGGCATCGCCTCGGCCGATGCCCACGGCGGCTCGATGCGCGTCGGCTATCTTCCGGATTCGTTCGGCCACGCTGCCCAGATGCCGCAGCTATACCGTCAGCTCGGATTTCGGCATGCCGCAGTCTGGCGCGGTGTGCCGCTCGCCATCGATCGGGTCGCGTTCATCTGGGAGGCGCCAGATGGCAGTCGGATCCTTACGGCCTACATGGGCAACTCCTACTCGCACGGAGTGGACCTGCCGACGGATGCCGATGCCCTGGCGAACCGGATCGCCGCCGCGCTCCGGGCGATCGAGCCGTTTCATCCAACCACCGATGTTCTGCTGATGAACGGCAACGACCACGTCCTACCCCAGCGGGCGCTGAGTGCCGCGGTGCGCCGCGCCAGCGGCCGGCTGAACGGGACGCAGATCCGGCTGGCTCGGCTTGACGACTACCTCGCCACGCTGCCCGAGCAGGAATGGTCCCTGTGGCGCGGTGAACTGCGGTCTTCCGCGCGGGCCAACGTGTTGATGGGGACCCTCTCCGTCCGGGTACCGGAGAAACAGCGTTACACGCAGGCAGTTCGGACGATGGAGCGAATGGCCGAGCCGATCGCCGCCCTGACCGGGGTCGATGTGGCCGGGGCGCTGGACCAGGCCTGGATATTGCTCTTACAGAACGCCGCTCACGACACGGCGTGCGGCTCCGGGATCGACGCCGTCGCTGAGGAATCGGGGCAACGGAGCGCCGCCGCCTTAGCGCTGGCCGGTAGCGTTCTCGATCGCGCACTCCCGAGGCTGGCCGGCGATGGCCAGGTCTGGAATCCGAGCCCGTTCCCGCGACAGGGCGTGGTCGAGATCGCAGGCAAGCCGCAGAGGACATCGATGATTTCCGGCAGCTCGGTCGGTTCGCTGCTCGGCAGCGACCGTGGCGTCGCGGCCAGCGCCCGTTCGATGCACCTCGAAAACGCCTTGCTGACATGCGATCTGAGTCCGGACGGCACGTTCACCGTGGTCGACCGACAAACGGGTACCCGCTACCCGGCCCTTCACCGCCTGGTCGACGAGGGGGATGCCGGCGATGAGTACAACTTCTCGCCCACGCCGGCCGATATGCCGACGACGAGTCCAGTACGCAACTTCACGGACACCATCAACGAGGAGGGTCCGGCTCGCGCTCGCCTTGAAGCGCGGTTCGACTATGTGGTCCGCAGCGGGCTCAGCCAGGACCGGCGACGCCGTGCCGATGCGGAGACGTCGCTGCCGGTGCGGCTTGCGCTATCGCTCGAGGCCGAGACGCCACGCCTCGATATCGAGCTGGACGTCATCAACCGGGCCACGGATCATCGGCTACGGGTCCATTTTCCCCTGCCCTTTTCCGCGACAGAATCGGCCGCGGATACGCCATTCCATGTGACTCGGCGACCGGTGGTGGCTGCCCGCCGCGACCCCGGATCACCCGAGCTGGCGCTGCCCACCTATCCGATGTGGTCATTCGTGGACGTGAGCGACAGTCGCGTTGGCCTGGCGCTGATCACCGACGGCCTGCACGAGTATGAGGTGCTGTCCGATGCGCCACAGCAACTGGCGCTCACGCTGCTGCGCGCGGTCGGCTGGCTCTCGCGAGACGACCTGATCACCCGCACCGGGCACGCCGGTCCTGCACTCGAGACCCCAGGCGCGCAGGTGCTGGGTGACCACCGGTTTCGCTACAGCCTCTTTTTCCATGCCGGCGATTGGGAACGCGCGGCAGTCTGGCGTGCGGCTGAGGCCGCCCTGGTCCCGATGTTGCCCGGCCGGGGTCCGGCGGTCAGGACGCCTGCTCCGGGTATCGAGCTCGAGCCGGACTGCATCCAGCTGACGGCCTGCATTCCAGCCCCGGCTGGTTTCGATCTTCGGCTCTTGAATGCATCCGACCAGGCGCAGGTGGCAACCGTTCGGTGCTCGGTCCATCCGGCGGCAGTCACGCGGATCACGCTTGCCGGCGAGCTCCGAGAGGATCTCATACCGGAGGATGGTGTCGCGCGCCTATCGTTGCGTCCGTGGGAGATCGCGACGCTGCGCATCGCTCGATAGGCGACAGCGCGTCGATTGACCGCCGCTAGGCCGCCGCGAACGCTTTCTCGCGGTTCATCCAACGAGGCAGGGCGTTGAGCAACGCCGGTCCCTCGACCTGTGTCTTGATGACGTATTCCAGGGCCCCCAACTGGATCGCGCGCTTGATCAAGGTGGGCTCGCTGAAGTTCGACATTACGACCACCGGGGTGTTCTTCGTCTCATCGGAGGCGCGCAGCGTCTGAAGGACCAGGATCCCATTCTGGCGCGGCATCATCACGTCCAGCAGGATCACCTGCGGCTGTACCCGAGTGCAGAGATCAACGCCTGACACCCCGTCGTTCGCGACCTCGACCTGATAGCCGTTGCCCTTGAAGAGCGTCGCGTAATAACTGGCCGCGGTATGGTCGTCCTCGATGATCACGATCGTGCCGGCGCTGGGTCGATTGCCGTCTTCGGCGACGGGCATTTCGGGGTCGTCGGCACCGGGTGTCTCCGCCAGCTCGGCGCCGGCGGCGTGTTCCGCGTCGGCCGCCGATTCCGGCGACGTCGGCCGCCACGCATCGTAGGCGTCGGCGGAATCGGACTCCCTCGTGGGTTCGGCCGCTGACGTCGTTTCGATCGGCTCCTCCATCGCGGGTTCCGCCGACTGCACATCGGAGAGCGAGGTGTCGTCGGCCCGGCCCCAGGGCTCCGAGCCCCAGGCCGAATCTGATGTCGCAGGCTCGGGCTCGGTAGCTGCTGCCTCCGCTGGCACCGCCTGATCGGCCCCCCTGGGTTCCTCGCCGAACATCATGGCGCGCATCGAGCGACGGGCGTCTGGCTTCCGCTCCGTCTCGCGCTCCGATCCACGTACCGCGGCCGCTTCCGCCTCGGGCGCATCGGCAACAGGCTCGGGATCAAAGCTCGCTGTCTCAGGCGCGTCCTCTACGCTCTGCGGCTGCTCCGATTCTGTCGCTGCGTCTCCCTCAGCAGGCGCCTCATCGGCGGGCGCGCCGAACGGCAGGGGAAGCGACTCCTCTTCCTTAGCCGGGATTTCTTTTGGCGGCGCTGCCGGGTCGGCCGTCGCCGAAGCCGGCTGCCATGGCGCGGTCGGGGCCGGCGCGGGCGGCGAGACGGGGGCTGTCGTTACGGGTGGCGTGACCGGACCGCTGGTCGTTTGAGCCGGAGGAGTCCATCCGGTAGCAGGCGCCGGCTCAATCTTCTGCTGGACCATTTTCTCCAGGTTCTCCAGCACGTTGAAATTGAATCGGCGACGTTTCGGTTTTCCTCGACGCCCGCCGTCCTGGGCAGGCGGCTCACCACTCGCGGGCTCGACCGCGGGTGGATTGCCGAAGACTGGTACTCCGCCCGGCATGTTCGGACCGGGTTGGGCGACGGGCGGAGCCGGCATGGCAGGTCCGCTGGAGGCCGACGGGTATGAAGGTTGTCCGAACGGCGGGGGCGGCCCATACAGGCCGGGCCCGGATGGTGGTGGCGCTTGAGGCGGACCCATGGGAGGCGCTGGTTGCGGCTGGTAGAACGGGGCCTGGCCGGGTTGCGCCCCCGGCATCGGCCGCCCGGCCCCGGCCGGGAAGCCCCAGGGCGACGGGGGCGGCGGTGTCGGCGCAGCCCAGGGGGCGTTCGGCGTCGCGTACGGCGATGCCATTCCGGGTTGGGGTTGGGGAGGACCGGCCTGGGCGGGGTTCGCGTTGGGGGCCCAGCCTGCCGGCGTTGGAGGTGAATAGATTTGCGGACCGGAGATCCCGGCCTTTTGCAGCGCCGTGCCGAGGTTGCGGGCGTAGGTTCGACCGCCCTTCACCGGCGGCAGCGCGCCACCCTCGGCGTGACTTTCATCGGCGGGCGGGCTCGCGGCGTATCGCCGGCCGCCCCCACCAGAGCCACCGGACTTTGCGGCCGAGAGGTCACGCTCCAGCCGTTCGTTCCGCCAGCGAGTGATCAGAAGCTGGATAGTGAACCAGGCGAGTAGCGCCGCCAGCAGGACGATGACCTTATCGCGGTTGGCGAAAATGAGGTGACTGAAGGGCGTCAGAAACTCTTGGAGTCCGCTCATTTATGGCTTCCGCAGGCGGAAATGTGGCCGCCGATCGTAGAGCAGGGGCACTGGCTGGCCGCGGGCACGTTAATAGAACGCTGAGTGGCGGAAAGGCTGTCACTCGACGGAAGCGGACGTTACCGGACCGTCACGTCGAGGCGTCGGTGCGATCGGCGAGCCGACGGTACCCCTCCTGCAGGCGGGGCAGCAGCTGTGCGAAGTTCACCGCCCATCCGATGCCAACCACCCGGTCCGTAAAGATCCGCTGGTCGGCGGGATTCCAGTAAGCGTCGCGGAACCGTTTGAAGGTGGGAAAACGGAAGTCGTAGGGAACGCCGGCGACCCGTCCGTGCCAACTCCGCTGGCCCTCCGGCTTGCTCAGCTCCTGGGCGACGGCGGCCAGCGTGAGGAAGAGAACCGCGGCCCGGAGCAGACGACCGAGACGCACGGATCAGCCGGCCTTGCGACCCTGGAATCCCAGGTTCGGAAGATCGTCGCGAAGGTTCTCCATGGACTTCGCGTAGACCCAGTAGTCCAACGCGGCCTTCGAAAATACGACGCGTTCGCCAACCTTGGTGAACGGAATCTGGCGCTTGCTGACCATGTCCTCGATCACGTCGGCGGGAACCCCCAGATAGCTGGCGGCCTGGAGGGTGTTCATCACGTAATTGACGCCGGTCGGATCGTAGATCACGAGCGAATCCTCCGGTGCTGAATTTTCGCCTACCTATAATAGGGGTCGCCACCGAGGCCCCAAGGCCCGTTCGTCTAGCTGGTCCAGGACGCTGCCCTCTCAAGGCAGAAATCAGCGGTTCGAATCCGCTACGGGCTACTTAACCGAAGTTTGTTTGAGCCCCCTTCTTGAATTCGAGGATGTCGTCGAATGGGATCGTCAATTAGTGAAGAATTCCACCAGGACCGGTGCAAGCGCCTCCGGGTGGACGTCGTGACTCTGGCCCTCCAGCGTGCGTAGCTTGGCCCCTGGGATCGTCTTACTGAGCGTCTTGGCGGTTTCGAGCATGAACGGAGCACCGTTGCCACCGTTCATCACCAGAGTGGGCACGTGGACGCGAGCCGCCCGTTCCGTAGGAATCGAGCCGTCTTTGCCCATGATGGCCGTATGGTCATAGGCAAGGGTGGGGGCGATCGCCTCCATCCCGCCCCAGAAGGGCGCATGCCGCATCCCTTCAATCTGGGCGGCGGGCATCCCGACGTACGCCATGAACAGAGCGACCGCGTCACCGCGACGATCGGACGCCAAGGCTTCCGTAAGGTTCTTGATGTACTCGGCCCACGCCTTCTGCGCCCGGGGGTCGTCGTTGTAAGGGGCTTCGTACATGGCAAGTTTGTGGACCTTGTCGCCAAGTTTGACGGTGGCATCCAATGCCAGGCATGCCCCGGATGAGTGACCGTACAAAAAGGCGGAGCCTCCGGCTTTGTCGATCAGGATTTCGATATCTTCGATCTCCCGGTCGACCGCATACGGCTTGGTGTCCCCACTGTCGCCCCGGCCCCGACGGTCATAGGTGTAGACGGTGAGGCGCTGCGCGAGACGCTTGGCGAGCTCCGGCTTGGAGCCGGATGACCGCGTGCCCATGGCTCCGTCCACCAAGATGAGAGCAGGGCCGTCGCCTTGCCTGTCGAACGCGATCATGGTCCCGTCCTTTGACTCGAGCGTGGTCATCCTTGCCTCCTTCAAACCACCGTGTTGTGGACCTGCAAACACATGCTGACGGCGCCCATCACAGAAATCATCAGCCATGAGCGCTCCCGCATCAGTTACCCATCAGCTATTTGTGGGCTCACGTTCGCAGACAAGTCCTGCGACCAGCGAGGAAGGGGCCGCAGCCAGAGCGATCGGGTCGCCAATACCACGGCGATGGCCGCGACGACGTAAAGCGTCGCGACGACTGGGTCGCCATGCTGGACGCTATCCGCGGCGGGCACAAATCGCACCGCCAGGTTGTGGCCAGCGTGCGCGAGCATCACGATCAGGAGGCTTCCTTGTGTCCCGTTGTAGATCCATGCGTACACAATCGACGTCGCGACCAGGCGAACGAATGTGAGGCCGACGTCGGACCAAGTCGTGCTGTTGAGTCCGCCAGGAGCCAGGGCCGGCCACAGATGCCACGTGCTCCAGACTGCGCCGACTGCGATCGCTGCCCATAGCGCACCATATCTCGCCTGCAGGCGCGGCTGCCCCAGCCCGCGCCACCCCACCTCCTCTCCAAACGAGCCCGCGATCAGGGCCCCCAGTAGGAACGCAATCGCCGCCGCCCCGGGAATAACCAGCCAGTGTGGCGGAAGTGCCAAACCAAGTCCAACACGAACGAGATCGCCCACGATGAAAAGCACGGATGGGCCGAGTAGCGCAAGGAGATACCAGGAGAGGCCAATCCGCCATCGGGCGACCGGCCGCAGGAGTCGCCCAATGCCACCTCCCCCCGGGACCACAGCCACGACCAGGAGGGCCGCCAACGTCGGAGCATAGGCGGTGATCTCGATCCCGATACCAACCAGAACCGGGATCGGCGATGAGAATGTGAGCTTGCTCAGGTCGATGCGATAGAAGAAGAGAGGTAGAGCGCCGAGGCCCGTTATCACGAAGAGAGCGACCAGCCAGAATACGAATACAGGGTCGAGTTGAGGGCGCTCGCGGTTGGCGGAGCTCTGGGCCGCGTCCATCGCCCTACCTTAGCGGCGGGCTGCCTCTGATGAGATAGCCTGATCGGCAATAAGGAGGCGTGGGATGGAGCAAGTGCTGACGATCTCGACGACCTGGGGAACGAACGACCCGACAAAGGCCACGATCCCTTTCCATCTGGCTCGCGGCGCCAAGCAGACGGGCATTGACGTCAGAATTGTCCTTGCGGGCGACTCAACCGAGCTCCTCCGCACGGCTGTTGCCGAAACAGTCCGCGGAAAGGGAGTGCCGCCGCTCAGTGAGGTGCTGGGCTTCGCGCGCGACAGCAAAATCCGGATCCACGTCTGAAAGGGGTGCGCCGAGGCCCGTGGGGTCTCGCAGGCCGAAATTGATGCCGTGGGTGGCTCCTGGATCGATCCTCAAGGATGGACGCGTCTGATCATGGAGGGCCGCAACATCGCCTTCTGATCGAGGCCGTCCTCCGCCGATCACGCCGATAGCAAGCGGTCGGCGGCCCATAACTCGACCACTCGCGTGGGGAAAGGGCGACCAGATGCCGCCCTTTCCCCAACATGTCGAAGGAGCCTAGCCCGTCGAGGCTGACTGGATGTCTGTGTTGCCGAAGTTCGCCGGGCAGTCGGCCAGCGGCCATGGTGCTCCGGGCAGAACTCGATGTCCGGCGGCGTAGGAGCGCTCGCGATAATCCTGGATCGCGGGGCAGACGGCGGCATTCGCCGCAGAGGCCCAGACGCCGACTCCATAGTTGTTCGAGGCGGCCGCATAGACGTAGTCGCCCACCCGCTCCTGGTACAGGTCGTGGCCTGGATAAGTCGCCAGGAGGTCGCCTGGCGTTTCATTGAACGCGGTCGTCCATCCGGTCGGCGCCCCATTCGATCCGAGCGCAGAGCTGACAAACACCCCGTGGTACGGTCGCGGCGTGTGGAAGTCGGCGCCGGCCCACGGCGCCGTGTCCGCTTCGTAGACGACGTAGGCACGCGAACCATCGGGGGCGATGGCCGGCGCCGCGTAGAGCGGCCGATCACCTGCCAGCGAGACCGCGGTCGGGTTGCTCCAGGAAGTGCCGGCATTCGTCGAATAGATGAAGTCGGCGACTTCGCCATTCAGCACCGGGGCATCGGCCCAGGCGTCGACGATCTCGTCGGTCGCACCGGCTCCGGTCGGAGCGCCGTTGGCAATCGACACGCTCGGCGTCGCGGCCAGATCCGTCCTCGCGCCGGCATAGCCGTCCATCACACAGCGGCCCTCGACGGGATCGATGAAGTAGCACGGGTCGGTGACGTGCGCGATCACGCTGGGCGCGGTCCAGTGCAGACCGCCGTCGAACGACTTGAACATCACCTGCGCGCTGTGAGTCGGAAGTCCCGTAATCGCGGGGTTTGCGAAGCGCTCGGCGAACAGGTACACAACGCCCTTGCTGTCGGTCCGAATCGTGCATCCGCTGTAGCCGAAATCGTTAGGCCCGAGGCCGTTGGTTGCCGCCGACGTCACGGACCTCTTCGTCCAGGTGCTCCCACCGTCTGTCGACGAGAACACTTGCATCGGCACGGGAGAGTTGCCGTTCTTGTGGCTCCCGTTGCTCCGGAAATCGTTGGCGCAGATGTAGACGTGCCCAAAGAACTGGCTCGAGGAAGCGTTATCGGCCCAGATCTGCTCCTTGTCATAGAAGGAGGTCTGCCCCTGCGTGCTCGTCACGATCACCGGCGGCTGCCAGCTGCTCTTGGCGAGAACGGAAGCTGGCGTGGGATTGTCCAGGCGCGAGGCAGCAATACCCACGAATCCGTTGAAGACAGGGTTGGGGAACGAGAACTCGACCTGGGTGCTGAAGGCGGTCGTCAGGTTCGCGTAATAGACCCGCTGACCATTACCCCACGAAAATTTCCCGTCGCTGCCGCGGACAGGCCCAACGGCCACCGCCGGGTCGCCAAAGGACACGAGCTGACTCTCGTAATACCAGGGCAAGGTGTGGATGGGACCAGGGTGGCCCTTGCAGGGCGTCAGCGGGTCGCAGTCGGCCGTGGTCCAACCCGTATACGCGGGTTGTGCCCAGGTGTGACCGGAATCGAAGGAGAAATAGACGCCGGACACGCCGACTCCGGTGGCCCGGTCCAGACAGGTGCCATTGTTTACCGCCAGCGGCCGTGGACAAGCCTGCTCGTCGACGAAATCGTTGGAGCCGGCCACCAGGATATTGGGAGAGATCGCATCCAGGGCAAGCGCCGGCTCGTTCTGATGGTTCTGCGGCGTGTTGCCCGGGGGACTGCCGGAGCTGACGCGGCTTGATGTCACGGCTGAGGCACCGGTGGTAGACACCAGCACCGCGGCCATCGATGCCAGCAACGCGAGCGTAGGCTTTCTCATGAACTCCTCCTTACCGCCGACTGAAAAACTGGCGAAACCGTAATCGCGCCCTTAAAAACCTAGCACGGTGCCCGCTCGTTGCCGAGAGGCTGAACTGGAAACTGACTGTCGGGCTCGAGCATCGGCTGAACCCGGCTATTGACATCGTCAGCCGGACGCTCGATAGTCGGGCTTTGCGGCCCGAAGAGGAAGTCGATGGTTAGGAGGGAGCGGGGACATGGAAGGTTCGCTGTACGAGCGTCTCGGGAGGATTGAATCGATTGGCGCCGTCGTCGAGGATTTTCGAGATCGCGTCGCCAGGGATGACCGGATCAAGCAGAAGTTCGCCAGAACGGACCTGGGACGGTTGACCAGGATGCTCATCGATCAGGTCTGCCAAGCAGCTGGCGGGCCGTGTACTTACACCGGTCGGAGCATGAAGGACGCCCATGCCGGGATGGGAGTAACGAGCGGCGAGTTCGACGCCCTCGTCGGGGATCTGGTGGCGACCCTGAACCAATTCAGGATCGGCAAGACGGAACAGGGCGAGCTGCTCGGCGTGCTCGGTCCGCTGAAGCCGGATATCGTCGAAGTCGATTCAAGCCAGGTCGGAACACCTTTGCCCGCGACCTATCAACCTGCTCCGGCGCTCATGAGGTAGACGCCGGCCCGCGTCAGCGCCGAGCCGCGCGCGCGAGGCGGTGTTGACGGATGCCGTAGATCGCCACCGCGCCGGCGCCAGTGCCGAAGGCGGCCGCGACCAGTCCGGCAAGGAGGCTGAGGACCTGTCCCGTCCCGATACCGTAGGCGATCGCGCCGATTCCGGGAAATCCGGCCACGATCACGACCCCTGAGGACAACCACAGGGTTGCGGGCGTGACCCACGTGGTGCGTAGGGACAGGCCACCGGGCCGGGACCACATCAGACCCATGAAGAGGTCGGCAAGGGGGAGGAGGCGCACCTGGACCGGGTCGAGCGGAGGAGGCTCCTTTGGAACTCGAGTCCACGGGTAGCTCACCCTGATGCAACGTCCGACGGACGCCGACCTTCTGTCACCAGCTGGAGCCGGGCTGAGCAGAAACGTTAGTACCACCGGGATTGATTCAGGCGTGGCGGAGACCTAGACTTCGCCAGCACGAAATGCCGCGTGTCCTTCGAGTCATCGTCCCGGTCGTGGCTCTAAGCCTTAGTGCTTGCGGGCCCGCGACGCAAAGCCTGAAGCCTGTTCCCCCATCTCACTCGGTTTCGCCGTCATCTGGATCGGCAACAAAGCCCGTTGCCTCGCCGACCGCGACACCCGCATCGGATCCGAGCATCGTTGACGCGGGTTCGCTTGCGACCGAGCTTGCCGGGGTGGAGCAGGCCATCCGCATTCCCGACACGACAACCGAGGAGTATGCGGTTCTCGGCCAGCGTCAGCAGCAGGCCTATCACCTGCTGGCCGCGCATTCGGACTGGGTCGCCGCCGTCCTCAACGGGATCCCGGGACCGCTACGGGCGGTCATCCAGGACAATCTGTCGGCCGCCCAGCAAATCGATGATCTGAACGGTGCCCGCACCACGCTCCCCCACTGGCGCATCATCGTGCCGCCGACCTCGGATGTCCTGCTCGGCTACTACCGGGAGTCGCAGCAGAGTTCGGGCGTCCAGTGGCAGTATCTGGCGGCCATCAACCTGATCGAGACCAACATGGGGCGCATCCAGGGTCTCAGCTCGGCCGGGGCCCAGGGACCGATGCAGTTCATGCCGGCGACGTGGGCAAGCTACGGGCGCGGCGACGTCAACAATCCGCGCGATGCCATTCTCGCCGCAGGACGCTACCTGCATGCGCATGGCGGCCCCCAGAACATGACCCGCGCCATCTACGCCTACAACCCCAGCTGGCTCTATGTGCGAGCCGTCCAGCTCTACGCCAAGCAGATGTTCGATGATCCCCATGCTTTTCTCGGCTACTACAACTGGCAGGTCTACGTCCAGACGACAAAGGGCGAGGTCTTGCTGCCTGAAGGCTTCACCGGATAAACGCGATCAGCCGGGCGGCGTGAGCACCCGCGCGAGAAACCGAAAGGTTCGCGCCAGCGCATCGTCGATCGCGGCCTTGTGGGCCGTCGCGCCGTAGCGAAGAAAGCCGTGCGGCGCATTGGGATAGGTCACGAGTTCTTTGTCGGTATTGAGCGCGTCCCGAAACGCCGCGATCTGATCCGCGGGGATGCCCGGATCGGCGCCGCCGAAGACGCCAAGAAGCGGAACCTTGATTTCGCTCGCGAGTTGTAGCGGTGATAGCCGGCCCGGCTCGGCCTGGAGAAATCCGTAGTACGCAACCGTACCGGCCAGCCCGTGTACCCTGGCGGCCGCCAGGTAGGCAAGCCTGCCGCCCATACAGAATCCCCAGCCGGCAACCCTGCCGGCCCCGCGAGCCCGCAGGTCGTCCACCGCCGTCTGCATGTCGGCAAGGAATCGCTCATCGGACAACTGCTGGGCTCGCTGCATGGCACGGGCGACGCCCTCCGGCTTGCTACCCGTCTTTTCCGGCGCCCGCATCGGCTCCGGTAGATCACCCTGGCGACCGAAGAAATCCACCAGCACCGCCGCGTGCCCCCGGCCGGTGATCCGGCGGGCGAGGTCCTTGTAGAAGTCGGTATAACCCCAGACATCGTGGATGATCACAACCGCCCCGCGCCGGAAGCCGGTCGCCGGCTGGGCTACGAACTCTCGCAGGGGAGCCCCATCACCGGCACGGAGGGTTCGTTCTTCCTCTCTGACCGCCGCAACCACCCGGGGACCATCGTCGTCGCCAGGCGCGCTGCACATTCGCCAAGTCTATAGGCGGTGCTTTCGAACGAACGCGGCGATGTGGTCCATCGCCGCGTCCAACACCGGCAGGAGACCATGACCCACACCGGGAAACGTCACCAGCTCGGCCTGCGGCAGTAATCGAATCGATGCCCGGAGCATCTCCACTCGGGCAAATGGATCCGATTCTCCAGACAGCAGCAGCACCGGACACGCGATCCGGGGCCAGTGTTCCGTGCGAAGGTCCTCAGGGTGCCCGGGCCGGTGGAGCGGGTAGCTGAGCAGCAGCAGTGCCGCGTATCGCACCTCGGTGGCGGCCATGCTGGCGACTCGGCCGCCGTACGAGTGTCCCCCCGCGATCGATCCGGCGGGAACTTTTTCGATAAACGTGGGCACGGCCTTCTCGGCTTTGACCACGGAACGGCCCGAGCGGGGCAGGTCGACGGCCTCGGCGGGGAGCTTGCGCGCCGCCAGCGCTCGGACGTAGGGTCGCATGCTGCGCGCATCACCCGACGCACCGTGCGCCAGGTAAATGGTGTGGACCTCCGTCTTTGAAGATGGCACCCATTAACATTAGTGCCGCGTCATGGCACGCGTCCTGCTCGTCGAGGACGAGCCCAACATCGCGTCGATCATCGTCTTCAAGCTGGAGCGAGAAGGGCACCAGGTGCGCTGGGAATCGAGCGCGTCGACAGTCCTCGATGCCGCTGCCGCGATACACCCTGACCTGGTGCTGCTGGATTCCAGCCTTCCCGACGGTGACCCATTTGCCCTGCTGAGCGCCCTTTCCCCGAATCCGCCGGTGGTGATGATGACCGAGTTCCGCGATGCCCTAACGCCGGACCGTGCCCGGGCGGCCGGAGCACTGGCGACGGTCGAAAAACCCTTCAAGCCGACGCAGCTTGCCCGACTGGTCGCCCAGCTCGTGCCCGCAGCAACGGCGGCCCCGCCGTGATGACGGTGCTGGCCCGCAAGCAGGGCGCCGCGCTCGTGATTCGGGACCGCACTCTCGGAATCTTCACCGACAAGGGGTTCACGCCGGTGGATTTCAAAGTTGAGCTGGCCATGAAGCTTGCCACACGGCTCAAGTACACGCCCGTGCTTCCGGCGCAGGATATGGAGGAGCCCGAACTTCTCCGCTTCCTGGACCAGGCGCGCCTCGCGTAAGACCGGCCTCCAGCGCGCGTTATCCCTGCGCGATGACCGCGCAGACCGAGCGCCTCCTGGAGAGCGGCCGGCTGGCGGAATCGGAAGGCAACGCGCGCCAGGCGCTGGTGCGCTACGAGGAGGCGGTCAAGTTGGCCGCCAACCAAGCGCTACCGCTGCTTCGATTAGGCACCCTGTGCCATCGCACCCGCGACTACGCCCGGGCCCGGCAACTGCTGGACGAAGCGAGCCGCATCGACCCGGACCATCCCGATGTCGCCTTCCGTCTGGGCCTGACCTGCGACGCACTCGGCGATCTCGAGCAGGCGAAAGCCGCTTATACCCGCACCATGCTGCTTGCGCCCAGCTCGTGGCAGACCTGGTACCTGATCGGCCGAGATCATCGCCAGCTCGGCCATGCTGAGGTGGCTCGGCTCGCCTACCGGCGAGCCCTCGAAGCGGCCCCCGAGGAGTCGGAGATCCTCGGCGAGCTGGGGACGCTGCTCTGGGAGATGGGCCTTGAAGAAGACGCCCATGTCTATCTGGAACAGGCCGTGAAGGCGTGCCCCGTCGACCCCGGGTTTGCGCTGCAACTCGGGCTGGCCGAGATGCAGCGCGGCGACCTGATCGCGGCCCACCGCCTCTTGACCGGCGCCAAGCACCTCGACCCGACCGACGGGCGGATCGACGTCGCGCTGCAGGGGCTGGCACTTCGCAGGAAAGAGAGCCGGAGTCGGCAGCGCCGGCGAGCCGCCTGAGAACGCCTCGACCAAAACAAAAGGCCGCTTTTTGAGGGCGGCCTATTGTGGGGAGGAGGGGGGCGCTGGAGGAATTCTCTCGACTGACCGCAGCCTAGCAACGCCGCATTACGGTGCTGCTAAAAGTCAGGCGCCCTGACGCGCTTCGGCGTCCGCCCAGCGGGGCGCCGCAACATCGGCCGTAAGGACCCGTTCCTGCGCGAGAATCCGCCGGAGGATCGCCACGGTCGAGGCGTAGGTCGAATCCATCCCGTAATAGGAGAGACCGCGGGCGCCTAGCGTCCGGGCTTGGGTGTAGGGCGTGTCTGAGGCGTAGTGCAGAACCCCGAGATCGAATGGCAGCTTCGTGAAGTTGATGTTTTCGCGCATCGGGTAGCGGGAAGACTCGGTCGCTTCGTACAGGGCATTGAGGTAGGGACCACCTTCCATCTCAACCACCGTGAAACTCTCGCGGTGATAGAAATCAAGGTAGCCGCGGTTCTGCAGGAAGGTACCTCGGACTGTGACGGCGCGCTGATTGTCGAGGGCTGAACCATAAACGAGGAAGGGAGCCACGCTATCGAAGCTAAAGCAGTTCTCCAGCCAATAGGTGTTTTCCGAATGCTCTTCGAAGACGACGTTCGAGATCATGATGTCGCCGATGCTGCCATTCAGAGTGGCGGCCTTGCCGAGCACGTAGACGCCCCGGAGCGTCCCCACGCTCACCGCGACCTCGCGGAGGACGTTGTACGCGCCCAGGCCCAGCGGGTAGTTGACATTGATCAAGACCGCGGGGCTACGTTTCAGGCGATCGGCAGGCGGATCGCCGAGTCGCGCGTCGAGATCGCTCGCGACCAGCCGATCCAGGATGATGACCTGCGCGGCCACGTCGAGGCCCGCCTGGCTGGGAAGGAAGAAGATGCCACGGGCCTCCTCTTCGCTGGTCCGCTGCGCCCGACGCTCTCCGGCTTCGGGGGACTGCCCATAGTATGAGCGGGCCGCGTAATAGAGAAAGTTGTCCCAGTTGCCACGCGACTGACCCTGACGGAGCTTGCGAAGCTCAGGAACCAGCTCGAGGTTATTGCTGCGCTCGATGTAATCGACGATTTCTTGTTGATGCCGGCGCGCCGATCCGCTCAGCAGGTTGACGAGACTATGGGTGTTGCTCGATATGAAATAGACCGGACGGTCACCAACGCCCTGATTCTGCATCAGCGATTCGATCGGCGCCCACCACCGGCGGGTGGCCTTGATGTAACCGATCTGCGAGCCGCCGAGCATGCGAACGGTGAAGCCTTTCTCCTCCGACTGGATACGCCGCAGCGGGCCCAGCAGGTCGCTCCAGATCTCCACAAGTCGGATCGCGTCATCCTCGGAAATGCCGAGCCGCTGCAGAACTTGGAACTGTTCCGCCACCGTATCCACCCCCGTTAGATCTTCGGCGCTCAGTAAGGCGTGCAACTTATTCCATTCGATCTGGAGCGCGACGAGCTGCGGAATGACATCGTCGATATCGGACGGGCTGGCGATGTAGACGGCCAGCGTTTCCTTACCGTCGTAGTAATAACGCCGGCGGCGACCAGGTGCGCTCTGCATCTCCCAGCTCTCGACGTCGACGTTGAGCATCCGCTTGAAGACCTCGGCCGATTGCCCGAGCACGATCCGCCGCACGATGGTGATGCAGGGCGGAAGACGGCGCAGCGCGTAGATCAGGGCGCCCGTGTCCGGCTCGGCCGATCCGGCCTTCGGGTGGAGGCTGGACCGCATTCCGATGTGCGACTGTTCCAGCACCTTGAGCTTGGTTTCTCCCGAGCTGCGCAGCAGGGTGCCGTACGTTCGGGTATACAGCTCAACGGCATCCCGACCGGGTACACGGTCGGCGTCGGCATCGATATACGCCATTGTGGGTATTATCCCGCGCGTTTTCGAAAGCCTGCCGGTGACAGCGGGTCGCCTATTTACATGTTTTAACGAAAGTTATTTGCTGGCTGCCCGAACAGGCACGTACCGTGGTCGCTGACCCCAACAACGGCAAGCGTCGGAGGACCACCCCAACGATGTACCAGACGATTCAACAAGAGACCCAACGCACGACGCTGCGAGTCATCGCGACCCGTGCCCAGGACGCCAAGCGCAAGCTCAGCCTCTACGCGCTGGACCGCGTTCTGTGGGCGCTCGAAGAGCTCAACCTCGCCGAACGGACGATCGTCCCCCGCAACCTGGTCGAGCAGCTGCGCGCCTTCGGCGTGCCGTATGCACCCGACATCAAGATTCCCGACCTGATCGAGCTCGTCTTCACCGCCCAGGAAGAATTCATGAACGTGGAGCCGGATGAGATCAACCGGGTGCCGACCATCGAGGAGCTAGAAGTCTACTTCGAGCGCGTCGCCTAACCCTAGCGCCCGCATCCTATAATTGCGGTCACCTTTTGGGGGAGGTGATGCCGGCCAAGCGCCACGACAAGTCAATCGCCGTCAGGTGGCTCGAAGTGAGCTGAAAAGGGAAGCCGGTGTGAATCCGGCGCGAACCCGTCACTGTAACCGGGGAGCCGTGGACGAGATCCACTGAGGCCGTGGCCTTGGGAAGGAGTTCAACGGCAACGATCCGGAGCCAGGAGACCTGCCTGTCGGGGACCGACGACCCTCTTCGAGGCTGAGAGGGAGGTGCCACGCATCTTCTCCGATCGGCCTCCAGTTGCTCATTCCTTGCTCTGGAGGTTCACATGAAACGACTGACGTCCGCGACCCTCAGCACCATCGCGGTGCTCGTGCTGGCCTCGGTCACGGCCAGCGCCCAGAATCGACTCCCCAACAATGCCCAGCGAGCCCTGCAATGGCTGCAGTGCACGCAGCAGCAGTCCAACGGGCAGATCGGCAGCGGAGGTAATCCGATCGCGCGCTCCTCGGAGGTGGCCTTCGGCCTGGCCGCGGCCGGCCAGGATGCCGCCGCCATGAAAACCGGCGTCGTATCGCTGGCCGATTATCTCAAGACCGCGGTCAGCACCGATGTCGGAACCAACGGTGAGCTGCTGATCGCGCGGGCCTCGCAGCCGCACGCCGGACCAACCGCGGCGGTCATCACGCAGTTGGAGGCAGCAAAGGGCAGCAACGGTGAGTACGGCGCCGACCTGTACAGCGATGCGCTGGCGATCCTCGGCTTGCGCGCCGCGAACCAAGCAGTTGGCCAGGATGCGGTGACATTCCTGAAGGATCATCAGCAGCCGGACGGCGGCTGGGGCTTCGGTGGCGACCAGTACACCGATTCCAACACGACCGCCCTCGTCATCCAGGCCCTGCTCAGCGCTGGCCTGCCATCCGCTGATGGGGCGATCACCCACGGCTTTGCCTACCTGCAGTCGGTCTTTGTCCAGGGAGGCTTTGCGGACACGCCCGGCGCCGCCCCCGACGGGAATTCGGACGAACTGGCGATCCAGGCGATACTGGCCGCGAACAAAGAGACGGACCAGACCTGGCGGTCGAAGCTCGACCAGGCCCTCGCCCACCTCGCCGGCTTGCAGGTTGGCAGCGGAGTCGACGCCGGCGCCATTTCCAATCCGTACAGCAAGCTGTTCGCCACCACCTTCGCGCCGGCCGCGTTCTTGCTCAGGCCGCTCACCAGCAGCGGCATCGCCGAAACCGCGACATCACTGCTCGCCTGTCCGGTCAGCTCGACGGCGACACCCACGCCACGAGCGGCACCCACGCCAACGCCGATGGTGACGACCGCGAAGCTGGCGCAGACGGGCGTCGCCGCCGATACCCGGCCACCGCTTGCCGGCCTGGCGTTCCTCCTCCTGGGCACCGGCGTCTTGATGAGGCCCCGCCGACGCGCGCCCCGTCGGTAGTCCGCTCAACCGTGGCGCTGGTGCTGGCGCTGACGGCTGCGGTGCTGTGGCATCCGCCCGCTCATGGAGCCACGCACCGTGCCGCGCTGGTGATTCAGCACAGCGCCTCGTGGCCAGGCCCACGGGCGCTCTGGAAGTGCGTCGAGTTCGCGCAAGAAGCGATCGGTGGGTTGGCGCTGCTCGAGCTCGCCGGCGTCAATTCCGGCCAGCCGCCCCAGGTGTACGACTGGGGCGGCGGCAGCGATACCGTCTGCCAGCTCGATCGTCAGCCGACCCCGGTCCCCGACCGCTGTTTCGGCCCGACCTCGGGGCCGAACTGGTCTGACTGGCATGCGACACCGTCAGGCTGGGTCGCACGATCGACCGGCGTGAACGGCTACACGCTCCACGACGGCGATATCGAGGGCTGGACCTACACGTCCACATTTGGCGCGCCACCGCCGGCGGTTCGGTTCGCCCAGGTCTGCGCCGCGGCGGCGCCAACCGTCGTCGCCACCCATTCGGCTACCGCGCCCGCGGCGGTTCGCGCGGCGCCAACGGCGACAGCAACCACGGCTGTATCAGCTCCTATATCACCCAACCTGCAGGCGGCAGCGCCCAGCGTGTCGATCACCAGCCGGTCCGCGCTCGCCGTCACCGGTCCACCGACCCAACGGCCGACGCCGCCTTCGATCGGACCATGGCTGCTGTTCGGCGGCGCGGCGGCGTTACTCCTGGCTCTGGGCGCGATCAACCTGCTGCGGCGGGGACCGTGATCCGCCACCCGCTGGCCTGGTGTGTCTGGGGTATCGGCGGCCTCTGCGCGGCATTCATCGATCGCAACCCGCTGCTGCAGGCATTGCTAGTGCTGGTGGTGATCAACGTCGGCCTGCCGCATCGCCGTAACCCGGCCATGCGCCACTGGAGGATCGGGCTGGCACTGGCCGTCGTCCCGATTCTCTTCAGCGCGGCGCTCAGCCGTTTCGGGCGCCACGTGATCTTCACCCTGCCGGGAATCCCGATCGTCGGTGGCGCCTGGAGCTGGGAAGCGGTCGCCTATGGCGCCTCGACCGGCGTGGCGCTCCTCCTGACCGTGGCCGTTTTTGCCACGCTGCAGGCCAGCGTTCGCAGCGCTGACCTGGTCGCGCTGCTTCCGCGACCGTTGTATCGCGCCGGCACTGTCTTCGCACTGTCGCTCGCCTTTGCGCCAAAAACGGTCGCGTCATTTCAGGCTCTCCGTGAGGCGCGCCGGCTCCGCGGGCAGCGAGCAGGGTGGCGATCTGCGCCCGGGCTCGTCGTCCCCCTCTTGCTCACCATGCTCGAGCAGGCGCTCCAGTACGGTGAATCACTGGACGCCCGCGGCTACGGCAGCCGCCGGCGCTCTCGCTACCGGCCGCTTGGCTGGTCGCTCATGGATGGGCTGGTGATCGGGACTTCAGTCGCGGCCCTGGTACTCAACCTCGCGCTCAGCCCGCAACCATATAACCCGTATCTCGACCTGGCGCCGAGTCTGCCCTCTGCCTTCAGCCTGCTGGGCGTCCTGCTGCTCGGCGCCCCGGCGCTGACGGCCGTTCCCCGAATGGACCATGCCGCTGATCGCGCTTGAGGGCGTCCGCTACCGATACCCCGAGGCCGACCGCCAGGCCCTCGATGGGATCACCGCGGCCGTTGAGCCCGGCCAGGTCATCCTGCTACGAGGGCCGTCGGGCAGCGGAAAGTCGACGCTGCTGCGCTGCCTCAACGGTCTCGTCCCACATAGCACGGGCGGGGATTTCGCCGGCCGGGTGACGGTCTGCGGCCTGGACACCCGCATGCACCTCCCTCGCGAACTCGGCGCTCGGATCGGTTTCGTCTTTCAGCATCCGGATGCGCAGTTCGTGCTCGAGGACGTCGAAGCCGAGCTGGCCTTCGGACTCGAAAACCTCGGCCTGGACAGGGCCGTGATGCGAAAGCGCATCGAGGAGACCATCGATCAAGTGGGCATCAACGCCCTGCGGCATCGCCGCATTACGACCCTATCGGGCGGCGAGCGGCAGCGCGTGGCCATCGCCGCCGCCCTCGCCACACATCCGGCAGCCCTGGTCCTTGATGAGCCGACCTCGCAGCTCGATCCCCAGGCCGCGGAGGATGTTCTCCAGGTTGTGCTGCGACTCGTTGCCGACCTGGGGATGACGACCGTGATCGCGGAGCATCGGGTGGAACGCATCGCCCCCTTCGTGGACCGAATCTGGACCCTCGACGGGGGTCGGATGCAGGACCAGGCGCCAGGGATGGCGGTGGCGGACGGGGGTGCGCGGCCACCGGTGGTCGACCTCGCTCTTCGGGCGGGGTGGTCGCCCATCCCACTGGGCCTCCGCGATGCACGCCTGTGGGCGCAGAGCTTGCCGGCGGCGATCCCCGACCGCCCGCCGGCGGATGGCGCGGGGACGGTCGTCGCCCGGCTCGACCGGCTTGGCTATGCATACCCCGGCGCGCGGGCCGTCGATAACGTCTCGCTGACTCTGCGCCGCAGCCAGGTCACCGCCCTGATGGGCCGCAATGGGTCGGGGAAGACGACCCTGTTGAAACTGGTCGCCGGGACCCTCCGTCCGCAACGTGGCCAGCTCCACAGCGAGGGCCGGGTCGCCTACGTCCCCCAGGACGCCGACGCACTGCTGTTCGCCGCGACGGTCCAGGACGAACTTCGTGGCCAGGCTGAGGACGTGATTGCGCCCTTCCAACCGTGGCTGTCGCGCTATCCCAGGGATCTGAGCGCTGGCGAACGGCAGCAACTCGCCATCGCGGTTGTGGCGGGGCAGGCCGACCTGCTCTTGCTCGATGAACCCACTCGCGGGCTCGATCCCGTGGTGAAAAAGGCGCTGACCAGTTTTCTGCGGATGCGCGCATCTGCAGGCGCCGCGATGCTGATCGCGACCCACGATGTCGAGTGGGCGGCGCGCACGGTCGACCGCGTCTTGCTGATGGCCGACGGCGAAATTTACGCGGACGGCTCACCGCGTACCGTGCTCAGCGATTCCCTCGTCTTCGCCACCCAGATCAACAAGCTGCTGGGCCGTGGCTGGCTGCTCCCGGAGGAGGTGCCGGTGTGACGCGCTGGCTGACGGTTCGTCTGGAGGACGCGGTGCTGATCGTCGTCTCCGGTGCCGGGCTTGGGTTGTTTGTTGCCCCGCTTGTCCTGGGTGCCCGGTTTCCGCAGGCGGTCGCGCTCTTCAGTGGCCTGGTAGCCGTCTGCGCGCTTGTAGTCCTGGGGGTTGCGCTCCAGACGCATCACCTGTCGACTCGCCTGCTCGCCATCCTGGCAGGCCTGGTGGCCGTCGATGCCACGCTCCGCCTCGTCATCGTGGTCGGCGTGCTCGGCTTCTCACCGATCTTCTTCCTGATCATTGCCGGGGGATTTGTGATGGGGCCGAGCTTCGGCTTTGCGAGCGGCGCCATGACCCTGCTGCTCTCCGCCGTCCTGACAGCCGGCCTTGGCCCCTGGCTGCCCTATCAGATGCTGGCCGCCGCCTGGGTGGGTATGGGCTCGGGCTATCTCGGGCGCGTGAGCCGCCGATCCAGCTCACGCCTCGGCATCGCGTTGTTGTGCTGCTACGGCGCCGTCGCGGGTCTCGCGTACGGCCTCTTGCTCGATCTGTGGGAGTGGCCGTTGCTGCTCGCCCCGGCGTCTTCCCCACTGAGTTGGGTCCCCGGACTGGGGATCAGCGAGCTGGTCCGCCGCTTCGGCGGCTTCTACCTGTCGACGTCGCTCGTCTACGACGCCTTCCGGGCGGCAGGCAACGCCATCCTGATCGCGCTCCTCGGCCCGGCGGTGATCACCGCCCTCGACCGTTTCCGCCGCCGCTTCCTGGTGAACTGGATGGTTTCCGGACCGTCTCTGGAACAGGCCACGGGTAAGATCTCCAGAGATGTCGGAACTCCCGCCTGAGCTCGCGGTCGAGCCCGAACCCACCGATGCCGACCCACCGCCCGAAGCCATTCGCCCGGACCGGCCGCGTATCTGGCCGGAGGAGCCACGTGCTCCGCGACCGCAAATCAAGCGGCCGATGGAGGAGTGGCTGGCCGAGTTCGAGGAGCGAGTCAGGCACCAGGACGCACACCCGCGCGAGCAGCCCAGCCGGCGCCGCCGCCCGCGCGGGCTGGCGCGGATTGTGCCTGCCGCGGCGCGGCTGGAGCCGCCGCGCAAGGACGTCGTCGCAGAGCGTGGGCGGCCGCTGCCGGCGGATCAGCAACGTCGCGGCCGCCGCCGCCGCCGGGGCGGGCGCGGACTTCCGCCGGGCCAACCCGAGGCTAGCCAAGGTCAGCCTCAGGCACGACCACCGGTGGCGCCGTCGCGGCGCCGGGATCGGCCCTACCCCCCACCCCGACCCTCCCCCGCAAGGGGGGAGGGAGAATCCGGAAGGCGGCCCCCGCCGGCAAGGGGGGAGGGAGAATCCGGAAACCGACCTTCGCCCGCGAAGGGAGAAAACCGCGCCCCGCAGGATCCAAATCGGCGCCGCCGCCGTCGAGGTCGGGGCCGAGGTCGCGGCCAGCGACCGGGCGGTCCACCGGGCCCGGGCGGCCCCGGTGACAGCGCCCCGCCAGGCTGACGGATTGCGGATCGCACTGAATACGCCGGAATAGAATGGACCAGCGAGGCGTTGGCATGGATAGCGACTTTTCGCTTTTTGAGAGGCACGTCGACGCGCTCTATCGGAGCGCGCTGCGCCTCACGAGGAAGCCGGAGGACGCCGAGGACCTGGTGCAGGAAACGTATTTGCGAGCCTACCGCTACCGAAATCGTTTCAAGCCCGGCACGAACGAAAAGGCCTGGCTCTTCACCATCATGACCAACGTCTTCCGCAACCGGTTGCGCCAGCGGCCTGCACCCACCGAGCCGCTCGACCAGCCTGGAACGGATTTCTCGATCTACGACCAGCTGCGGCGGGAGGGGATGCCGGTGCACCTCATGTCCCCCGAGGAGATCATCGTCGAACGCGGGTTCGGCGACGAGGTGAAGCGCGCGCTCGAGGAGCTGCCCCTGCCCATGCGGATGGTCGTCGTGCTTGTGGACGTCGAGGATTTCTCCTATAAAGAGGTTGCGTCGATCCTGGGGATCAAAATTGGAACCGTGATGTCCAGGCTGCACCGCGGGCGGCAGGCACTGCAGAAGAAACTATGGGAGTACTCCGGCCGGCCCAAGGCCCGGCCGGTAGCCGTGGGAGCACACTGATGGGCGATCATTGTGAGCAGACGATGCGAAAACTCTCCGTCTACATCGACCGTGAGCTCAGTGATGCGGAGGTTCGCAGCGTCAAGGCGCACCTGGACGATTGCCCGCCCTGCGAGAAGGTCTTCGATTTTCAGGCGGAGATGAAGCGACTGGTCCGCAAGGAGTGCTGCACCGACGATGCTCCCGCACGACTGCGGGATTGGGTCCGGCAGCTCGCCGCCGAGAAACCGTCAGCTCGCGACCGGGAAGCTTAAGCCGACCGGATGATCGTCGACCTGGCCCTGGCGTTTCTCGCCGGACTGTTGTCCTTTGCGTCGACCTGCGTCCTGCCGCTGGTGCCGGCCTACGTCGCGTATATGGGCGCCACGGCTACAGGCCCCACCATGACCCTCCGTCAGCACCTCGGCGTCCTGGGCAATGCGGCGTTGTTCGTCGCCGGGTTCGGCTCGGCGTTCGTCGCGCTGGGCGCCTCCTTCGGCCTCATCGGTGCGGACTTGAAGGCTTACCGTCCGCTCCTGCTGCAGGTGGCCGGCGTCGCGCTGGTGTTGATCGGGATCGCGCTCCTGACTCTCGGCCGCATTCCCGGACTGATGGGCGAGAAGCGCTTCGACATCGCCCACCGGCTCCCCCGCGCACCGTGGGCGTCGTACCTGATCGGCCTCGCCTTCGCGATTGGATGGACGCCCTGCGTGGGGCCGATCCTGGCCGCCATCCTGCTTCGGGCCGGCAGCAGCGGAACCGCTGCTCAGGGCGCCGTGCTGCTCGCGGTCTATTCGGCCGGCCTCGGGCTCCCATTCCTGATCGCTGCCGGCCTTTCCGGCATGTTGACGCGAGTGCTCGCTCGAGTTCGCGGCGCGTATGGCGTTTTGAATGGCGTCGCGGCTGCCTTCCTGATCGGCATGGGGCTGCTCATTTTTTCGAACCGGCTCACCATCTTCAACGACTTCTTTCCTGTGGTGGCCGTGACGACGCCGTGGGATTCTCATTTTCAGAGCGACGAAGGGAGGCTGCCCCCGACCCACGGACCGGTGCAGGTGGGCGAGCCCGCCCCGACCTTCGCCCTCACCGACCTTGACGGCCGCCGGGTGTCGCTTGCGCAGCTCAAAGGCAAGCCTGTCTTGATCAACTTCTGGGCAACCTGGTGTGTGCCCTGCCGCGACGAGCTGCCGCTGATCCGTGATGAGTACCTGGCGCATCGCGCCGACGGCCTGGAAGTCGTCGCCATCAACTGGGGCGATGAATCGGCCGGCACGGTGCGGAGCTTCTGGAAGCGCTTGAGCCTTCAACCGGCCCCAGTCCTGGATCCCGACGGCAGCGCCAGCCGCGCCTACGGTGTGACGCTCAGCAGCACCGGCTTGCCGGTCAGTGTCCTGGTCGCGCGCGACGGCACCGTCAGCAGCTACGAACCGTTCCCGCTGACCAGGGAGTTTCTCGATCCTGCCCTCCAAAAGATCCTCTCGTGAGCCAGACCGCAAAGACCGGCACCTGGTCGGGGCATGGGCTCTGGCGTTACCGCGCCGACCTCGCGGTTCGGGGCGAACCCGTCACGCTGGGCGAGGGCGCCACCCCGATCGTGCCCTACGAGAAATTCCTGCTGAAACTCGAGAGCGTTTCCCCAACCGGCTCGTTCAAAGACCGGGGGGCCGCCACCGCGATCACGGCGGCGCGTGCAGCCGGGGCACGCATCGTCGTTGAAGACTCCTCGGGCAATGCCGGAACGGCGATCGCCGCCTATGCGGCGGCCGCCGGATTACAGGCCCGCATCTTCGCGCCGGATGACATCGTGGGGTCGAAGGCCCGGGCGATTCAGGTTTTGGGCGCCGAGCTGGTGAAGATCTCCGGACCACGCTCGGCCGTGACCGAGGCCGCCATGATGGCGGCACGGGACGCCTACGACGCTGGCCACGCGCGCAACGACACGTTCCTCGAGGGGACAAAGACGATCGCCTACGAACTCTTCGAGGAGCTCGGCGACGAGTTGCACGACATCGTGACGCCGGTTGGCCAGGGCACGGTGCTGATCGGACTTGCGATGGGATTCGCCGACCTGGTGGCCGCGGGCCGCATGGCGCAAGCGCCCAGGCTGCACGGCGTTCAGTCCGAGGCGTGCGCGCCGTTGGTTCGCGGCGCCGCGATCGGCCGGCCCGCGCCGGTCGTGCGCCAACCCTCGATAGCGGACGGCATCCGCATTCCCGAGCCGACCCGGGCGGAGCGCAGTTACGCCGCGGTCCGGTACAGCGGTGGTCGCTGGATCGCCGTGCCGGACGAGGCGATCGAGCACGCCTGGCGCCAGGCAGCCACGGTCGGGATGCTGATCGAGCCGACCTCCGCCGCGGCGATTGTGGGGGCCCGCACCCTCCATCTTCCGCCTGGCGCGGTCCTCATCATCACGGGATCGGGGCTGAAGGCGATCGAGCGCTACTAGGACCCCCCACCCGTTGCCTGGCGCGGGCGATCGTTTGGGGATCGTATGCGAGCGCCAGGCGAGCGCCCCAGAGATCGATGTGGTAGCCAGGGAGGCGACGGCGGCTTGCCCGCGGGGTGTCGAGGTCAGGGAGCGACTTGACTTCGAGCGCTCGGCGCGGGATCGCCTTGCTCGCGGCCCAGGTGAGCAGCCGCTCAGGGTCGGAGCTGACGACTTTTCCATACCAGCCAGGCCCGAAGCGCGCGTGCTCGAGATAGACCAGGGGCGCCAGCCAGAGGCCGCCGGCGGCGGCGTGGCGGAATCCATCGGCCCGCCGGTCGAAGGCGCGCGGAACGTCAGGCGGCACGAACCAGGAACCGGCCGGGGTCGAACGCCTCGATGGGAAGACGGGGCCGCCGCCGCGCCAGAAGGTCCAGGACCAGCTCACCGGTGATGGGGGCCAGCAGGATGCCTTCGCGGAAGTGACCGGTGGCGAGGACGATCCCGCCCCATCCGGGCGGCCGTCCGAGCAACGGGAGGCGGTCCGGTGTGCCCGGCCGTAAACCGGCCCACGCCGCCGAGACAGTGGCATCGGCCAGTCGCGGCACCAGCCGCGGCCCGAGGGTCAGCAATCGGGCGATCCCTGCCGCCGTCGGCCGCGCGTCGAACCCAACCTCCTCGACGGTCGTGCCCACGATGGTCGAACCGTCGGCTTTGGTCAGGACGTATCCGTCGCTGGAGCTCACCGCGTGGTGGAGCGGCGTGGCGGTCGTTGACAGGGCGACCATCTGGCCGCGCACGGGCCGCACCGGGATCGGGGTCCGCAGCGCGTCCGACCAGGCTGAGGCCCATGCGCCAGTTGCGACGATGGTCTCGGGAGAACGGATGGTCTCGCCGCCGAGCGCGACACCGACCACACGATCGCCCTGCGTGAGCAGCCGATCGACGGATGCGCCTTCCAGAACGACCGCGCCCAGATCGGTCGCGGCGCGCGCCAGTGCTTGGGCAAGGACACGTGGCACGACTTGGTAATGGTCCTGATAGAGCAGGGCCGCCCGCACGTTGGGGTTCAGCGCTGGTTCGACATCCACTGCGGCGGCGCCATCGAGCCAGCCGACCGACATTCCCTGATCGAGTTGCCAGGCGCGGTGCGCTCGGAGCTGCGCCTCTTCGGCCTCATCGAGCGTGACGTGAAGCAACGAGGCCCGACGATACCCGATGTCGATCCCGGTGCGTTCCAGCAATTCGGCCGCCAGCGCGGTAAAGAGGCGGGCACTCTCGGCCCCGAGCGAGGAGTATGCGGGTGGCGTGCCGCGGTCGGGGTTGAGCTGAATCATTCCCGCCGACGCTCCCGTGGCCTCTCCTCCCACCCGGCCGCGGTCGAAAACCATGACCTTCAGGCCGGCTTTGGCAAGCTGGTAGGCAATCGAGGTTCCGATGGCGCCGGCACCAATCACGATGACGTCCGGACTCACGAATCGATCTTAGTGTGACTTAGTCGATCAGGCGACGGAGCCGCTGATCTTCGCTGGCGCGGGCGCCCTGGTAGAGAGCGCAGGTGGCCACCTTCCCGAGGCACGGCGGCGACGGCCACTTCACCACGCCCCAGAAGTGGTGGACTCTGCGGTCGACGTGGCAATCCGCCTGAAAGACTTTCAGGAAGGCCTGGCGTTTGCGGAGGATCTGCTCAAGGTACGGACAGCGCATAGGAAGAAAAGGTGATACTCGAAGACTAACACGGGGCTTGCCCACATGCGCCCTGTCGTCGCCCTCTTCTAGCCAGACAACGCAGCGTCCAGACGCTTCTGGCCCGATTCGGGCTCACTTCCACCGACCCGTTACACTCAGCCGTGCGCATGTTCGGATCGGGATCTCAAACGTAATATCTATGGCCGAGACTGGGTTCTGGCGATCCCCTTCCATGCTGTCCTGGTGGCGACGGCGCCGCCCGTCGAGTTCGCAAACCGGGGAACGAGCGCGCCGCCTGGTCTTCGTGCTGGGTGGCGGAGGCAGCCGTGGTGCCTGCAGCGTGGGCGTACTCAAGGCGCTGCTCGAAGCCGGCATCAAGCCGGACGGGCTGGTCGGTTGCAGTTCCGGCGCGTTCAACGCGGTCGCGCTGGCCGCCAAACCGGACCTCGAAACGATCGAGCAGCTTGCCCATGTGTGGGGATCGATTCGAAACCGCGACCTGTTTGACCGCAACCCGCTCCGGATGGCGTACCGATACATGCGCAGCCGCAACAGCTTCTTCGACAGCCGCTACTTGCGGACGCTGGCCGCCATGAACCTGCCGGCCACGTTCGACCAGTTGACCCTGCCGTGCGCGGTGATCGCGACCAACCTCACCCGAGCCCGAAAGGAAATCTTTACGACGGGCAGCGTGCCGGACGCGGTCGCGGCGTCCTCAGCGATCCCAGGATTGTTCAACCCCTATCGGATCGGCAACGAAGAGTTCGTCGATGGGGCGGTCGCGGAGAACGTTGGGCTGGCCGAGGCGATCCAGCTCGGCGCGACGCATATCGTGGCCATTGACAACAGCACCTCGAATCCGCGCCGGCCGCCGAACCATACCCTGACCGGCATCCTGGCGCAGAGCATCCAGATCATGCTTGGCCAGCGAACGCTGGAAGAGTATCAGCGCTTCGCCGAGCAGGCGGAGATCTGCCTGTTGGTTCCCAACGTCGAGTTCGGCACAGCCGGGACCGACTTCAGTCAGGTGGATCGCCTGATCGACGAGGCCTACGCGCGCACGCGCGCCTTTCTACAGGCCGGCGGGCTTGACGGCAATGGACGGCTCGAGCCGGGTATCCACTACATGCTGCCGCCCCGGCGCCAGACCGTCGTCTCACTGGCGCAGTGACGGTCGCCGCCAAAAACCCCGGCCGCCTGGCGAGGTGGCTGCGATGGCTGTGGCCGCTCGGCCTGCTGCTGGCCGCCTGGCTGATCGCTCCGCTTCGGGCCGGGGCGACCTATCCCGGCATGCCATGCACGGCGAAGGCCGACACCGCGTTCAGCCTGGCCTCGTACGCGGTGCTGTTCATTCCGACGGCTGCCCTGCTGCTCTGGCTGAGCCGGCGGCTGATTCCGGCTGCGCTTCGGCGCGGCCTCCTGGCGTGGGCCGGGGGCCTCACCGCGGTCGCGATCGGCATCGGCGTCGTCTTCCTCGCGTTTGCCGGCGTGTCGGCCGACCGCCGGCCATTTCGAACCAGCGAACAAACGGTCAACTGTCCCGGCCTGGGCGCGGGCCTGCAGGCCGTGCACTGCTGGAAGGACGGCAGCACGCTCGAGCTGAACGTCTATGGCCAACGGCCGCTCGACCTGGGCGGCGTTCAGTCGATGGCGCGAGCGCTCCGGGCGACGAGGCAGGATGCCGCTCTCTACGAGGCCTTCGTCCTCGATACCACGGATCGGAGCATTGCCGACTACTCCAACGGGCGCCTGTTTGTGCTGCAGCGCCCCGGGCTCACGGACTTTGCGGATCTCTGCCTGTCTGAGCACCAGGCGAAGCTGCGCGAGGTGCAGTCCCATCGGGTCGGCTTCTATCGTTTCAGCAGCCGCCAGTCACCTCCGGTCGATGCCTTCTTTCTCCGGGACACGACCAGCAATGGCGAAACCGGGTACGAGGTGATCGACTTCCTACACGGCCAGGCTACGCTCCCCTACGTGCGCCCCGATGACCTGCAGCCGGACGAGTCAGCCTACCTGGACCGGGTTACTGCCGGGGTCGCGACCCTGAACCAGGACCTTGATCGAGAGGCGCAGTCGCCGGCCCCACCGGGAGCGCTGGCCGCTATGCGCGCGGATTTCCAGCGCACCACCGTCGAGCTGGCTGCCGCACCGCATCGGCTGATGGTCTTTCGCGATACCCGGCTCAAGCGGTTCCTGGAAAACTACGACTTGATCCTGACAGCGGAGGAGAGCGCCGCCCGAGGCCAGAGCGGGCAGGCGATCCACTCCAGTGCCTACGAGGATCATCGTCGCTTCTTCTACCAGGAGGCGCGGGTCGCCCGGCTCATCGGCTACCTCTATCTCCAGCAGCCCAATGTGCCCTTTACCGATGACGAGCTCTCGACCGTCAACTGGGCGGTCTTCTAGCCAGGTCGATGGGCCTCAGGACGACGTCATCGCCATCGATGGCGCTCGACTCTCATCTCGAAGGATCGCCTTGATGGCGTCGATCCAGCGCGGGTCTCCGTTATCGGCGCGCCACAACCAGTACTCGCTGCCCCAGAAGAGGACGGTGCCGTAGCCGGCATCCTTCAGGTTCTCGAAGACGCTGCGGATCGCCGCCGGACTAGTGCTCTTCGGATCGGTGTAGGTGTCCTCGGTCGACTCCCACGGCTCCGCCTGCGCCTCGGTGATCCAAGCCTGCTTACCCTGCCGCTTGGCAAGGTCGCGCACCCGGGCGAGCCTGTCCGGCCAATCAGCGTCGGCACGGCTGAGATGGTCCTGGCCGAGGAATTGATAGCCGATGGCGGTATAGACGTCGAGGCCAAGCACGTCACCGCGATTCAAGACCGCGAGGCTGTCGCTTTCCGCGCTGTCCGCGTCGAAACCCAATAGCTGACGCAGGTCGAACCCCTGGCGAGCCGAAGCCTGGTCGAAGATGAGGTTGACGTGGCTGAAGGCGTTGACGATCAGCGGGCGGTGACGACCGTCGAGCTGCCGCACGCTGGTGATCTCGTCGCGGAGAAATTTCGCATCGATCCAGAGCCGTTGCGGGCCGGCTCGGTTGAAGGGCTCGTTCTCGATCTGCCAGGCGACCAGCGCCGGGTTGTCGCGGTAGCGGAGCACCGTACTCTCCACGAACGCCAGCGTCGCCGCGCGGAGGCTCGAGTCCGATGCCACGTCCTGGCCCTGGCTGAGACCGGTCAGATCCTTCACCGAAGTTGGAACGAAAAACTCGGGCCAGCCGAGGGCCTTCATGCCGACCGTGAGCGCGATAGGCTGCCGGGCCCGCTGGGCCTCGCTCATCAGCCAATCAAGCTGGTCGTATCCTTCCTTGTCGACCTGGTCCCAGTATGAACTGAGCCGGATGACGCGAAAATGCATCGCCTCCAGCCGCTTGAATGCACTGCGATAGTCGAGCCCCAGATAGCCGGCCCGGCTCGGACTAAAACTGATCCCCACTTGCACCGGCGCGACCACGCCGTGCGCCTTCACGGGCGCCGGCATGAACACATGGAGCGGCGCGATGGCCAGGAACGGCACGAGCAACGCGATCGCCAGCGCCTGCACCCGCCGTTGACGTGCCAGCGACCGAATCCTGGGTAAGGTCATGGCTCAGCCGGCCGGCGCGCGCCGAAACCGGTGCTGGTGTCACGGCGGTCCGCTGGATTTCTTGCGCGCAGCGGCTGATGTAAAAATCTCGCGACGGTTCACGTAGCATTGGCCGATGACGATCGCACGAGCGGAGACGCTTGCGGCCAAACTGGGCAGCGGTCGCATCCTGCTCGGCGGTCACCGTGGCAACCCCGCCGAGTACCCCGAAAACACGCTGGCATCGTTTCGATCCGCCATCGAGCTGGGAGTCGACCTCATCGAGTGCGACGTCCATCGTTCCGAGGATGGCCGCCTTCCGGTCATCCACGATCACCTGCTCGACCGCACCACGAACGGCAGCGGGCTGGTCCGTGACCACACGATGGACGAGCTACAGCGTTTCGATGCCGGAACCTGGAAAGATGCGCGCTTCAAGGACGAGCGCATTCCCTCGATCGACGAAGTGCTCGCCCTGGCCCGGGGTCAGGTTGGCGTGGCCATCGAGATCAAGAATCTGCCATTGCCCTACTCCGGCATCGAGGAGCTGGTCGTCGAGGCCGTCAGAGGCGCCGAGATGATGCGTGATGTGGTCGTGATCTCGTTCGACCACCGCTGCATCAAGCGGATCGGTGAGCTGGAGCCGGAGATCTTGACCGGCGTGCTCGAGGCGTCGCGCCCGGTCGACGTCCTGCGGGTGATGGATGACGCCGACGCGGATGTCTTTTGCCCGCACTGGGCATCCATCGAGCCGCAGACGGCGGCGGAGTTGCACGCGGCGGGCAAGATGATCGGTGTATGGACCGTGGATGATGCCTTTTCGTTGGCCTGGTCCAGGGCGCTGCCGGCGAACGCGATCTATACCAACCAGCCCCGCGAGATCCGGCCCTGACTTACTTGAAGGCGCTCAACCCGGTGATCTCCTCGCCGATGGCGAGCAGGTGGATCTCGTTCGTCCCCTCGTAGGTAACGACCGTCTCGAGGTTGGCCATGTGCCGCATTACCGGATACTCGAGGCTGATACCGTTGGCGCCCAGCACGCTGCGCGCCTCGCGGGCAATTTGCAGCGCCTCGCGCACGTTGTTCATCTTCGCCATCGAAATCTGCGTCGACGTCGCCTTAGCTTGATCCTTCAGACGACCGAGCTGTAAGGCCAGCAGCTGCCCCTTGGTGATCTCGGTCAGCATCTTGACCAGCTTCGCCTGGGTGAGCTGGTAACCCGCGATCGGCCTGTCGAACTGCACTCGCGCCTTGGCGTACCCGAGGGCGCTCTGGTAGCAGGCGATGGCCGCGCCCAGTACCCCCCAGACGATCCCGTAGCGGGCCTCGTTCAGACAGGACAGCGGCGCCTTGAGCCCCTGGGCCTCCGGCAGCTCGTTGCAGGCCGGGATCCTGACCTCATCAAGGATCAGCTCCGATGTCACCGAGGCTCGCATCGAGAGCTTGTGACGGATCTCGCGCGCCTCGAAGCCTTTGGTGCCCTTCTCGACGAGGAAGCCGCGAATCCCCTGCTCAGTGCGAGCCCAGATGATTGCCAGGTCGGCGGCGTTCCCATTGGTGATCCAGCGCTTGGTGCCGCTGATGATCCAGTCGTCTCCGTCGCGGCGGGCGCGAGTCGCCATGCCGGCCGGGTTGGAGCCGAACTCGGGCTCGGTCAGCCCGAAGCAGCCGATCACCTCGCCCTTTGCCATCCGCGGAAGCCAGCGCTCCTTCTGCTCTTCCGAGCCGTAGCGATGGATTGGAAACATGCAGAGGGATCCCTGCACCGAGACGAAACTGCGCAGCCCGCTGTCGCCGCGCTCCAGTTCCTGGCAGGCGAGCCCGTACATGACATTGCTCATCCCGGCGGCACCGTAACCCTGGAGATGCATGCCAAACACCCCCAGGCGGGCGAGCTCGGGAACGATCTCCATGGGAAAGGTGGCGCGCTCGAAATGCTCGGCCACAATCGGTAAGAATTTCTGATCGACAAAGCGTCCAACCGTTGATCGGACCAAACGCTCCTCCTCATTGAGGAGGTCATCGACGCGATAGAAGTCCACCGTCTCGGCCAACGCGAACCCATTCTACGGTCGAGTCAGGAGGCCCGCCTATCATTGATGGAGCGTGCATGGGCAATCCGCTCTCGCTATGGCACTTCTATTTTCGAAACAAGCGCAAGGTGCTCCCGGTCATTGGCATCCTGGCGCTGGCGATCCTGGGCGTGGTCGTCACCGACTCACTGCTGGCGTCCGCCCGTGAGACCGCCTACGCCACCTACGGCAGCTATCAGAAGCTGATCCTGATCGCCCCGCGGGCGACCCGCGACCAGGACCTCGCCAATCCACTCCAGGACTCGCTGGCCCAACTGCGCGAGGTCCAGCTCCAGGTCGATGTCCTCGACGGACCGGGCGGGCTCTCCTCCTACTACGCGGCAGTGACCGCGATTTCCGGGCGGGTCCAGGCGCAACTTCCTGCGATGCGCCGGCTCCAGACCGACGCCGCCAATGCGCGCTATTACGCGGCCCGACTTCGCGGGGACCTGGTTCCGCTCGGTGATCTGATTGTCCGCGTGCAGCGCTTGCAGTCCGAGGAGAAGGCCTTCGAGCAGCTCGTGCAGCAGCTGGCCCAGAATCCAAACGACCCGCGGCCGCTCCTCGCCTATCTCCAACAGCATCAGACCTTGCTGCGAACGGTGCTGCCCGACAGTGCCCAGCTCGGACGGCTGCAGGCAGCGGTCACCAGCGCGTCATCCGACGCCGCCGGTCTGCAGCAATCATTGCAGGCGATGAGTCGCGACACCGCCAATCTCAATTCCGCGGGCCGCAAGGTCGCAGACCTTCCGATCCCGCCATCGCCGAGCGCCACCATCGACCAGTTCAAGGTCGCCCTCGACCACTTGACCGCCAGCCTTGGCTCCATCCAGTCGCCTCAGCCTGGCCTCGAGAAGTTGGTGGCTGACAGCGCCCATATCCCGGGCACCGCGTTTGTCAAACGCGATGCGTACTCGAACCTGGATATCAACATGCTGGCGGGACAGGCGCAGTTCGATCTCTACGGATTCGACCAGCCAGGCATGGCCCAGCTGCTCGCGCTGTACGGTGATCGCGTGGCGGTGGGCCGGCTGCCCAGGGCGGACGCCAATGAGATCGCGATTTCCGAAGAGATTGCGCGCTCGCGCCAGGTCTGGATTGGCGGCAAGCTGGGCAACAACGTCGATGAGCTCGACCGCCTGCCGGATGCCTTCACCGTGGTTGGCATCATCCGCGGCCCGACCCGCATCGGCCTGATCCCCCTCGATTACATGACCGAACACTACCTCTTTGAACGGCGGTATCAGGGGCTGGTGGTCGTTCCCCAGACCGGCCATGAGCAGGCGGTGCATGATCAACTGCAGGCCCTGATTGGGGATAGCGCCTTTCGCCTTTTCGACTGGAGCTATATCAAGGCAAAGATCGACAGCCTGATCGCGAACCTCGATGTGATCAATCGCTTTCTGATCCTCCTGGTCACGATCGTGCTCGCGCTGGTGGTCGGCTTGCTCAACAACCTCTTCTTCCGGCAGCGGATGAACGAGTTTGGCCTGCTGGCGGCGGTCGGTTACAGCCGGTGGGGCTTGATCCTGCGGGTTGTCTGGGAGTCGCTGGGGGTCACGCTCGCCTCGTGGCTGATTGGTGTTGGTCTCGGAGTCGCGGTGCTGAGCTGGTTCAACATCAGTTTCATCGTGCCGCATGGCCTGCTGATGAATGTCTTCGACTGGAACGTGCTGCTGCTGCATACTCTGCCGATCCCGTTGATGGTCTTTCTCTTCGGCATGGGCACGGTCGGCTGGCAACTGCTACGGCTCGATCCGATTTCCATCATCGAGCGCAGAGACTGATGCTCAGTGGCTACGACCTCGCGCTCGATTACCGGACTGGCGGCAGCGTGGCTCACGCGGTCGACAACGTAAATCTGGCTGTCGACCAGGGAAGTTTCGTCGGGCTGATCGGCCCTTCCGGTTCGGGGAAGAGTTCATTGATGTACCTGCTCTCCGGATTGAAGCGCCCCACCCGCGGGAGCGTCACGTTCGAGGGGCGTGACTATCACGGCATCCCGGCAGGGGGCTTGATGAGGTTGAGGCGGCAACGCTTTGGCTTCGTCTTTCAGCAGCACTTCCTGATCAATTACTTGAGCGCGCTTGAAAATGTGATGGTCGGTGCGGTGCGGCGCAACCATGAGGTGGCCGCCTATGGCCAGGAGCTCCTGCGCCGCGTCGGACTTGGGAACAAGCTCGAAAAGCGCCCCTATCAGCTATCCATCGGCGAGCGCCAGCGGGTCGCCGTGGCGCGGGCGCTCGTGCACCACCCGGCGGTGGTCTTCGCTGATGAGCCCACCGCCTCGCTGGACCAGGCCACCGGCCGTGAAGTGATCAATCTGCTGGCCGATTACCGCGCGCGCGGCGAGGGCAGCCTGGTCGTCGTTACCCACGATCCGGCGATGCTTACCGGCGCCGACCGGGTGCTGCAGATGCGGGACGGGAAGCTGAGCGCGGCCTGACTCAGGCCGGTACGCCGGCCAGGCCGAGGACCGCGGCGTTGCCCTTCATGGCCTCGATGACGAGCTGGATGTGCTCGTCCAGGTCGACGCCTAACTGCTCGGCGCCGGTGAAGATCTGCTCCCGATGCACCGCCCGGGCGAAGGCTTTGTCCTTGAACTTCTTCTTCACCGAGGCCACGTCCACCTCGGCAACCGATTTGGTCGGCCGGACCAGTGCCACGGCGGCCACGAAGCCGACCAGCTCATCGACGGCGTAAAGGACTTTCTGCATGGGCGTGGTCCGCGGCGCGTTCGCGTAGTCGGCATGGGAGAGGACGGCATACCAGATCTCCTGTGGCCAGCCGCGCTCCTTCAGGATCTCGGCGCCTTTGACCGCGTGCTCGCCGACCTCCGGGTAGCGCTCGTAGTCGTAGTCGTGGAGCAGGCCGACCACCCCCCAGACGTCCGGTTTGCCGCCGTACTTCGGGGCGTAGGCCCGCATCGCCGACTCAACGCCCAGGGCATGCTTGACCAGGCTGGGGTTCTTGGTGAACTCGTTGAGCGTCGCCCAGGCATCCTCCCGGCTGCTCGGCATTGGTCGTCGAGTGTAGCAGCCCCTAACACCCTCCCCCGCTCGCGGGTAGGGCACAAGGTGGGGGTGTGCGCCGGTAGGCACTTTGGGCTATTGACGGGCTGCGGCGGCCGCCCTACGCTCACGTCAGGAGGTTTGGTTTACATGGCACGCCATCTCCACCACTGGCTCGACATGGTGGAAGCGGTGCTGATCATCGGGATTCTGCTCGCCATCGCGTGGGTCACCTGGCAGGCGTTGACCCAGGCGTATTCCCCGGTCTTCAACATCTTCAGCCGGTTCTAATTCGTGCGGGGGCTGATCGGACACCCCTACCTATAATCGTGCGCGGGGGTGTAGCTCAGTGGTAGAGCACCTGCCTTTTAAGCAGGGTGTCGAGAGTTCGATCCTCTCCGCCCCTATTCCAAATAACAAACCACACACCCTAACTGTTTTCCTGCCCGGCTCTTTCATGAGGTCGACGACAGGCGACCACCAACCGGCATGGTGGCTGTTTGCGCGGCAGACACTGATATGACGACCTTTCCTCGAGCGCGCCCGGTTTCGAGATAGCGGATCGCGTCTGCGGCTTCGCTCAGCGGATACGTCCGGTCAATGACCGGTGTGATCCTGCCGGTTTCGATAAGTTCCCGCAGGAACTGAAGGTCATCGCTACTTGCCTTCGCGACAAACGGCCGCATCGTCTGGCCGCCGATGAACGGCGACAACAGCATCGCCTTGATGATCCGTCCAACCGGCCCGATGAGACGACCCGGGGAGTCACCGCTGCTGAGTACAAGCCTGCCCTTCGGGGTGAGGACACGTCGGAAGGCCAATGGAGGGGTCGTTCCCGCGAGCTGAAAGATCAGGTCGTACCTTTGGCCAGTCCGCGTGAAGTCCTCCTGGGTATAGTCGATGACCTGGTCGGCGCCGATCGAGCGGACCATTTCCAGGTTCCTGGTGCTGCAGACTCCGGTGACCTGCGCGCCATACCACTTCACGATCTGCACGGCGAACGTCCCGACCCCTCCCGACGCTCCGACAATCAGCACCTTTTCTCCCGACCGGATCTCTCCAGCATCGCGAAGACCTTGCAGGGCGGTGACGGCAGCGAGAGGG
>VBEE01000037.1 GCA_005881715.1 Chloroflexota bacterium | reverse complement strand
GTGGCCATCCTCCGGGTGAAGGACCACGAGGAAATCGCCGAGATCGTCACCACCCGCCTCTCGCAGATCCCGGGCATTCTCAAGACCCGAACCCACGTGGCCTTCAAGGTCTACTCGAAGCACGACCTTGAGGCGATGTTCAGCGTCGGCCTGCAGGAAGCCAGGTAGGGTTAGCGCCGCCTCGCACGACGCGCCCTGAGGACGACCACGGCGGCAAGGACGGCGGCGATCACCGCGCCGATCGCCAGTCGAACGAGCAGTTGATTTCGCTGGGACCCGAGGTCCGCGACCGCCGGCAGAGAACTGGGCGCCGGCCGCGGCGAATTCGCGCGGATGACGAGATGGCCTTCGATGTGTGCCGATGTGCCGGTCGAAACGATCACCGTCGACGTACAACTCTCCGCACAGCGAACGTCGATGGTCAAGGCGCCACCTTCCGCAACCACGACGAGGTCGCCATCACGAACGCCGGCAGCGAGCACATCGCTCGCCGGCATTCGCAAGAGGTTGTCGGTGCCCACATGCGGGTTGTTCGGGGTGGCCCGGTCGGAGACGTAGGCCGTGCCGCCATGAGCCGTGAAGCCGGAGGGCACGAATGCCGCGCTCTCGACCCCGATGTCACCGCCATGTGGGATGCCGGAGGCAACGAGCAACTCGGAGCGGCCGGTCGCACTGACGGTCCAGATGGCGCCACTGTTCTCGTCCGGGGCGACCAGCTCGCCGGCGTGCGTTCCGAATCCCGCCGGTGCCACCGCGAACCCGCCCTCGAGGGATGGCGCCGTGCTGGTGATCGTCACGACCCCACCCTTGCAGTCAACGGCGACGATCGTGCTGTGCTGATTGCGCAGCCCCGAAACCAGTAGTCGATGATCGAACCGGCCAACGGTATCGAACACGATGCCGTTGAGGCTGTCGACACCGGTGAGATCCACGAAGTTGGTGGCATGACCCTGAGGATCCACCCGGGTGATACCGATGGGCGGCGTCGGCCTGATCACGAAGACGTCGTCGCGCGCGAAGTTGCAGTTTGCACTTCCGACATGAAGCCCGGGCGAGACATCGAGATACGCCTCTGGGCCGGACGCCACCTGATAGCCGCCCTGACCATCGGCAAACGGCGCGATGGCGCCGTCGGTGGCCACCAGGAAGAGACGGCCACCGGCGGCCGCCACCAACCGCCCATCGCTACGGGGCCCGGCGAGATCGAAGACCCCGGACAGATGCTGCCATGGCTGCCAGCTGACGGTCGCCGAAACCACGGCGAACACGTATGCCCAGAGCGTGATCATCGCCCGAATCTAGCAGCCGCCGACGGCCGCCCGGAAGTGGGGAGGGTAGGAACGGCTTGACGCACGAACATTTGTTCGATACTATCTGAACAGCCTCAGCGTCTGATCCTGCGTCCCCGGGGAGGCTTGATGTCGCCGCGGTTCTGTCGTCATCTCGAGCACGGGGCGTGATCAGATGTCGGATCGTCTTCAACAAGCGATTACGGTGCTCCAGACCCGTTTTGGGAGCGCCGCGCCACGGCCCGCGGCCCCTCCATGCCCGGCGCGCTCCTCCGGGATTGCGGAAGTCGATGACATGACCGGAATTGGCGGCTGGCCGGTCGGGCGACTGAGCCTGCTGGCTGGGCCCCGGGGTTGTGGCAAACGAACGCTGGCTCAGCGCAGCGTGGCGGCCGCCAGCCTTACGGGACCGGTCGCCTACGTCGATTTTCCGAGGCGGCTCGATCCGGAGTTCGTCAACCACTTCGATGCGCGGCTCGATCGCCTGCTGGTGGTGCGACCAAAATCACTAAAGGAAGGGATGGCCAGCGTCCGGGTGCTGGCGCGCGCCGGCGTCGACCTGATTTGTATCGACCTGCCTCGAACGCGATCAGCCGGGATCGATGCTGAACTGCCGCACCTCTTGCACCGCGTGGCGGAGGCCGACTGTACCTTGCTGCTGATCTACGACGCTGAGGCGGATGACGCGATCCGTTATTACGCGAGCATGATCCTGGCGTTCCAGCGCAGCGCCTGGGTTTTCCGCCGCGACGGCGACCTCGAAGGATTGCTGGTCGATGCGACGGTCGTGAAGAACCGGCTGGCGCCGCCCGGCCGCAACTGCCGCTTGCTCATTCCCTACCCGATCCCTTGATCTGCTGTGTCCGCGCGCCGCACCCGTCCCTGATTGCCGCATGGCTGAAGGCACCTGCGCTGCGCGGTCACCCATTGGTCATCGGCGGGCTCGCCCACGAGCGCGCGTCGGTGACAACCGCTTCCGCCGAAGCGCGCGCGCAGGGCATTGTAGAGGGAATGAGCCTCAACCAGGCTCAACAGTTTTCACCGGACGCCATCTTCCAACCGGTCGACGAGGAGGCCACAGCCAGGGTTCGCCAGTCTCTCCTCTCAACCCTGCACCACTTCACCCCTGACGTGGCTGTTGGTGAGCTTCCTGGCTGTGTCTTCCTCCGGCTCGACCGGCTTGTCCTGCGCTGGCCCGACCGTTCGCTTTTACTCGCTGCCATCAGCCGCGCCGTCGAGGCCGTCATCCGCGTGACGCCGACGATTGGCGTGGCGTCGTCGATGTTCGTTAGCAAGATCGCAGCAGACCACGCGACGGCCGCTGTTCCCGTGATCGTCGAGCCGGAGAAGACACGGGCCTATCTCGCGCGCTACCCGATCGATGTCCTCCCACTCGACGACGACCTGCGCGAATACCTTGAGCTCCTCGGGCTCAAGACCATCGGCCGCCTGCAGACGATCTCGCGGCCCGCCTTTCGTCGCCAGTTCGGCCCCAAAGCCCTCGAGGTCTATGACCTGGCGCTGGGAGATGACCGACGTCGGTTGCGACCCTGGCGGCCCGCAGTCCGGATCGAGGAAAGCGAGCCACTGGATCCGCCGGTCGATAACACGGAAGCGCTGCAATTCATCGCCCGGGCGCTGGCCGAGCGAGTCAGTGCGTCGCTGCTCGCTCAAGGGCTGGGCACCCGAGCGATCCGGATCAGGCTCGACCAGGAGGCCGCGCCACCGATCGGGATCGAGGTGCGCTTTGCCTACCCGATGACGACCGCGGGCGAGCTCTTCGACGGCCTCCGCCCGCGACTGCTGCGGGCGACGATCGCTGCGCCGCTGGAACGGATCACGTTGCGCGCCGGCAGGCTCGAAGCGGCGTATGTTCGACAGCCCGGCTTGCTGATCCGACGCGACGGCTTCAAGGAATCGATCGCCGACGCCGTGGCGCGCCTGCAGGAGGAATACGGTTCATCATTGGTCCAGCGCGCGGAGGTTCACGCGGACGCTGCCCCGCTTGTGGACCACCGGATCCTCTGGAAACCGGCATGACCGAGTTGTTGTCGCCGGCACGTCCGATCCGGGTGCAGCTTGATCCGGATGGGGTCCCGACCCAGCTCGAGTCGGCGGCGGGATGGCAGCCGGTCACGCGTGTTCTCAACCGCTGGCGGATCGACTGCGACTGGTGGCGCCGGCCCGTCTCGCGCGAGTACTGGCGGCTGCTGATCGATGATGAGCTGGCGATCGAATGCTATTGCAACCGCGCCAATGCCGAATGGTTTGTCGAGCGGGTCTATGACTGAATCGATGACGAGCGCCTACGCCGAGCTTCACTGCCACTCCAACTACTCGTTCCTCGAGGGCGCGTCCCATCCTGAGGAGCTGGTGGCCCGCGCCCGCGACCTGGAGATGCCGGCGCTGGCCATCACCGATCGGAATGGGCTCTACGGCGCAGTCAAGTTCTTCGGCGCGGCTGAGCGGGCCGGCATCCAGCCGATCGTCGGTACCGAGCTGACCATCGACGACGGCTCACCACCGCCCAAGGACCGGGTGGACTACGACCACTGGGGGGACAGGCTGCTGCTGCTCGCCGAGGACAAGGTCGGATACATGAACCTCTGCCGGTTGATCAGCGCCGCACAGATGCCGAATGCCAAGGGAATGGCGCGGCTACGGGTCGACGAGCTGACCCAATCGCGCGATGAGGCGATGGCTCCGCTGAGCCGCCACCTGATCGCGCTAGTCGCTGATCCCAAAGACCGGTTGCCCTTTTACCAGGAGGTCTTCGGACGGGACCGGGTCTTCATCGAGCTGCACGATCACCTCGCGCCGGATGACCGCTCCCGCAACCAGGCGCTGCTCGACCTTGCCGAGCGTCATGACGCGCCACTCGTCATCACCAATGAGATTTTCTACGCCACACCCGAGCGTCACCGATTGCACGACGTCCTCACGGCCATTCGTCATCGCACCACGCTCGACGAGGCGCAGCGTTATCTGAACCCGAATGCGGAGCATTACCTCAAGTCGGGCACAGATCTCCGGCAGGTCTTCAGCCGATACCCCCCGCAGGTCGTGGAGGAGGGCATGGCGCACGCCGCGGAGATCGCCCAGCGCTGCCGCTTCCGATTCAACCTGGTCGGCGCGCGCTTTCCAGGCTTCCCGGTTCCGGCCGGCGAGACCCCATATTCCTTTCTGTATCGCCTCTGCCAGGACGCTGTCGTTAAGAAATATCTCCCGGTGACGTCCGAAGTGGCCGCCCGTCTGCAGAAGGAGCTCGACGTCATCAACAAGACCGGTTTTTCCGAGTTCTTCTTGATCAATTGGGACCTGATGCGGTTCGCCCGATCCCGCGGCATCCCCGGCCAGGGGCGCGGGTCGGCGGCGGACAGCATCGTGGCCTACCTGCTTGGGATCACCCGAGTCGATCCGATCGAACACAACCTGCTCTTCGAGCGCTTCCTGCATGAAGAGATGACGACGACACCCGACATCGACATCGATTTCTCGACCGCCCACCGCGAGCAGGTGATCCAGTACATCTACGAAAAATACGGACCGGAACGCACCGGCATGGTCTGCAACGTCGTCACCTACCGCCAGCGGTCGGCCATCCGCGAGGTGGGCAAAGCGCTCGGCTTCAAAGAAGAAACCATCGACCACCTGGCGAAATCCGCCTCGGCCTGGCACCCGGAGAGCCCGGAAACGATCGCGCAGGCTGCCGGCTACCCGACGGTGAATGCCACACAGCCCTGGCAGCAACTCTTCGACCTCGCCACCCAGATTCTCGAGTTCCCCCGGCACCTTTCGATCCATGTTGGCGGGATGCTCGTCACCGGCGAGCCCCTGATCGATATCGTCCCGGTCGAGCGCGCCACGATGCCCGGTCGGATGGTGGTCCAGTTCAACAAGGACGATGTCGAGGAGCTGGGCCTGATCAAGATGGACATGCTCGGCCTGCGCATGCTGTCGGTCGTGGCCGAGGCGCTCGACCTGATCGAAGCCGATACGGGAATCCGCCCTGATCTCGATGCGCTCGACCTGAAAGATCCCGAAGTCTACGAGTTGTGCACGGAGGCCGACACCATCGGCGTCTTCCAGATCGAGAGCCGGGCGCAAATGCAGACGCTGCCCCGTTCCCGGCCCGAGAACTTCAACGATCTCGTGGTCGAGGTCGCGATCATCCGCCCCGGCCCGATCCAGGGCGATGCGGTGCATCCCTACCTGCGGCGAAAACAGGGCAGGGAGCCGGTCATGTACATCCACCCGCGCCTGAAACCGATCCTCGAGGAAACGCTCGGCGTCGTGCTCTACCAGGAACAGATCCTGAAGATCTCGATGGAATGTGCCAGCTTCTCGAGTGCCGAAGCCGACCATTTCCGTCGGGCGATGAGCAGTCACCGCTCGCACGAGTTGATGGGGGCGATCCGCGAGCGCTTCCTTAACGGCTGCGCCTCAAACGAGATCCCACAGCCAATCGCCGAGGAGATCTTCTCCAAGCTGGCGGCCTTCGCGGAGTTCGGCTTCACGAAGTCGCATGCCGCTGCCTTCGCCCGCACCTGCTACGAGACCGCCTGGCTCAAGCTCCATCACGCGGCGGCGCTGTACGCCGGGTTGCTCAACCACCAGCCGATGGGCTTCTATCACCCGCACGTCATCGTGGAGGATGCCAAGCGCCACGCCGTCAAGATCCTGCCGGTTGACATCAACAAGAGCTACATCCGCTGCACGGTTGATGGCGGCGCTCTGCGGCTCGGCTTCAATTATGTCCATGGCGTCGGGGACAAGGCGCTCGAGGTGCTGGCCGAGGCGCAGCTCAAAGGGCCGTTCACCTCACTCGAGGAGTTCTGCCGCCGCATTCGGCTGACGACGCAATCCCGGCAGGGGCTGACCAAAGCCCAGGTGCAGAACCTGGTGCTGGCCGGCGCATTCGATACCCTGGAGCCGAACCGCCGCGAGGCAGTCTGGCACTTCAATGAGCATGCCGACGACTGGCAGCGCTCGCCGATGATCGCCGAGCCGTCGGAGGCGGTGATGCTTGAGCCCATGACGCATCGCGAGCGCGTGGCGACGGATTACCGGTTGCTCTCACTCTCGACAACCGACCACCTGATCCATTTCTACCGGCCACAGTTCAACCAGCTGCGCGTGATCGACTCAAGGACGATCCGGGCCAGCGTCGGGGATGGCGCGAAGGTTCGGGTCGGCGGCCTGGTGATCACGCGCCAGTCGCCCTCGACCGGCAAGGAATTCAAGTTCTTCACGCTCGCCGACGAGTTCGGCCACGTCGATGTCATCCTGCGGCCGCCGATCTATCAGCGCTACCGGCAGGTGGCGAACCTGGAGCCGATCCTGATCATGGACGGCAGGCTGCAGAAACAGGATGGCGTCCTCAGCGTGCTCGTCGACCATGTCGAGGCCGCCCCGTCCTTGCCCGAAGAGGACGTCTTTCCGACGTCTCGAAACTACCGATGACCCATATACTGCCTCGAGGGTTTGGTAAGGCAATGCCTCAGTCTGCGGTCGCCGTAATCTTCCTGCCGGGCGTGATCATGCCCTGCGCGCTCCGCTACGCCGCCCTGCTCCGAGAGCTGGATAACGGCGTCCGGGCTATTACCAAGGACCTCGAGCTCTACGCGGGACCTGGCACCCCGCCGCAGGGGTACGACATCACGATGGAGCTCGACGGCATCAATGAGACCGCCGAGGATGCCGGCTGGGACCGCTTCCATCTGTACGGCCACTCCGGTGGTGGCGCCGTTGCGCTCGGCTACGTCGCCGCCCACCCTGAGCGCGTCCTCAGCCTGGCGGTAGACGAACCGGCATATGACTTCCTCGACTCGACAGAATCCCGCGGCTACTGGAGCGAGATCGATGCGGCCGGCCAGCTGCCAGCGGCCGATCGGATGCCGGCATTCTTGAAGTTGCAGCTTGGGCCGGGTGTTGCCTTGCCACCGGCGCCCGCCGGCACGCCGCCGCCCTGGATGACGAGCCGTCCCGCCGGCGTGCGCGCTCTGACCACCGCGCTCAAGCAGCATCACGTCGATCCGAGTTCGTATCGCCGATATGCCGCGCCCGTCTATTTCAGCCATGGGACTCTCAGCCACCCCTACTGGCTCTCGATGCGGGATCGGCTGGCTGCGCTCTTCCCGGACTTCACAGCGGAGCGATACGACGGTCTGCACCATCTCAACACCTCACACCAGGCCGAGCCGGCGCGGGTGGCGCAGGCGCTGCGCCGTCAGTGGAGCCGCGCCCTGGCAGTTCCGAGCAACAACTAAGGATCCATTTGAAGCGTCGCCTTTGCGGTGCCATGTCGCGCTTCCAGCCGGGCTGGCCGGCCGCGAACGTACAGACGATCGACTTCGATGGCCTCCCATCCTTGGGGGAGCACGACTGGACGCGTGAACCAATCTGAGGGATCCGCCGGGCTAAGCTCTAGACCGGCCAGGCCGTAAAGACAACTCATCAAGAAGCCCCCCAGGTTGGCCATGAAGGGACCGACGCGCGGCTTGTCGGGAAACCGCCTGCGGCTGAACTCATTGGTTTCGATAAACGGATCTTCGATGAAGTCGGCATAGCCTTGCTCGAACCAGCGGAGCGCTGCCGGCCGGTCACCAAGCCGCGTCGCGTAGACCCCTAGCAAGGCGGACAGCATGGGATAGCCGACGAATTCGCCGACCCGTCCCAGATAGAACTCGATAGTGCGCCGCTCCGTCGTACCGTCGACGGCGTAGTTGACGGGGAACAATCCCGCCAGCGCCTCCGGGGTGGCTTCAGCGACGCCCTTGGCCTCGGGCGAATAGCGGTCATGGTTGAGGATGATGCCCCGGCTTTTGTCGACCGGCACATAGATGCTGCTGGCGATGGCGTTCCACCGATCGGCGTCTGGCCGCTTTAAGCGATAGGCGAATGCCGCCGCCTCCTGCAAAACTCGCGTCGCGGCCATGTTCACGTAGGCGTTGTTGTCGACCGGATCCGTCTGCTCGGCAATGCCGATAACCCGTTTGATTTCATAGCCGCGCTCGGTCTTGACGGCGCGGCTGCCTATCCAGTTGGCGACGCCTTCCAGGACCGGCCAGGCCTTCTCGCGCAGATAATCGTCGTCGCCCGTGGCGTGGACGTACCGGGCGAACGCGTTCGCGACGCTAAGACTGATGTGCTGCTCGAAGACCAGGTGCGGCGCGGAGAGCCGGATCGCCTCTTCGCCGTGTCGTGGCCCGCTCGCCCACGGAAACTGGAGTCCGCGGTATCCGAACATCGCGGCGTTGCGTTCCGCCGCCTGCAGCCGCTGCACCCGGTACTCGAGCAGGGCATAGGCGGACTCGGGTGCCGTCAGCAGGAGCGTCGGGAAGGTGAAGGCCTCGATGTCCCACATGACATGACCGCGGTAATAGTGGTAGTTGGGCCAAAAGGCCAGCCCGAACATGGAGGTACTGAAGAGGGACGACGAGTGGGCCGATGCGTGAAGGTAGTAGAAGGCAGCGTCGGCGAGCGCCTGCCATCGCTCACCGGCGCCGACAAGCTTGATCCGACCCTTCCAGATCTGCTCCCACGCCTCCCGGTTCTCAGCGCGCAGATGCTCGAAGCCGCGCTGCGCGGCCATGCCGACAAGCCGAGTGGCCTGACGATGGGGTTCATGATGGGCCTGGCTTGGGACGAGGCTGGTGTACTGACGCAGGACGTAGCTTCGCTCGGGTCGTGCGTCGAGGCTGTACGAGGTCGATAGCGGGGCGAGTACATCGTGTTCTGCGCGGCGGCGCTCGACCCCGTCGCCGCCTTCGAAGTGTGTGATGTAGGCCGCGCCGCAGGTCGAGAGCCCGCCATGCGTCTCCCAGAGCATCGATCCGTCGACCACAGGCTGGTCCGCATCCGGCGTCGTCGTCTCCCGGGACCGCCAGGCTCCGGAAATCCCGGTCGGATCAACCTTTGCGCTGATTACCAGCCGGCACGGCCGGTCGACACGCACCTGGACTTCCTGGAGCACGACGGAGGGCAGCGAGCGGCTGCAGAACGTCAGAACGTCGACCGTCGCCGTCGCGTCGGTGGGATGGAATGAGAAGCGGCTCGATAGCTCACCACAGGCGAAGTCATAATGTTGCTCGACCAGTACGGCTTGACCTGGTCTGCGACTGAGCTCGGCCCCGTCGACCTCCAGGTCGCCGCCGATCGGGTAGGGCGCCCGGGCAAGTCCTTCGCCCTTTTCGACCGGGTCGATCGCCGCCAGCCCATTGACGATCGCCACGCCCTCGATGAGGGGAATGGGGCCAGCCCGCAGCCCGATCACGCCGTTCGAGAGATATGCCGGAATGTACTCAGGCAGCCACCGGCCAACCGGCGGCGGGCTGATTGGCATCGCGCTCAGCCGCTTACTTCTTCTTCTTCTTTTTCTTGGCCTGCGCGTTGCTGATGGCCGCGGCGCGGCTCTTCGGCATGCCCTTCTTCTTCAGGCCTTCGTAGGTCTTGGGGTTCTTGATCGATGAGCTCTTCCTCTTTCCGGGCATTGGCAACCTCCATTAGCCAGTTTCGACTGTAATGTTTACAACCAGTATCAGTATAAGGCCTGAAGTCCCGGGATAAAAGCTGTGCTAGCGTGGGCCTGCCGTGATCGGTCTCATCGGCCTGCTCGCCATCGGCGGCGTCATCATCCTGGTGGTGGTGGTTGTGATCATCCTCGTCCTGCGGGACTGAGCCTCAGGCGATACGCCGGCGAAGCGTTGCGGCGCTGGCCAGGATGACCAGGAGGCAGAAGCCGAGGACGACGCCGAGGTCGAGCTGCAGCGACGACCAGCTGATATCGGCACCCTTGATCATGATGTTGCGCATCCCCTCGACGGCGTAGGTCAGCGGCAGCACCCGGGACAGCACCGTAAGCGGTCCGGGCTCGGTGCTGATGGGAAAGATGATGCCGGAGAGCAACACCTGCGGCACGATGACCAGGGGGATGAATTGCACGGCCTGAAACTCGGTGCGGGCGAACATGCTGAGGAAGATGCCGAGGTTGACGGCCGCGATCGCCATCAGCGCTTCGAGCAAGAAGATCAGCCCCACGTTGCCCGCGTTGTGCACGTGGAGGATCAGCAAACAAAAGGCGAGCACCTCCACTGCCTGGACGAGGGCGAGCACCGTGAACCCCAGCATGTAACCGAGCACGATCTCGCCCCGTCGCAGCGGGCTCGCCATCAATCTCTCGAGCGTTCCCTGGCCTCGCTCGCGCAGAAACGCCACGATCGTGACGACAAACACGAGGAAGAAAACCACCAGTCCGATGAAGGCCGCCCCAAAGTAGTCGAGCGTATCGAAGCTCGGACCGCCGTACAGGAACGTGACCTGCGGTGCGAAGCGAACGCCGCCGGCCTGGCCGGCGAGCGCCGCGAAGGACTCGCTGACGGCCTGCACCATGGTCTGAGACAGTCCCGGCTGGCTGCCCTCGAGATGGATCTCCGGCGAAATCACGCGGGACTGTTGAGCGCGGCTGGAGAAATCTGAGGGGAGAAGCACATACCCGGCAAGGTCGCCGGAGCGTAATTTCGACTGTGCTGCGGCGCGCGACATCGTCGATGCCGACACGGTCTTCGATTGTTCGAGCTGGGAGGCAATCGCAGCGCCAAGCGGCCCATCATCGAGGTTGACGACACCCATCGCTGGTACGGAACCGCCGCCGCGAAGGAGATAACCGAGCAGCCCCAGAATGACGAGCGGCGCACCAAAGAGCAGCGCGATTGTCCGCCGATCGCGGCGGAACTGTTGGAGCAGGCGGCGCGTGATGGCCGCGACCCGCCGGCCGCTCATTTCCCGGCTGCCTCCGAGAGCTTGAGAAAGGCATCCTCCAGTCGGTCCACGCCGGCCGTGGCCTTCAACTCGGATACCGTTCCCTCGGCCAGCAATCGTCCGAAGCGAATCAGCCCGAGCCGGTCACAGCGCTCGGCTTCGTCCATCACATGGCTCGAGACCAGGATGGAGGTGCCGTCATGCGCCATCCGCTGAAAACGATGCCAGAGCTGGACGCGCAGCAGAGGATCGACGCCGACGGTGGGCTCGTCGAGCAGCAGGAGGTCTGGCTTGTGCACGAGCGCGCACGCCAGCGAGCATCGGGTGCGCATTCCGCCGCTCAGGCTGCTCACGACGGACCCGCGGCGGTCCCAGAGCTCGACGAATTCCAACGCCTCGCGGACTCCGTCGTGGGCGCCGTTGATGGCCGCGAAGAACGCCACGTTCTCTTCCGCCGAGAGGTCGGGGTAGAGCGCGGCCTGCTGGGTCATGTAGCCGACCCGGCCCAGGACATCGAGGTTGGGCGCTCGGCGCCCGAGGACCGTCACGGTCCCGCCATCGGGAACGACCAATCCGACGAGCGCCCGGATCAGCGTCGTCTTGCCGGCACCGTTCGGGCCGAGCAGTCCGTAGACCTCGCCGCGGCGGATGCGAAGCGTGGCGCCGTCGAGAGCGCGCAGCGATCCGAACCGCTTGACGACGCCATCGACCTCGACGGCGTAGGCTTCCGCGGCCATCAGTCCGCCGACTCCGGGCGCATCCCGCGCAGCCAGAGGTTGGCAAATTGGGTCACGACCTCTTCGCCATTGGGGCCATCCACCATCGCCTGGCCCAGCAGCGGCCCAATCAGCACATGGAACATGACGCCGCCCACAAGGCCCTGCCCCGCGACCATCGGATGCATCCGCCGGAGCCGGCCTGCCGCCATCTGGGCAGCCAGATACTGGGCCAGCCTGCCGAAGGCCCGCAGCGCCGTCTCGCGAAATGCCTGCTCGAACTCCGGCGACCTCGAGGTGGCCTCAAGCAGCAGGGTGCGGGCGATGCCAGCTCGCCCGGCAACGGTGCGGTAGGCAGTGAGCACCAGTTCGGGGACGACGTCTTCGGGCGGGCGGTCCTGCAGGCGATCGAATAACGCCATCACCGGCTCAAAGGGCGAGAAGGCGATCAGGATGGCGCGGAACAGGGCCGTCTTGCCGGGAAAGAGGCGGTAGAGGTTGGCGCGCGAGATGCCGCTCTCAACAGCGAGCTCATCCATGGAGAGATTGGCCAGGGTCTGCGTGCGCAGCAGTCGAAGGGCTACCTCGAGCGCGCGCTGGCGGGCGCCTGGTTCGGGCGCCAGTTCGAGCGCTTCGAGGAGTCCGGCGCGCGATGGAAAGGTGCGGTAGAACGTTGTCCGCGAAACGCCGGCGGCCTTTGCGATGTCGGCCACCGACGGTTGCGCCCCGTGGGCCAGGATGCGGGTGGCCTCCCGGATGATCCGTTCCCTGGGTGGCCCCGCGGTTGCCATGTGGCACGATACTAGATGCGACGTCCAGTCTTGTCAAGTACCAGCCGGCCCCGCAGCGAGATGAACGCCGCTCCGCTAGCCTGTGGAGCTATGCCCGAACTGCCCGAACTCGAGGTGCTTCGCGAGTATCTCGGCCCGCGGCTCGAGGGAAAGCGGATCGCCCAGGTCTGGACGTCACCGAAACTCAGCTTCCTGCTGCGCACCCCCCCGGACGAGTTCGCGCGCCAGCTCGCAGGCGGCACCTTTGAGCGGACCTGGCGCCGCGGCAAGTTCCTCATCTTCGACATCAGCGGCCAGCATCTGGTCATCAATCCCATGCTGGGAGGCCGCTTGCAATGGACCAGTGCTGCCGAGAAAATGGCGGCCGCCACCGTTTTCCGGATCACGCTCGACGGCGGTGATGAGTTGCGCTTCCTGGATACCGTGAAGATGGGGAGGGTGTACTGGGTCGTGCCCGGCGCGCTCCCGACGATCCCCGGATGGGCCGAGCTTGGCCCGGACGCCCTGACGGTTGGCCTGTCCGAATTCTCCCAGCGCATTCGACGCCATCCTGGCGAGCTGAAAAACCTGCTGCGCAACCAGGCGTTTATCGCCGGCGTCGGCAACGCCTACTCCGATGAGATCCTTCACGAGGCCGGCTTGCTGCCGCTGCGCAAGCGAACGACACTCAAATCGGACGACGTCGGCAAGCTCCACGCGGCGACCGGCAAGGTATTGCACACGGCCATCGAATCGATTAAGGCGCAGCCGAACTATGAGGCGCACAAGCAGGATCGAAGTTTCATGGCGGTCCATGGCAAGGCGAAGGAGAAATGTCCGCGCTGCGGCCACCGGATCTCGGAGCTGACCGCCCGCGGCGAGGCGACGGATTTCTGTCGTGGCTGCCAGCAGTAGCGCATGCACCTGAACAATGCCCGCGTGGTCATCACCGGTGCCTCACAGGGCATCGGTCGGGCGATTGCGCTGGAATTCAGCGGACGGGGGGCCCGGGTCGCTCTCGCAGCCCGCAATCGGCCGGCCCTCGATGAGCTGGCGAGCGAAATCCGCGATCGGGGCGGCGAAGCCGTCGTGATTCTGACCGACGTGACCATCCCCGACCAGGTCGAGCGAATGACGACAGAAACGATCCGAGGGCTGGGTGGCATCGACGTGCTGGTGAACAACGCCGGCGTCGGCCTCAACGCGAGCATCGCCGATGCGGAGGCAGCCGATGTCGAGGCACTATTTCGGCTGAACGTGCTGGCGGCGGCGAGCACGATCCGGGCCGTGATTCCGATCATGCGGGCGCAGCAGTCGGGGATGATCATCAACATCTCCTCGGTCGCCGGCCGCATCGTCGTGCCCCGAATCGGCTATTACTCGGCGAGCAAGTTCGCGCTGGCCGCGATCGGCGACGCGCTGCGGATGGAGGAAGGCCACCGCGGGATCCGCGTGATGAATGTCTTTCCCGGGATGACCCGGTCGAACTTTGGCCAGAACCGGCTCGGCGCTCGCGGCCGCCTGGCCCACCAGCGAGTCCCGGCGGTGCCGGCCGAGAAGGTCGCCCGGCGCATCGCGGCGGCAGTCGAGCGCAACCGGAGAACCCTCTACGTGTCGTGGTTTCCCGACCGGATGGGGGTTGCTGCTAACCATCTGGCCGGCTGGGCCGTTAGCGGCGTGCTCCGGCGTTGGGCTCGAAATACAGATACCGGAATCGACAACCGCCCGCCCCGTCCCTCCCCCACGAGGGGAGAGGGAGATTCCGACCTGGGCTAGCGAACGCTGGCGGCTCCTTGGCCGGCGGCAGCCCGCGCCTTCTCGATATCCGGCGCGCCAATGACCACGCGCGTCTTCGTCGCCAGGTAGACCGCATTCAGATTGACGCCGGCATCGGCGATCTTCCGGGTCAGCTTTCCAAGCGATCCCGGCTTGTCCTCGATGTCCAGAACGAGCACGTCTTGCTCACCGGTGACGCGTGCGCCGGCACTCTGCAGCGCCTGGCGCGCCTTACCGGGGTCCGCGACCAGCACGTGGCCGACGCCCTTTCCGCCGACGACGAACCCGCAGATGCCCTCGATGTTGACGCCGGCCTTGCCGATCGCTTCAGCCGCAGCCGCCACGCTTCCGACCTTCTCATCGAGCTCGATCGTCAGATCCTTCAAATGGTGTGCCATGTGTCGACCTCCTGATCACCGATTGCCGCCTGATCAGCCGTCATTCTAGGCGCGCAAGCGCGGGTCGTTCAGCCCGATCAGATCACCCGGTTCGGGTCATACAGCCAGTTGAGGCCGATGCCGAGGACGGCGACGGCAAAGGCCATGACGAGCACCAGGAGCAGAATGCGGCTCGCGGCACGACGCCTCGCCGGTTGTTGTTCGAAGGGCCGGGATTTCTCGTACCAGAGCGTCCAGATGGCGACGGGGAGCACAGGCAGGCTGCGCAACACGATACGGACCAGCGGGACTGGGGCTATGAATGCCTCGATGACATAGAGGCCGGCGACCGGGACCAGGACGACGGCGATGAGAAGTTGAACCGGGGGCCTAGTACGCCTCCAGGTAGGCGTCGAGCTCCCACGCGCTGACCTGCTTTTCATAGCTCTGCCACTCCATCTCCTTCGCCTCGATAAAACGTTCCAGGAGGTGGACACCCAGCGCATCGCGCATGACTTCGTCCTGGCGCAGTTCGCGCAGGGCTTCTGCGAGCGAGCCGGGCAGCTGGCCGAGCTGGTGGCGGGCCAGGCGCTCGGGGTCGAAGGCGTACAGGTTTTCCTCGACAGGAGGCGGTAGCGGCAGCTTCTGGCGGACCCCGGCGAGGCCAGCGTGGAGCATGGCGGCGAACGCCAGGTAGGGGTTGCACGAGGGGTCCGGCGCCCGGAATTCGACCCGGATCATGGCCCGGTCGCCGCTGCCGGCACGGGGCACTCGGATCAGAGCCGACCGGTTCATCTGCGCCCAGCTGATCGCGACCGGCGCCTCGAAGCCGGGCACGAACCGCTTATAGGAGTTGACCAGCGGCGCAACCAGCGCGCACATGGCGCGGGCATGCGCCAGCTGTCCGGCGATGAAGTGCTTGGCGACCGTTGACAGGTGATACTGGTCGGCGCGGTCGTAGAACGCGTTGACGTCCTTGCCCGCCTCGTTGAGCACCTGGTGGGTGTGCATTCCCGAGCCGGCCGCGCCGAAAATCGGCTTTGGCATGAAGGTCGCCAGCAGGCCGCGGCGTTGGGCGACCGCTTTGACCGCATGCTTGATGGTGACCAGCTGATCCGCGCTCTTGAGCGCATTACTGAGACCGAGGTCGAGCTCGTACTGGCCGGCCGCCACCTCGTGGTGGCTGGCCTCGATGGTGATGCCGAGGTTGTCGAGCCCGTCGACGATCTCCTGCCGGACTTCGCTGCCCAGGTCGACCGGATGATCGAAGTAACTGGCCCGGTCGTGCCGTCCTGGACGCGGCCCGCCGGCCGGGTCAGCGTTCAGGAGAAAGAATTCCAACTCGATCGCGACCGCGTAATCGAAGCCCAGCGCCCCCGCTTCTGCCAGTGCCCGGGCGAGTACGCCGCGCGGGTCGCCCGCAAACCGCTCCCCCTCCGGCGTCAACAGGTCGCAGATCACCTGGGCCCCGGGAATGGTATCGCCGGCAGCAATGGTGAGCGTGTCCAGGTCTGGACGGAGGAACATGTCGCTCTCGAAGACGCGTGCGAAGCCTTCCACAGACGAGCCATCGAACCATTCGCCATTGCGCACGGCGTGGGGCAGCCGTTGGGTCGGGATCGTGATGCTCTTTACCGTCCCCAGGACATCGACGAAGCGCAGATCGAGGAATCGAATGCCGCGCTCGGACAGCCGATCCAGCGCGCGTTCGACGGTGATGGACGCTGTGCGGCCGGCGGCCGCCTCAGTCTTCGGCGTCGGGGACTCCTTTGTGCTCGGAGTTCGAGGGGGGCGTCTCCTCCATCCAGGACGGGCCGGGACGCGGATGATCGGCCGGTCTCCAGGGCTTGTCGTGTGCTACCGGATAGTCCATACGCTGCTCCTCTTCTGCCTGATCATGAGGCGGCTGCCAGGGCGAGTGGCAGCCGCCAATGTCGAACGCGCGATCCGACTAACGCAACGAATTAGATGTCGTGGTAGAGATAGAACTCCCATGGATGTGGCCGCAGCGCGATCTGGTCGTACTCACGAACACGCTTGTAGTCGATCCAGGTTTCAATCAGATCATTCGTGAAGACGCCGCCGCGTGTGAGGTACTCGTTGTCGATCTCCAGCGCGTCGAGCACTTCGGCCAGCGAGCCTGGCGTGCTCTTCACCTGGCGCTTTAGCTCGGGCTCCAGCTCGTAGAGGTCTTCGTCGATCGGCTTGGGTGGCTCGATCTTGTTGATAACCCCGTCGAGACCGGCCATCAGGCAGGCGGCGAACGACAGATACGGGTTGCAGGACGGGTCAGGCGTCCGGAACTCGAGCCGCTTGGCCTTCGGGTTGTCGAAGTACATTGGGATGCGCACGCAGGCGCTCCGATTGCGCTTCGAGTAGATGAGGTTGATGGGCGCCTCGTATCCGGGCACCAGCCGGCGGTAGGAATTGGTCGTCGGGGCGGCGAAGGCGAGCAGCGAGGGCGCGTGCTTCAGCAGTCCGCCGATGTACCAGCGGCACATGTCGCTGATGCCCGCGTAGCCCGCCTTGTCATAGAACAGCGGCACGCCATCCTTCCAGAGACTCTGGTGAGTGTGCATGCCGGACCCGTTGTCCATGAAGAGCGGCTTGGGCATGAACGTCGCCACGAAGCCGTTCTGGGCGCAGACGTTCTTGACGACGTACTTGTACATCATCACTTTGTCGGCCATGTTCACCAGAGTGTCGAAGCGCATGTCGATCTCGGTCTGGCCGGCGGTCCCGACCTCATGGTGGTGAACCTCGACGTCGACGCCGGCTTCGATCAGCTTGAGGACGATCTGGGAGCGGAGGTCCTGGAGCTTGTCGGTCGGCGGGACGGGGAAATAGCCTTCCTTGTATCGGGGGCGGTAGGCCTGGTTCGGCTCGGTATTCTTGCCGGAGTTCCAGATGCCTTCCACCGAATCGATCTCGTACATGCCCGAGAACTGGTTCTGGTCGAAGCGCATGCTGTTGAAGATGTAGAACTCGCATTCCGGGCCAAAGTAGCCCGTGTCAGCGAGGCCGGTCGAGAGCAGGAAGGCTTCCGCCTTCTTCCCGACGTAGCGCGGATCGCGGGAGTAGGGCTCGCGGGTGATCGGGTCGATCACATCGCAGTTGATGCTCAGCGTCGGCACCCGCAACACCGGATCAACGATGGCGGTCGATGGATCCGGAATCAGCAGCATGTCGCTCTCATGGATGTGCTGGAAGCCGCGAATGCTCGAGCCGTCGAAGCCGATGCCATCCTCGAAGAGGCCTTTACTCAGTTCCTGGACCGGGATCGAGAAATGCTGCCAGGTCCCGATCAGGTCGATGAACTTGAGGTCGACGATCTTCAGTCCCTGCTTGTGAGCCAGGTCGATAACGGACTGGGCATCCGCCCTGGTTTCCTTCTTCGAGCGCACGCCCTGGTCAATCGCCATAGACAATTTCCCTCCGTTGCACGCGGAAATACGACTTGCCCCGATCCTAGGGACGGCGGTCCGCCACGTCATCGGGCCGCAAAGACGAGTTGCCGGGGTCCTTTTTGTGCGCCGTGCCTAAGGTCGGCTAGGGGCTGGAAGCCGGGGAGGCGGAGGGGGAGCCCAACAGATTCGGATTGATCCGGTCGACGGTCAGCGCGTAGCTGCCGGAACTCGGGTCGAGGTCGATCGAAGCGATGAACGTGCCTTTGACGAAACGGGCGGTGGTGGTGGAGGCCGAGCTGGCATCTTCGACCCAGCCACTCTTCGCCAATTGCACCTTGTAGAACGGGATGACCGCGTTCAGGTCCTTGGCCTTGATCTCCTCCGAGATGCTTTCGGTGTCGGCAAGACCGGGCTGCTCATTGAGGACCGTCGCGCCGGGCGGGCGCGGGAGTGAATCGATCAGCGGTTTTGTGACGCGGACATCCGCGCCGCTGATCTGAGCGGCGAGCTGGGCGCTGTCCGCCAACTCGATGCCGGCCACGCCGCCCAGGAGCGTCGCCGCCAAGGCCGCGCCCACCCATCCCAGGGCTCGGCGGTCCAGGCCCTCGCGATATCGGCGCCATGCCGTCCTCGACAGGAGCACCACAGTGGTCACCGACAGGGCGATGACGCAAGCAGCCAGCAGGTTGAACCAGGCCCCCGGCATGAACTGCACGATCTGGTCGATCGCGAGCAGCGCGGCCGCGATCAGCGCGGCGTAAACAAGCGAAACCGCCGGGCGCAGCAGCGGATGGTCGGCGCTCGCCACCGGCCGTCCCGGTCGGGTCGAACGCCTCACGCGCCGGTCTATTCCCCGGCGGCTTGCTCCCACTCCTGGTACAGCGCTCGCAACCGTCCCGAGGCGTCTTCGTGCGCGCGGGCCAGCTCGGCGACGCGGGCGGGGTCGTCGTAGGTCTGGTGATCCGCCAGCTGTTCTTCGATCCGGCGCACCTCCCCTTCCAGCTCGTCGATTCGGTCTTCCACCCCGGTCGTCGATGACCCTTCGGCTTGGCGGTCGACCGGTCTTACCTGATCCGCGCGGCGCGGGCGCGCCGCCTCGCCCCCGGGTCGCGGCTCGCGCTGGCGGCGCCGCTCCAGGTCGCTGTAGTTGCCCAGGTGCAGCGTGACCGCGCCGTCGTCGATCACCCACAACCGCGTGGCGATCGCATCGATGAAGTACCGGTCGTGGGAAACAAAGACGATCGTGCCTTCGAAGTCCTGCAGGGCCTCTTCCAGCATCTCCTGGGCCGGGATGTCGAGGTGATTCGTCGGCTCGTCGAGCAGCAGCAGGCCGGCATCGTCGAGCATCAATTTGGCGAGCGCCACCCGGCTCTTCTCGCCGCCGCTGAGTGAGCGGATCGTCTTGAAGGCGTCATCGCCGCTGAAGAGCAGCCGGCCGAGGAAGGTGCGCAGAGTTTCCTCCGGCAGGCCGAAGGCGTCCTGCAGCTCGGTCAACACGGTCTTTGACGGATCGAGGTCCGCGAGATGCTGGTCGTAATAGCGCATGGTGACCCTCGGTCCGGTCTTGACCCTCCCCCGGCGAGGGCGGAGCTCGCCGAGCAGCGCCTTGAGCAAACTGGTCTTCCCCGAGCCATTCGGTCCGACGATCGCCACCCGCTCCCCGGCGGTCACCGTAAAGCCAGGGACCGAGAGCCCCCAGCCCGAGCCTTTCCCAGATGGCCCGGGGTACACGAGCTCGAGACCATCGCTCTGAAAGATCAGCTCGCTCGTGCTGGAGGCCTGCAACCGGATGCGGATCTGCTGGTCGTCGGCGGGAGGCGCCAGGCGTTCCAGCCGGTCGAGCTTTGTCTGGCGACCGCGCGCCTCGCGCGCGCGCTGCCCGGCTTTGTAGCGGCGGATGAACTCTTCGGTGCGCGCGATGTAATCCTGTTGCGCCTCATACTCCTTCTGCCGCACGGTCCGCCGTTCGCGGCGCAGCCGAAGGTACTGCCGGTAGTTGCCGGGATACCACTCGCCGGCCGCTGCCTGCAGCTCGAGGATGTCGTCGGTGGTGTGCTCGAGGAAGCGGCGGTCGTGCGAGACGATCAACATACCCGACCGTGACAGGCGTAAGAAGCCCTCGAGCCACTCGATCGCCTCCAGGTCCAGGTGGTTGGTCGGCTCATCGAGCAGGAGCAGGTCAGCGTCCTGGAGCAGCAGCCGGGCGAGCGCCAGGCGGCGCCGTTGTCCCCCGCTGAGCGCGCTCGGGGGCAGTGCCTGGTCGGCCTCGGTCAGCCCCACCCCGAAAAGGACCTCGGCGACGCGGTTGTCATACGCGTACCCATCGAGGCGCTCGTACTCGTGCTGGATGTCGCCATATTCCTCAACCAGGATCGCCAGCGCGGCGCCGGTGGCACCGGACATCGCCGTCTCAAGCCCGGTCAACCGCTCCCTTCGCTGAATGATGTCCTTCCGGCTGTGTAGCGCGTCCGCGTACACGCTTTCATGGGGACTGGCTTCCAGCTCCTGCGCCAGGTAGGCGGTCCGCGCGCGCGGCGACAGGGTCAAGGACCCAGCGGCCGGCGTGAGCTCGCCCGAGATCGCCCGCAGCAGGCTCGACTTGCCGCTGCCGTTGGCGCCGACGATCCCGAGCCGTTGACGCGGCTCGACCTGGAAGGTCAGCTCCGCGAGCACCTCCGTGGCGCCGTACATCAAGGTCAGGTTTTCGACGCGGAGCAGCGGCATGCCACGAAAGTGTACGGCGGCATTGCCGCCTCCCAGCCCGAAACGGCGCCAGGGCGTAAGGGAATAAATGCGGGAAGGAATCGGTTTGCGAGCGTGTAGTGGTAGTTTTTGTCGGCATGAAATGAGGGTTCGCTGATGACAGGATTACTTGCCCAAACCAACGCCTACATCCGTAACGCCGAACGGCACCATCGAGACTTGAAGGCTCGCCAGGACCAGCTTCGCCGGCCGGTGCAAATGATCGACCGGCTGTTGGAGGAGCTGGAGGAGCTGAATCTCAAGGGAATGAAGCGCGTCCCGGTCTCCTACGAGCCGCGCCTCGAAGAGATCCTCACCCTGGTCGCCCCCATTCAGTCGGGGCCTGACCAGCTGGTCAACATCAAGGTCAAGGTCGGGATCCCGAAGTTGATGGACGCGCTGTTCGCCGTCGAGGAAGCATTGTTCACCGAGCGTCGGGGCTCACCACTCGATTCCGACATCGAGCCCTTCGACAACAATCTGATTACCGCGGCGTAGCCGCCTTTTCGTCACTCGCACCGGCGCGGCAGTACCATAGCGCCGTGCCGAATGCGGCTGACCTGATGTTGCGGCTGGTGATCGCGCTCGTCCTTGGTGCGGTCGTCGGACTGGAACGCGAGCGCCAGGAGCGTGCGGCCGGGCTGCGCACGGTGACCATGGTGTCGCTCGGATCATGCCTGTTCACGATTGTCGGCGCTTACGGCTTCAGCCAGACCGACCCCTCGCGGGTGGCCGCGCAGATTGTGACGGGCATCGGCTTCCTGGGCGCCGGGACGATCTTCTTACGCAAGGACCTGGTGCGAGGGTTGACGACGGCCGCGACCATCTGGGCGGTGGCCGCCATCGGTATGGCGGCGGGAACCGCGCGCTACTTCGAAGCGGTCTTCACGACGCTTTTGATCCTGGCGGTATTGATGGTGTTGAAACCAATCGAGAAGCGCTTCTTCAAGCGGCCCAGCGAGGCCACGGTCAACCTGATCGTGTCCCGCGGCGCGGATGAGATCGAGCGCGTGCGGGCGGCCCTGGCGGGAATCGGCGCCTATCCAATGTCGATCCGCATCCATGAACTGAATGACACGGATGACCGCCTCGAGATCGACGTCGGCCTGCCGCACCAGCGGACGACCTCCGACCTCCTGCGACAGCTCCGCACCATCGAAGGGGCGCGTCAGATCCTGATCTCCCGCGACCTGGTTGAAGATCGGATCCGGGCGGGCAACTGATAGAATGGCCGCCTAAGGTCTGGGAGGTGGTGCCCATGGCAAACGTTGATTTAAGTGAGAGCGGCGGGTAACACCGCCGCTCTTTCGTTGTCTAGCCTTTGAAAACCGGTTTGCGCTTCTCCAGGAACGCCCTGATCGCCTCCTGGGCATCGGGTGTTCTGGCCGCACGCGCCTGAAGCTGGGACTCCAGCTCCATGACCTGCTCGAGATCACCTGAGAGCGCCCGCTCCATGCCGGCCTTGATCAGGGCGTAGGTCCGTCGCGGCCCCTGCGCGAAGCCGGTGGCGCGCGCCATGGCCGTCGTCATCAATTGTTCGGCCGGCACCACCATCGCGATCAGGCCAAGCGTCACGCCGTCCTCGGCGGTCAGGGGGTCAGCGGTCATCGCCAGCTCGGTCGCCTTGCTCAGCCCGAGCATCCGCGTCAGGAAGAACAGGCTGCCCGCATCTGGGACGAGGCCCACCCGCGCGAACACCACGATCAACTGCACGCCGGCGGCCGCGATCCGAACGTCACAGGCCAGCGCCACGCTCAAGCCCGCGCCGGCGGCAGTTCCATTGAGCGCGGCGACCACCGGCTTGGGACATGCACGGATGGCGCGGATCATCGGGGCATAATTCGCACGAAGGTCTTCACCGAGGTCGGTCTCGCCCGCCTGGGCGCGAGCCGCAACTTCCCTCAGGTCGGCGCCGGCGCAGAACGCCCGTCCCGCTCCCGTCACGATGATCGCACCCACCTCGGGATCGCGCGCGGCCGCCTCGAATGCTGTCGTCAGCGCCCGCGTCGTCTCGCGGTTGAGCGCATTGAGCGCGTCGGGCCGGTTGATCGTAAGGGTGAGGACCGCGTCGTGACGCCCACTCAGAAGTACGTCGGTCATCGCCCGGTGAATCGGCCCGGGCGCTTCTCAAGAAAGGCTCTCATGCCTTCCCGCTTGTCATCCGAGGCGAACAGCAGGTAAAAGAGTTTGCGCTCGAACTCGAGCCCGGCCGACAACGGCACCTCCATCGCCTGGTTGACGGCTTCCTTGCCGAGGCGCACGGCAAGTGGTGGACGGGCCGCGATCAGGTTGGCGAGTCGAAGCGCCTCATCGAGCTGGGTGCCGGGGGGCACCACCCGGTTGACCAGGCCGATCCGTTCGGCGTCGGCGGCGGCAACCGGCTCGCCGGTGAGCACCGCCTCCATAGCACGGACCTTCCCCGCCGATCGAGTCCAACGCTGGGTCCCGCCCGCTCCGGGGATGATCCCGATCTTCACCTCGGGCTGGCCGAACTGCGCGGTCTCGGAGGCAACCACCAGGTCGCACATCAGTGCCAGCTCGCAGCCGCCGCCGAGGGCATAGCCGCTCACCGCCGCGATCACAGGCTTGTGGATCGCCCTAAAGCGTGCCCATCGCGCGAAGTTGTCGTCATCGAGCACGTCGACGGCGCCGGCCTCGACCATTTGCGAGATGTCGGCGCCGGCGGCGAAGGCCCGGTCGTCGCCGGTCAGGATCATGCAGCGGATCCGGTCGTCCCCGTCGTACACGTCCAGGGCGTCGACCAGCTCAGCGATCGTCTGATGGTTCAGCGCATTGCGGACCTGCGGCCGATTGATCGTGACGATCCCTACCGGCCCCCGAACCTCGGTGAGAACGAATTCGTACGGCATGCTTGCCGAGTTTAGCGCCAGCCGAAGGCCCGGCCGTCGTTATAGGGTCGTGAAACGGCTGGCGCTGGCCCTCGCTCCCAGCATCCTGGCCATGCTGCTGTCGCCGCTCGCCGGCCTGGCGGAAGATCAGCCCTACAAGACGGTGGTTGACGGCACCGTGCCCAAGATCAATGGCCTCACCATCGTGGGCGGAACCGGCGGCTGCGACCTGCTGTTGCAAAACCTGACCGGTCAGACGGTGACCCTGTTCGACATGAGCAAGCCGGCGAAGGCCTTCACATGGGCGTCCCAGCCCAGGGGTGCGTCGCCGAAACCGCCGATCGCGGCTCATCTACCGGCCAACGGCATCTGGCCCTGCGCGAGCCTCCCGGCCGTCACCGAAGACCAGCGCTGGAACCATGCCGAGGACACCGTCCTCGGCTGGACGGTCAAGGGTGCCGCTGGGGCGGTGACGTTCGTCCTCAGCGCACGCACGGTGTACGACCCGGTCCTCGATCCGTCGGCCGAGTGGACCTTCTATCTCCGGGTCGCGGTCGGCGCGCTCATCGTCGGCGGCCTGCTGATCGCGGCGCCCTACCTCTTCAAGCGCCGCCGCGATATCCTGGGCAACAGCAAGAACGCGGCCTGAGCGCAAAGGTCGGGAAACTTGGCTCTGGACGGAGCGTAAGACTGCTCATATAATCCGGGCAGCCTCATGGAGGGGAAGCCGGCGGTATACGAAAGGCGCCATTTCGGCTGTTGCTTTTCTGATATACGCGCTGTAAAGTCGGATCAGTGATCGCGGAAGTCAGCGGGGCGGTCGCTCGCAAGGTGGGCGCCATGGGGCGCAAGCAGGTCTCCACCGGGAAAAAGGCGGTTATTCTGGTCGGATTCTGCACCGCTCAGCTGCTCGATATCGCGACCACCCACATCGGGCTGAGCCAGGGACACCAGGAGCTCAACGGGATCGCCGCCTGGGTCATCGCTCACAACGGCGAGCTGGCGGTCTATGCCATCAAGCTGGCCCTGGGCACCGCGCTGGTCGCCTTCCTGCTGATTTTCGGACGACGGCGCGCCGGCATCTGGAACGCGTATCTCGTGGCCGCCTGGATCACGACCTTCGCCGTCGTGAATAACCTGTACCGCATTCTGAGCTGACTAAGCGGCCGGTTGCAGCAACGCCGGTGTCCTCCATCCTGCCCGTCGCTGCGACAGGAGTCGCACGCTCCGGTTGCACTTTTCCGGACGCGTCGCTGCCCGGCCGACGCTGAAGCTGCGCGCTTCGCGCGCGTGCCGGTCCGTGCCAAGGCCGGCCCGGCCGTTTTACGTGGAGTCAGCTAAGTTGGGCCCGCGGCCTGAAGGCCGCTAAGACTAAATTGGTCGGGTGATTCCTGCGGCGATTACTTTTGGCGAGATCATGACGCCGCTGTTCTTTTACGTGGTGATCGCTGCGTACATGGCCTTCGTCCTAGCATCCGCATGGCAGTTCTCGCGCCGGCCCGAGCCCGGTCGAACGATGCGCGGCATCAACCTGACCCTCGTCCCGCTCGGCGTGCTGGTCGCGCTCGTTGGCGTTCTCGCCGCGAGCTTCAACGCCTTCTCGCAGACGGAGGGAACCCCGACGACGAACTGGGCCATCGTGATGGTGGCTCTTGGCCTGGGTGGGGCCTCCCTGCTCCTGGCGGTCGAGGGCTTCGTGCTTCGCGCCCGCGTCCGGTCGTCGAGCGAGGACCGGCGGGCTATCGGATTGCGCAGCCTCAGCCTGATCGCGACCACCGTGCCGCTGGTCGTCCTCGGCGCGCTGTTCTTCGCCCTGGCCCTTCGCGTCGCGTAGGCGAGCCTGCACCGCGGCCCCTGCGATATACTTGACCAGTTCGATCAACTTTCACGGAGTCAGCACGGTGCGCATGCGCTTTTCGATGAAGACCGAATACGGCGTACGGGCTGCCCTGGAGCTAGCCGGCAATGCCGGCCGGGGCGCGTTGCAGAGTGGCGAGATCGCCCGGCGCCAGGCAATTCCCGGCCCATTCCTCGACCAGGTGCTGATGACGCTTCGTCGCGCCGGACTGGTCGCCTCGACCCGGGGGCCCCATGGCGGGCATGAGCTGGCGCGCCGCCCGGAGCAGATTCGTCTCGACGAGGTGATCGCCTGCCTGGAGGGCAACGGCCTTCGCAGCCGCCAGGAGGATGGCGCCGGCGCCGGCGACAGCCAGGTCCTGGCGCAGGTCACCGAGAAAGCCGAGCAGGCCGCGCGCGATGTCTTCGCCGCGCACACCCTGGCGGATTGCCTTCGCTTGCGGCGGACCGAGTCGCGGGTGTTCCATGGCATCTTCCACTCCGCCCCGGCCAATCGTAAGGACGCATGATGCCGGCGCCGGCGTTCACGCCCGAGCAGCGACAGCGCTATGCGCGCCATCTCACGCTGGCGGAGATCGGGCCGGCAGGCCAGCAGCGGCTGAGGCAATCGCGAGTCTTGATCGTGGGCGTGGGTGCGCTCGGCTCCCCCGTCGCTCTCTACCTGGCGGCTGCCGGGGTCGGCACCATGGGGCTGGCGGATCACGACCGGGTAAGGCTCTCCAACCTGCAGCGACAGATCGTCCACTCGGTGGACGGCCTGGAACAGGCCAAGGTGGAGGTCGCCGCGAGGACGGTCCGCGCGCTCAATCCAGATGTGACTGTCGAGTCGATCTTCGCGACGGTCGACGAGGGGAACGCGATGTCGCTGCTGGGCCGTTACGACGTGATCGTCGACGGCACCGATTCCTTCCGAGCCCGCTATCTGCTCAGTGATGCCGCCTACCTGCTTGGGAAACCGCTGGTGCACGGCAGCATCTTCCGGATCGAAGGACAGGTCACCGTGTTTCAACCGGGACGCGGTTGCTACCGCTGCCTGTATCCGGAGCCGCCGCCCGCCGGCGCCATCGGCGAATCCGAGCAGGTGGGCGTGCTGGCGGCGCTGCCCGGCATCATCGGTACCATCCAGGCTGCCGAAACCATCAAGCTCATCGCCCAGGTTGGGGATGGTCTTATCAACCGCGTGCTCTTGCACGACGCCATGGCCATGACCTTCCAGGAAGTTCGCTACCGGCGCAACCGGGCCTGTCCCCTATGCGGGGACCGGCCCAGCATCCGCTCGTTGGTCGATTACGGCGCCTTTACCGGCGCGGAGGCCGTCCGGTGACGGACGCCCGGCATCATCGGCAGCGGATCCTTGCCGAGGTGGGCGAGGCCGGTCAGCGACGGCTGGAGCGGTCCTCCGTCGCGATCGTCGGGGTCGGCGGCCTCGGCTCACCGGTGGCGCTGTACCTGGCGGCGGCCGGTGTGGGCCGTCTCGGACTCATCGACGACCAGCGGGTGGAACTCTCGAACTTGAACCGCCAGATCATCTTCGAAGAATGCGACGTCGGCCGGCCGAAAGTCGAAGCGGCTGCCGGCCGCATCCGCTTGCTCGACCCTGCGATTCGTCTCGACGAGCTGGCGGAGAATGTTCGAGCGTCGAACATCACCGGCCTGCTGGCGGAGTACGACCTGGTCGTCGACGGCACCGACGCGTTCGAGACGAAGTTTCTCCTCAACGACGCGGCGGTGCTCTTGCACAAGACGCTGGTTCATGGGGCGGTCTTGCAATGGGGGGGCCAGGTCACCACGGTCGTACCGGGCGGTCCGTGTCTGCGCTGCCTTTTCCAGGAGCCGCCCGAGCCGGACCAGGTGCCGAGCTGCGAGGAGGCCGGCATTATCGGCGCTGCCACCGGCGTGGTCGGCAGCGTGCAGGCCGAGGAGGCCCTCAAAGTCCTGCTGGGCGTGGGTGAGCCCCTTAGCGGCAGGATCTTCCAGCACGACGGCCTGCGCGGTGAGACCCGGATCACCGCGTATCCTCGAGATCCGGACTGCCCGGTGTGCTCATCTCATCGGCGCATCACCGATCTCTCACGATATGCCGACCAGGTTTCGCCGCGTGGGCACGTCCTGGTTTGATGGCGTCGACGGCGGAGATCGGCGTCTTTGGCGGATCGGGGTTCTACGAATGGCTCGAGGACGCCGAGGAAGTGAGGGTTGACACACCCTACGGCGCACCGAGCGGCGCACTGGCCATCGCCGATGTTGCCGGACGACGCGTCGCATTCATGCCGCGCCACGGACCCCGGCACGAGATTCCTGCACCCTTCGTGAATTACCGCGCCAATGTCTGGGCGATGCGCCAGCTGGGCGTGCGCCGCATCATCGGGCCGGCGGCAGTGGGTAGCCTGCAGCCCGACCTTCGCCCCGGCGACCTCATGATCTGCGACCAGTTCGTCGACCGAACCACCGGTCGGGCCGACACCTACTATCACGGCCCCGACGTCGTCCACATCAGCGCCGCCGATCCGTACTGTCCCGAGCTGCGGGCGCTCGCGGGACGGATCGCCGGGCAGCAATCCTTACGCTGGCGGCCGGCGGGCACAGTCGTCGTCGTGCAGGGGCCGCGCTTTAGCACGCGGGCGGAGAGCCGTTGGTATAGCGGGATGGGCTGGGACATCGTCGGCATGACCCAGTACCCTGAAGTGATCCTCGCCCGGGAGCTCGAGATGTGTTATCTGAACCTCTCGCTGGTCACGGACTACGATGCCGGCCTCGAAGGCGCGCCGGATGTCAGTGCCGTACAGGCTCGCGAGGTGATGCGGGTCCTCTCGGAAAACATCGTTCGCGTTCGCGACCTTCTCGCCGCCATGATCCCGATGATCCCGGCCGAACCGAGTTGCAACTGTCAGCGTTCGCTGGAGGGGGCTCGGCTATAAAAGAAGAAAGGCCGAGATTGGGGTCTCGGCCTTCAAGGAAGGGGAAGCGGGATCACGATATCCGCGGCCCTGTTAAGGACCCGTGAAGAGGCGGTAACGGCGCTGTCACGGGTCACGCTCGAACCGAGATCGGGCGTCAGCTATAGTCCGCAGAAATGAAGGTGCTGATCACCGGCGGCGCCGGCTTCATAGGTCAGCGCACCGGGCAGTTGCTCCTCCAGCAGGGGCATCAGGTCGGAATCCTCGATAACCTGTCGCCGCCGGCCCATGATGGCCCTCCAGCGCTGCCTGTCGGTATGGAGCTGATCGAGGGCGATGTCCGCAGGCGTGAAGACTGGGTCAAGGCCCTCAGAGAGAACGAGGTCGTGATCCATCTTGCCGACCACCATGACTATCTGCCGTCCTTCAGCAAGCTCTTCCACGTCAATGCGGTGGGGACGGCCATCCTCTTCGAGTTGCTCCTCGAAGGCAAGACATCCGTCCGGCGCGTAGTGCTGGGCTCGACAACCGCGGTCTACGGCGAAGGGAAATACCGCTGCGGCAAGGACGGCGATGTCTACCCGCAGCCGCGACGGGTCGATGCGCTGGAGCATGGTATCTGGGATCCGCCATGCCCGATTTGCGGCGGCGCGGTGACGCCGATGGTCACCGACGAATCGGTCGCGCGGCCGACGAGCGCGTACGGTCTCAGCAAGCTGGCCCAGGAAGACCTGGTGCGGCTCCTGGGGGAACGGCACGGCGTCGAATGGGTGATCCTTCGCTACGGCGCCGTCCAGGGACGGGGGCAGCCTTTCCAGAATGCCTACTACGGCGCGCTTCGGATTTTCGCGCTTCGCCTGGCCCATCACCTGCCGCCGGTCCTGCTCGAGGACGGCAACCAGCTGCGAGACTTCATCGACGTGGAGGACGTGGCGCGAGCCAACGTCGCGGCGCTGGCGGCGTTGCCGCCGGGCGCCTACAACGTGGCCAGCGGCCGCGCCCATACCGTGATGGACCTCGCCCGCATCCTGCTGCGGGTGGCCGAGCGCGAGATGACGCCCGAGACGCCCGGCCGCTACCGGGTCGGCGACGCCCGGCACGCGGTCCCTGACGTCAGCCGCCTGAAGGCCACCGGATGGGAGGCGCAGTCCGGGCTGGAGGGGATGGCGCGAGCGTACTGGCAGTGGCTACAGGCGCAGCCGAACCTCGACACCTACTTCGAAGGCGCCGATCACCTGATGGAGCGCACCGGCACCGTCCGCGTAGCTCGATGACGCGGGGAGCGATCCGGCGCTTTCCGATCCGCTACGCGATCCAGCGATGGAACGACGGCATCTGGTTCTACGGCAGCTTCTTCATCATCCTGGTGGTGCTGGTCGCGGTGAATCTGCGTCAGGGGCATCAAATCGCCTCCTTCATCCCCGTACTGGTGCTCGACCTCGCGATCCTCGTCACCTTCTGGCTGATGCGGTCGTTTTCGTACGTGGAGATCGCCGACGACTCGCTGCGGGTCCGCTATCTCTTTCGACATGTCGAGCTGCCCTACACGGCGCTCTCCCGGGTGCGGCGCCAACCTCTCGAGGTGGCATTCCAGCCCGCCGAGCGGCGGCGCTTCGTCAATCGGTTCGTGCGACGCCTGGCCAAAGAACCGGCAGCCTACATCCGCCTCGATCGGCGCCAGCGTGACCTGGTCGAGCACACGGAACGGCAGCTCGGGCCGCGCCTTGTGGCGGGGGCCGACGTGGTCGTCCCCATCGTCGACGTGGACGATTTCGTCGCCGAGATGAAGGGCCGGCTGCGCGGTCCGGCCAGCTGATGAGCGTCGCCCCAACCGCCGGTACGGCGCCGAGCTCGCCCGCGGTCCATCGACCTCGCCGGAGCTGGTGGCGGATCGACCGCCATGATGTCCTCTGGCTGATCGCTCTCACGCTGGTCGCGGGCGCGCTGCGCTTCGGCAGCCCCTTCTTTCTCGACATCTTTGCCCACCCAGGCTCGGCCGCGCCGGTCAGCGCCTGGGGCATCGGGCACAACTATCAGGACCCGTCGCTCCCCGGGCTGGGCAAGCCAAACGACATCGCGCCCAACTCGCCCTTCGTCTTCGACGAACTCTACTTCGCCAACGACGCACACGACGACCTGCTGGGCCGGGACTACTTCGATCCCGAGCCGCCCCTGGCCAAGCTGATCATCGCCATCGGCATCAAGCTGTTCGGCTTCAACTCCTTCGGCTGGCGCTTCATGCCCGCGCTCTTCGGCACAGCCCTCATCCCGCTGATGTACCTGCTCGCCCGGCAGCTACTCACCGTGCGCTTTTTCGCGATCGCGGCCGGCGTGCTGACGGCGTTCGACGGGCTGACGTTCGTCGAGTCAAGGACCGCCGTGATCGACATCATCCCGATCACGCTGGTAGTGCTTGCCTACCTCCTGTTCCACCTGCACCTCAACGCCGACACGGTCGCGCGGCGGCGGTGGATGATTGTGCTGACTGGCCTCGCCCTGGGGCTCGCCATCAGTGCCAAATGGACGACGCTCGCGGCCTACGGCACGATCATTGTGATTCTAGGGCTGCGACTCATCCTCCGATGGACTCGCTACGACGGTGCCACCGGCGGGATTGCGCTGCTCAGCCTGGCTCTGCTGCCGGCCGTCGTCTACGGCTTGAGCTTCCTCCGCTATCTGACGATCACCCACGGCATCACCAACTTGCCCCAACCGGCCCTGTCCTTCACGGCCTTCCACTTCAACCCCGGGGCTGCCTGGACAGAGATCGCGGAATGGCATCGGCAGACGTGGCTGTACCACATCAACCTGAAGGCCGATCACATCTTCTACAGCCCGTGGTGGTCGTGGCCGCTCGACTTCCGACCGGTCGTCTACTACTACACCGGCAAAGGTCTCGGCATCGACCAAACCACCGGCTCGGCACTGGTGGCGGAGATCTTCAACCTGGGTAATCCGCTGATCTGGTGGGCGGCGACCTTTTCACTGGTCGGGATCGCGGCCAGCCTCCCCACCCTCATCCAGGGCTACCGTTCGCGACGCGATCTCGACCCCGCCGAGGCTGAGCGAACCGACCTGGCGGGTCCGCTGGACCAGCGGCTGTATGTCTCCGTCTTTGTCCTGGTCGCCTTCATCGGCGCCTGGCTGCCACTCGCTCTCGTGCCCCGCGGCCTGTTTCTCTATCACATGCTCGGCGGCCTGCCCGCCATGTTCCTGGCGTTGGCGCTGGCGCTGACCTACCTGCGCTCGCTTCGCGGGCTGATGCCGGGCCTCGCCTTGCGCCTGAGCGGCACGGTGCCGGCATACGCCTATCTGGTGATGGTGATCGGGTTCTTTCTCTACTTCTATCCGCTGTGGACCGGGCTACCGCTGACCGCAGACGCGTTGAACAGCCACGTCTGGTTCGCGTTCGTGAAGCCCTGGCCCAACTGGTGTCTTTGCTACTGGACCTCCCCGGGCTAGCGCTCGCCGCCGGCTGCCTGGTCCTCGGACTGGGCCTCTCGTCCGGCGGGCCGCCCTGGCTGACCTTCGGGGAGCGGCTGGTGATCGGGATGGTGCTGGCGATCGTGGGGCTGACGATGGTCGGCTACGGACTCGCGCTGCTCGTGGGCGTTGGGATGGTGCTCGTGCTGCTGCTCACGGCGTTCGGGCTGCTGGCCGGCGGCTATCTCCTGTGGAGGCACCGGCCGACGCTGCGCGCGCAACTCGTTCCGAGGGCATGGGCCTTGCCGGCGGCGGTTGTGGTGATGGCGCTGGCCATGGGGTACCTCTTCAGCCGCGCCGTCGAGGTCACGCCCGACGCCTGGCTGGCGCAGTACAACAACACCTGGTCGGACTGGTCGTTCCATGCCAGCTACACGACCACCTTCGTCTACGGCCACAACCTGCCGCCCCAGAATCCCATCTTCGCCGGGAAACCCTTTCGCTACCCGTTTGCGCCGGACTTCACCAGCGCCCTGCTGGTGGGTGGCGGCTGGAGCATCCCGGCGGCGTTGATCTGGCCGAGCTGGGCGCTGACCGTGCTGGCGCTGAGCGGGCTCATCCTCTGGGCGCGCCGGCTGACCGGCGGCATCGGGGCGGGGGTGATCGCGGTGACCCTGACGCTGCTTGGCGGCGGGCTCGGGTTCTGGTTCTTCTTCGGCGACGCGGCCCGCCTGGGACTGGTCACGACGCTGCTCCACATCCCCCGGACCTATGACCGGTTCGATCCGCCGGTCAACATCCAGTGGTACAACCCGATTCTTTCCTACTATCTCCCCCAGCGATCGTTCGTCTTCGGGGCCGCCGTCGTCATGGCGGTGCTGCTGCTGCTGACCCCGCCATTGCTGCGCACGCCGTTCTTTGATTGGCGCGCGACCCTAACGGCGGTCCGGCAGTCGTGGCGGCGATGGACGATCAAGAACGAGGCGGTGGCCTTCCTGATCGCCGGGGCGCTGACCGGGCTGCTGCCACTCATCCACGTCCACAGCCTGGTGGTCCTCGGCGTCGTCACCGCCTGCTGGGCGCTCCTCTTTCCGCGGCCGGCGTGGATCGGGTTCTTCGGGGTCATGCTGCTGCTCGCGGTGCCGCGCCTGCTCATGGCCGTGCCGGGCGATCCCGGCGCGCCGCCCGAGCATCAGTACCCGCGCTGGTTGATCGGCTGGATGTCGGGAACCGACGCTCCGCCGTGGTTCTGGATCAAGAACACCGGGCTGTTCATCCCGCTCCTGCTGCTTGCCCTGCTGAGCCCGCTGGCGCTCCGGGGTCGGGCGCGACTGCTGATCGCGCCGTTCAGCCTGGTCTTTCTGATCGCCAACCTGGTCAAGTTCCAGCCCTGGGATTGGGACAACAGCAAGCTGCTCGTCTTCTGGTATCTGGCCAGCGGCGTCGCAGTGGGCGCCCTGCTGGTGCGGCTCTGGCGGAGTCATGCGTTGGCCGCCATTGGCGCCACCGCGATCTGGCTGAGCCTCACCCTGTCAGGGGGACTCTCGTTGATGCAGTACCTGCCGCCTCAAGGGCCGTCTTATGTCTGGTTCACCGCGGAGCAGGTGCAGCTCGCAGCCGATGTGCGCCGGCTGACGCCGGCGAAGGCCGTCTTCGTTACCGGCGAGCAGCCGAACAACCCGATTGCGGATCTCGCCGGACGCTCGGTGGTGATGAGCTACCCCGGATGGCTCTGGAGCTACGGCATCGACTACAGCCAGCGCGAGGCCGACCTGTTCAGGATCTACCGGGGCGGCGCCGCCGCCCTCGACCTGCTTCACCGCTATCACGCCGACTATGTGGTGATCGGCCCGGACGAGCGCAACACCATGCAGCCCGACGTCGACTACTTCAATGCCGAGTTCCGGCTGGTGCTGCATACGGCGAACTACCAGATCTTCGCGGTCCCCGGATAGCGTGGCTAGAATGCACGCGTGCTGACGCGGTTCCTGATCCACGTCGTCGCCCTTCTCTTCGTCTTCTATTTCATCTGGCACGTCCACCAGAGCATCCTGGGCGCGGCCATCATCATGGCGGTCATCCTGGCGCTGGTGAATGCCATCATTCGTCCTGTCCTTCTCATCCTGACACTACCGGTGACGGTCCTCACCCTGGGACTGTTCGTGGTCATCCTCAACGCGCTCCTCTTCGGGCTGTCGTTCGCGGTGCTGCAAGGCATCATGGGCGTGCACTTCGACCTGACCTTTCTCCAGATCCTGATCGGTTACGTGATCTACGTGATCGTGAGCACCGTGCTCACCCATCTGATCCACTAGAAAGCCCAGTAGCCGCGGCTGAAGGCCAGTCCGAAGATGATGAGCGCGACAAAGGACAGCCCCAGCAGCGGGAGATAGATCCACCCGCTCCGGATGCGTCCGGCGAGCAGGAAGAGCGGGTACATGCTGAGCAGGTAACGGGGAATGCTCAGCCAGAACGGCAGAAACGTCACCATCGCGGTCACGGCGCTCGCGTAGGCGGCATCGGACGGACGTAGCCGCAGCCAGCTCAGCGTGGCGGTTGCGTAGGCGGCGATCCCACCGGCGATCTCTCCGGCGCCAACCGTCAGCCGTTCCCAGGGCACCCTCCAGGTGAGGCCCCGCACGGCATCCGCAAAACCCACCCAGGGAGCGGCGAACGAATGCGACCAATGCTGCCGCTGCACCGTGACGAAGGCGAATGGGTCAGAAAGCACAACGAGGTTTAAGACCAGGTAGGCAACGAACCCCAGGACGACCAGCAGGGCTGACACAGCCGCCCGCCAGACTTCGTGCAGGACGCGCCGGCCGGCGTAGAGCTCGATCAGCAGGAAGGGCAACAACGCCAGCCCGGTCAGCCGGGCCGCCGCCGCCAGTCCTCCCAGCATCCCGGCCACCAGCCAGCGCCGTCGCCGGGCCGCCAGCACCGAGCCGAAGGCGAGCGCGCAGAACAGGGCCTCGGTGTAGCCGACCAGGAGAAAATAGGCGGTGGGGAAGACGGTGAAGAAGGCGGCGGCCCGGAAGGCCGCGCGCTCACGGTCATCGTGGCGGGCGATCTCATATAGGAGGATGGCCGCCGCCACCCCGGCGACGTTGCTGATCAGCAGCGCCGCCGTGCGGGCCGGCAGTCCGATGGCGGCCAGCGCGCCGATCAGCGCCGGGTACAGGGGAAAGAAGGCGATCAGGTTGCGAGCGTCGCCGTTGGCGGCGTAACCGTGGGTGGCGAGAAAAAGATAATGGCGCGCATCCCATTGATCCCAGGCCTGGCCGAGGACCGTCAGAGGGTCGGGGCCGGCCCCGAACTCGATCAGCGTCAGGCTGATGAGGAGGATTTTCACCAGTAGCGCGAGGACGAGCAGACTCAGCCAGGGCGCAAACCGCGTCGCCGGCCGCCGTGGTACGGCCGGGCTTGGGGTAGGATAGCGACTCGGCCTGCCGGCCGCTTCACTGAGTGACCTCACTTAACTGGCTTCCCATCGTCCGCGCCATCGCCGCGGAGGTGCGCGCCGCGGTTCGGCCACTGGCCGGCACGGCGAAGGCCCGCGAGGTGGTCGGCCTCGGCGCCGGCGGCGATCAGACGATTTACCTCGATCAGCTCGCTGAACAGATCGTGCTGCGGCACCTGGAGCAAGCGTATCGCAGCGGTTTTCGGTTCCGGCTGATCTCGGAGGAGCTCGGCGAGCGCGAGTTCGGTGGCTCGCCGCTGGTGCTGGTCGACCCCCTGGACGGCAGTGTGAACGCCAAAATGGGGCTGCCATACTATGCCGTCGTGCTGGCCGTCACGGAGGGTGACCGATTTCGAGATGTTCGGCTCGGCTACGTGCAGAACCTGGTGAGCGGCGAAGAGTTCCACGCCTACGCCGGCGGTGGGGCCTTTTACCAGGGTGAGCGGCTGCGCCCGCCGGCCCCAACCTTCGACGGGCGGTCGATCCCTCTGGTCCAGATCGATGCCCCGACCGGCGCCGATCCCCGCGAGCGGGCGGCACCGATCCTGGCGAGGGCGGAGAAAGTCCGGCAACTCGGCTCCGCCGCGCTGAATCTCTGCCACACCGCCACTGGTGGGGTCACACTCCAGGTGACGCCGGCCCCGGTGCGGGCCTTCGACCTGGCCGGGCCGCTGCTGATCCTGCGGGAGGCCGGTGGCATGGCAACGGATTTCGATGGCCGGCCGCTCGACAGCACCTCGGTTCGACTGGAATCGCGCACGACCTTGCTGGCCTCGCTCTCCCCGCAACTTCATGCCTACGCCCTGCAGTTGCTCGGCACGCGAGTCGCCTGATGCTCGAGCCGCTAAAGACGACCTTCATCCTCCTCTCCTTCGAGGGCCCCGACATCTACTCCCAGGCCGGCGGGCTGGGGGTGAGGGTGAAGGAACTCTCCCGGGCCCTGGCCGAGCGCGGCTATGAGACCCACCTGTTCTTCGTGGGCGATCCCAACCTCCCGGCGGATGAAACGATGCCGGACGGGCGGCTCTCCCTCCATCGATGGAGCCAGTGGATCAGCCGTTACCACCCGGTGGGAGTTTACGACGGCGAGGACGACAAGGTTGCGGACCTCAACCGCAGCCTCCCGGACACCCTGGTCACCGACTTCATCAAGCCGGCGATCGCCCGCGGCAACACCGTCGTGGTCCTGGGTGAGGAGTGGCATATCGCCCACGCCATGACGCTCGTCTCGGATGCCCTCTATTTCGCCGGGTTGCGCGACCGGTGCCTGCTGCTCTGGAATGCGAACAATCATTTCTCGTTTCACCGCATCAATTGGGCGCAGCTCGCCTTTACCTGCACATTGATGACGGTCAGCCGCTACATGAAGCACATCATGTGGCGCTGGGGCATCAACCCGATCGTGGTGCCAAACGGCATCCCGGGGTCGATGATGGCGCGGGTGAGTCAGGCGCAAGTCCGCGCGGTCCGGGCCGCCGTCAACGCTCCGGCCTTTCTCTTCAAGATCGGCCGTTTCAGCCCGGATAAGCGATGGCACCAGGCCATCGCGGCGGTCGGCCTGCTGAAGGAGCGCGGCGTGGCGACCCGGCTGCTCATGCGCGGTGGGCTCGAACCCTTCGGCAGTGAGGTGCTCGACTTCGCCGCCCAGCGCGGACTGCGGGTGGCGCGGCTGGCGACGCCGATCGAGGATGTCGCCGGCCTGGCCCGGACACTGAGGGAGCACGCCGACGCCGACCTCTGGAACGTCACCGCATTCTTACCGGATGATCTTCTGCCGGTGCTCTACGCCTCGGCCACGGCCACCCTGGCGAACAGCGGCCACGAGCCGTTCGGCCTGGTCGGGTTGGAGGCGATGGCCTCGGGTGGGGTCGCGTTCGTGGGGGCGACCGGGGAAGAGTACGCGCAACCATTCAAGAACGCGATCGTCATCGAGACGGAGGACGCGGCGGAAATCGTGGCCTACGTCACCCACCTGGCGGAGCACCCGGATACCGCGCGCAACCTGCGGATCGCCGCCCAGCGGACGGCGCGGGATTACACCTGGCAGCGGGTGATCGACATCCTGCTCCAGCGTCTCGAGTTCGTGGCGCTCAAGCAGGGCCTGACATCGCCTGAGCCAGATAGCACGGTTTGAGAGGATAGAGCGAATGCCGAACGCCCTGGTCATCTATATGGTCGCGCACCAGCCGCGCCGGGTGCGGCTGCCGGCGCAGCTGATCGCGCGGGGCACGCCGCCCGAGAAGATGGACGCGCTGATCTTCGATGACCAAATGGACCGGCGCTACTTCGACAAAGTGGCGAAGTACTGCTACCGACCCGCCACCGAGCTCTTCCAGTCGCTCGTCGAGAAGGGAATGAAGATCTCCCTCGGTTTCTCGGTATCGCTCCTTCTGCAGATGCGTCGCTTCTCGCCCGACGTGCTGGCCGGGTTCCAGAAGCTGGTCAGCCACGAGAACGTCGAGCTGGTCGCGGTCGAGCCATATCACTCGTTCATCTTCTATCTCGATATCGCAGCGTTTGCGGACCGGATGGCCTGGGGGAAAGGGCAGCTCGAGGAGACCTTCCAGAAACGGATCGCCGTCACCGACACAACCGAGATGTTCATGTCGAACGATGTCTATTTCCAGCTGCAGCTGAGCGGATTCAAGGGGGCGGTCATGGATGGACGGCCATGGGTCATGGGCTGGCGCGAACCGACCCACCTCTATCGCTACCCCAATGAAGAGATGCGACTCTTCACCCGCCATTACGAACTGAGCGACGATGTCGGCTACCGCTTCAGCAACCGGGATTGGAACGGGTGGCCACTGATGGCCGACACCTATGCCAACTGGGTGCGCCGGGCGATGGGTGAGTTCGTCTTTCTGGCCTGGGACTTCGAAACCTTCGGCGAACATCATCGCGCCGACTCCGGCATCTTCCCCTTCATGCACGCGCTCCACGCCGACTTCGTCAAGAACAAGATGCGCTACCTCAGCCCCTCCGAGGCGATCGGCGCCTTCACGAAGGCGCATGAGATGCCCCTGCCCGAATATGGCTGCACCTGGGCCGGTGACGGTGGGATGGATTTCTTTCTGGGCAACGAGGCGCAGCAGGGGATCTTTCGATTGATGCATCACATCTACAACAAAGCCAGGCTGACCAAACACCCGCACCTGATCGACATCGCGATGTGGCTCTTGCAGTCGGACAACCTGCATCTGATCCAGTGGTTCTCCAAGGCCGGCAGCCAGGCGGAGGTCTCGGCCTACTTCACGCCAGACGAGTGGTGGGAGCTTGGCGCGCTCGGCATCCTGCGGGAGCAACAGCGCGTGTACGTGAATTTTCTTCGCGCCATGGACGAGTACGTCTAGCGGCGAGACGCCCAGAGCCCCCCGAGGGACCCGGCTCTTCACCGTCGGGCACTCAACCCGCACTCTTGATGAGCTCGTTGACCTGCTGAAGGACCACGGCATCGTCCAGCTGGTCGATGTGCGCCACTATCCACGCTCACGCCGAAACCCCCAGTCGAACCAGGATCTACTGACCAGCGAGTTGCCGCGCCGGGGCATCGCCTATGTCTGGGATGAGGACCTGGGCGGGTTTCGCACTGGCGGCTACCAGGCTTACATGGCCACCCCCACGTTTGCCGCCGGGCTGCGCCGCCTCGAACGTCTGGTCGCCCGTGCGACGACCTGCATCATGTGCGCGGAAGTCGTCTGGTTTCGCTGCCACCGCCGGTTCATCGCGCGGCAAATGGTGGCGCGCGGTTACCGGGTAACGCACATCGTCACGCGCGGAAAACCGGGATACGATGAGCCCTTGCCCGCTGATAGTCAGCCAACATAGAATCCTTGAGGAATGGTGATGCGGGGACTCCGTGAGGGCGGGGTCCCGGCTCCTCAACCCGTCAGCGACTTTCCACCTGTGCTGGTCGCCGATGACGACCTTGACGTCCGGACCATGCTCCGCACGCTCCTCGAGCTCGATGGCCACGAGGTCATGGAAGCTAGGGACGGCCACGAGGCCTGGAAGGTCTGCATCGAGTTCCAACCCTCGGTGGTGGTCGCGGATATCCAGATGCCCGGCATCGATGGGCTGCAACTCTGCCGGCGAATCCGAGCGAGCAAGTACTCCCCGGATATCAAGGTGATCGTCTACACGGCCGGGATGGCGACGCCGGAAGAGGCGAAGCGGGCCGGCTGCGACGAGTATTTCCTCAAGACGGACCCCCTGCCGAGGCTGCGCGCAAAGATTCGCCAGTACACCGGGTCCCGGCCGGGCCGCCCCCCCTCCTGACGGTTGGGACCGCCGGTAACCGGCCTGGCGGCCCCCGGTCGAGGCCAAGCCGTCATCGTTCTGAATACGATCCGTATTCGGGGGCTGCAAGGTCGCACGCGGAGGCCCGGTTATACCGCAGGGGTGCCTGCCTTTCCCGTGCCTCCCTTGCCTGCCGTCATCGACCTGTCACTGGTCGCCGTGGCGTTGGGTTCCCTGTTGATCCTGCGCCTCGCGCATGGCGCGTTGCCCTGGGGGCACCTGATGATCGCAGTCGGGCCCGACGGCCGGCCGATGCGGCCCAGGGTGAAGTGGCATCTATGGTCGATCAGCCGGGGCGAGCCACCCCGCCTGGCGGCCATCGGCGGGCTTGCCTCGGTCACCCTGGGATGCGCGGCCGCCGCGGCGGTCAGTCCGCGGCTCGTCGAGTCGGTGTTTCGCCCCGTGAGCTCCATGTGGACCACCTTGATGATCTTCACGGTGGCCGTCTCGACCATCCTGATCCCGCTTGGCCTTTCGGTCCTGGTCCGCGCCCTGATGGACATCGCCGCGCGGCGATCCTCAATGATGGGGCTGGTGGTCGGAATGCGGCGCGACGCGGGCATCTTCGGCCGCACCTACCGGATCGCCGTGCAGGCCGGCGATCGGGCCATGGCAAAACGGCTCTGGGCCGAGTCCTTCCGTATCAACCGCGGGACCTTTGAGCGCCTCAGCCCCGGCGACCGGATCGGCCTCGAATACTCGCCCCGCCTTCGATACGTCTATCAGACGGTGCTCCCCGAACCGCAAAAAAAAGCGGTCGGTTAGTTAGACTCTTTTGCCGTGACGCGACCCCTGCATGTGGCCTTCGTCTGGCACATGCACCAGCCGTACTACAAGGATGACCTGCAGCACACCTTCCTTTTGCCCTGGGTGCGGTTGCGCTGCGCCAAGGACTACTACAAGATGCCGGCGCTGCTCGATGACTATCCGGCGATCAAGCAAACGTTCAACCTGGTGCCCGCGCTGGTGGCCCAGGTGGCGGACTACGTCGATGGCCAGGATAGCGACGTCTACCTGGACCTTGCCCGCCGGCCGGCGTCGGAGCTGACGACCGAGGAGCGCGCCTTCATCGCCCGCTGGATGACCGAGTCGAGCCAGCTCCGCCGTGTCCGCCAGTATCCGCGCTACCTGGACCTCACCCGCAAGCGAGAACAGGCCTGGCCACGCACCGCCGACGACATGGCGAGATTGTTCTCGGACGCGGAGCTCCGCGACCTGCAGGTATGGTTCAACCTCTCGTGGATCGGCCCCGAAGTCATCAGCGCTGATGCCCGCCTGGGCGAGCTGGTGAGAAAGGGCCGGGACTTTTCCGAGGATGACAAGGAGCCGGTCTTTAGCGCCCACTTCGATTTGTTGCGCAAGGTGCTACCGAAGTATCGGGAGGTGCAAGACCGGGGTCAGGCGGAGCTGATCACCAGCCCGTACTACCATCCGATCCTGCCGCTGATCGCCGACCTGGGCATCGCCCGCGTCGCGCGCCCTGACCTGGCCATGCCACGCCGGCGGTTCACGCACCCGGACGACGCTGCGGAGCAGGTGCGGCTTGGCATCGAATCCCATACTCTTCACTTTTCCAATCGACCCCGCGGGATCTGGCCGCCGGAGGCGGCGGTTTCGGATGATGTGGCCCGGCTGGCCGCCGAGCAGCGGCTCGACTGGATGCTCAGCGACGAGGGCATCCTTGCCCTCTCATCGGGCAGTCCCATCAACCGGGATGGCGACGGACGGCTGATGCAGCCGGAGCTGCTCTATGCGCCCTATCGAGTGCAGACCGGTGGTCCGCCCATCCATCTGGTGTTTCGCGACGGCCGGCTCTCGAACGCGATTGGATTCGAATACCAGAATTCCGCCCCCGACGAGGCCGCGAAAGACCTCATCGGCCGTCTGCACGGCACCCAACGCCGCCAGGAGGATGCACCCCTGCTCGCCGTGATTGCGCTGGACGGCGAAAACTGCTGGGATTTCTACGAAGGGAACGGCAACGACTTCCTTCATTCGCTCTACCGCCGCCTCAGTCATGACCCCGATCTCAAGACCGTGACCGTCTCAGAATTCCTGGCCGAGTTTCCGTCACAGCGATCGCTGGCCCGGATCCATCCGGGGTCCTGGATCAACGCCAACTTTGACACCTGGGTCGGAGACCAGGAGCACAACGTCGCCTGGGAACTCCTTAGTGAGGCGCGCGACTTCCTGAGCGAGCGAGAGCGCCAGGCCGATGCTCCGGCCGAGCTCGCCGCCGCGCGCCGGGAAGCCCTGATCGCAGAGGGGAGCGACTGGTTCTGGTGGTTCGGCCGCTCCCACGATTCGGGGATGGACCAGATCTGGGACAGCCTGTTCCGGCTCCATCTGCGCAACATCTATATGTCGTGTCAGCAGCCGCCGCCGGCGAGTCTCTATCAGTCGATCGTGAAGGACGCCGAGAGCTCGGCCTCCAAGCGGCCGGATCGGAAGATCACCCCCAAGCTCAACGGTGCGGTCGACCATGAGGAGTGGAATGCCGCGGGCTACGTGGACGTCACGGCGCTATTCGGCGCGATGCATCCGCCGAAGGGGGCGATCCGCCGGATCTGGTTCGGTCACGACGACCGCAACCTTTATCTGCGGTTCGACCTGCTCGGTGGCGGCCGGCCGCCGCGGGCGGTCGAGCTCGAGATGCTCTTCTCGGCACGCCCGGGGCGACGTCCCGATGGCGAGGGGGACGCTGGCGGGTGGCCGAAGCGGACCGGCCGCGGCGATTTCGGTTTCGACCCGGCCTTTCGCCTGACGGCGCGGCGCGACGGCGTCGACTTCCAGCTCGAGCTACGCGAGATGGCGCCCGCCGTGGCCGGCAACCCGCCGCGCTGGGCCGGCCGGGCGACCGCCGGGGAGGCGCTGGCGTTTGCCCTTCCATTCGAGGCGCTCGGCCAGGATCCGGGCGAACGGCTCGACATGGTGGCGCTAGCCTATGAGGATGGCAAACCCGTGGAACAGCTGCCGCCCACCGGCTCGATCGCCGTCCGGGTACCAGGGGACGGCTCCACCAGTCGGGAGAACCGGCCGCTGAAAATTCTCCTTGTCTCGGCGGAGGTGGCGCCGTTCGCGAAGGTCGGCGGGCTGGCCGACGTGGCCGGGGCGTTGCCCAAAGCCTTGAAGGCGATGGGCCACGACGTTCGGGTGGTGATGCCGCGCTACGGCAGCATCGACGTGGAAAAGTATGGCCTGCGCGAAGTGCTGACCAACCTGGGGGTGCCGCTGGCGCATCAGCCGGTCAACGCCGATGTGCTCGAGGGGCGGATCGGCGAGAACATTCCGATCTATTTCATCGAAAATCAGCAATTCTTCGGTCGCGAGGGGATGTATGGATTCTGGGACGATGATGCGCGCTTCATTTACTTCAGCCGGGCCGCGCTGGAGATGCTCCGCCCGCTCGGGTTCCAGCCGGATGTGATCCACGTGAATGACTGGCACACCGCCGTCATCCCCAACATGCTGGCCCGCCTCTATGCCTCTGACCCGTTCTTTGCGGACATGGCGACCGTGCTCACGATCCACAATCTCGCGTTTCAGGGGGTCTTCGGCTACGGCACGCTCCACCTGGCGGACCTCGAGCCGTGGGGCCTGATCAAGGCGGGCATTCCGGGGCTGGACGACATCGTCAACCTGCTTGGTCGTGGCCTGTACTTTTCCGACATCGTCAACACCGTCAGCAACCGATATGCGGAAGAGATCCTCACGCCGGAATACGGCGAGAAAATGGATCCCCTGCTCCGAGCCTTTCGCGGCAAGCTCCACGGGATCATCAACGGCATCGATTACGAGGTCTTCGATCCGCTGACCGATGCCTCGATCGCCGCCCGCTATGACGTCAACACCGTTGAGAAGAAGGTTGAGAACAAGCTGGCCCTCCAGAACGAAGTCGGGCTCCCGCAGGATCCCGCCATCCCGGTCATCGGCCTGATCTCTCGTCTCTACGATCAGAAGGGACTCGACCTGATCGCCAACATCATGTGGGGGTTGATGCGACTGAACCTGCAGCTCGTCGTGCTTGGCGCCGGTGACGCTCGCTACGAGGAGATGTTCCGCGCCAATGCCCGCGACAACCCGCAGAAGGTGGCGGCGACCATTGGCTTCAAACCGGTACTGGCCCAACACATCTATGCCGGCTCGGACCTTTTCCTGATGCCCTCGCGCTTCGAGCCGTGCGGTCTCGGCCAGCTGATCAGTCTTCGATACGGTACCATTCCGATCGTGCGCGCCACCGGCGGACTGGCGGACACGATCGCCGACTGGGACCCGGTCAAGCAGATCGGCAACGGGTTCGTCTTTAGCGCCTACGACCACTGGGATCTGTATGCCCAGGTGGTGCGGGCGCTGGAAAACTTTCGCCAGCCGGCGCTCTGGCGCCGACTCCAGGCCAATGCGATGTCCACCGACGTCAGCTGGGCGAACTCCGCGGACAAGTATGTCCGCCTCTACCATGCCGCCATCGCCAACCATGCCGAGGCGACGGAGTACTCGGCGACGGCGGCTGGGCCCTACGGCTGGTCCGAACCGGAAAAAGCGGCCGGCGCCTAATAGAGGCCAACAGTTGGGCCCTGCCTCTAATAGAGGCTAATATTTGATGCTTTTTCTTGATGAATTGACATCGCGTGGTGCATGATTACGGCGATTCGGCGCCAGCTCGAGGCTGGACGGCGACCCATCACTGCCCTGGAAGGGAGGTAATTGACGTATATGGACGTATCACTCGGTAAGTCGAAACGGTGGCGAGTTCCGATGGTCGCCGCCACGATCGCGATTCTGGTGGCCGCCTGCGGCAATACGGCGCCATCATCGGAGACGCCCAAGAACGGCGGCACGTTGATCTGGGCGCTCGACTCCGATGCCACCACCTTGAATCCGTTCGTCGCGTCGACCCTTCCGGAGTTTCGAGTCATTTCGTTTCTTTTCCCGAATCTGTACGCGGGTGACAAGAATCTCAACGTTGTCCCGGACCTGGCAGACGGCATGCCCTCGGTGTCGAGCGATGGCCTCGTCTGGACCGTCAAGCTCAAGAAGAACGCCAAGTGGAGCGACGGAACCCCGATCACCGCCGACGACGTCCTCGCCACTCAGAAAATCCAGGGCGACCCGAAGCTGGATACCGACTACTCCTACGACTGGAGCAAGCTCAAGACGATCGAGAAGGTCGATGCCAATACCGTGAAGTACACGCTGACCCAGCCCTTCGCCCCCTTCCTGGCCTCTAATCTTGTCGGCTACGTCGCTCCAGCCGAGGTCTACGGGAAACTCGACCCGGCAAAGATTCGGGATGATCCCGTGTCAAAGGCCCCGACCGTGTTCGGTGGCGCCTACAAGCTGGACAAGTGGATCCCCGGCCAGGAGTTCGACTTATCGGTCAACCCGAACTACTACAACGGCCGGCCTCACTACGACAAGGTGATCGGGAAGGTTATCACCGACGCGACGGCGGCCGCGAATGCCCTGATCAATGGCGACGTCGCCTGGCACCCGTCGCTGGGCGAGTCAGGCGCCGGTGGAATCAGCAAGGCCAAGAAGTCGAGCAACGTGCAGGTTCATACCTATCAGGACCTGGGCTATATCGACTTCCGGATGAATACGCGCAAGGGTCACATCTTCGACAACGTGCTGACTCGCCAGGCGCTGGCCTCCGTGCTGGACAAGCCGTCGATCGTGCAGGCCGCCACCCAGGGCGCCGGGGCCCCGTTGTGGGGCGACATCGTGCCCGCCTCCTGGGCCTACGACGCAAATTCCGTGGTGAAGTACCCGCTCGATGTCAACAAGGCCAAGTCGCTGATGCAGCAGGCCGGCTGGACCATCGGGTCCGACGGCGTCGCGACCCGGCCCAACCCGACCGGGTCGGGCACGCAGAAATTCGTGGGCAAGATCCGGGTGCGCGCCGGCAAGCCGGACCGCCTCAAGGCCGCCGAGATCATCTCGGACCAGGTGAAGCAGATCGGGATGCAGCTAACCCCCGAGCCGACCGACTTCAAGGTGTTCTACCCGCCGATCCAGAAGGGCCAGTTCGACGTGTTCATCGCCGGCTTCAGCCTGACCCTCGAACCGGACGACTACAGCACGGCCCACTCCAGCCAGCTCCAGCCGGAGCACCACGAGGGGCAAAACTGGACCGGCTATTCCAACCCGCAGCTGGACTCGCTGATCGACCAGGAGCGCTCCACGGTCAAGGCAACCGATGCCGAGACCAAGGCCGCCCGCAAGGCGATCTTCAACCAGATCGAGAAGATCATCAGCGGTGACGTCCAGACCTACATGCTGTGGGCCGATGTCTCGTCCATGGGGTGGACGACCAACGTGGGTGACGTCGTGGCCGGCAGCGGCGACAATACGATCTACTACGACTCGAACAACAACCCGGCGTCGCGCGCCCAGTGGTACTCGAAGAGCGGTAAGTAGCTAACTCGACCGGGCGACATCCGGGGAGGACGACGCCTCCCCGGGTGAACCCGGCGGCGGCACCGATCGGCGCGTTCGCTATGCTTCTTGCGGGAGCTACCCGGCAATGAGCGGGAACCCCTGACCGCGGCGGAATAAAGCGTCATTAGGATGAACAGGTGACCTTCTACCTGATCCGGCGGGTCGCCATCGGGATCTTGCTGCTCTTCCTCATGTCCGCCATGTTCTTCACCCTGACCCGCGTCACGCCGGGTCGCCCGATCAGCGTCGGCGAGAACCCGAAAATCCATCAGTCGGTGATCAACCTCCGGCTTCACCGGCTGGGGCTGACCGACGAACAGGGAAACTCCTATCCCATCCCCCAGCAATACGTGCTCTACCTGGGAGCTCTCCTCCACGGCGACCTCGGCGACTCCTACGTCAACCACGAGAAGGTCACCACGCTGCTGCTGCAGCGGCTGCCGAACTCCATCCTGCTGCTCGGCGCTGCTCTGCTGGTGGCGCTGGCGATCGGGATCCCGCTCGGGATCTTTGCCGCAACCCGGCAGTACTCCAAACTCGACATCACCACGTCCCTGGTCTCCTACGTCGGCGTGTCGATTCCCAGCTTCGTGCTGGGCATCTATCTGCTGCTCATCTTTGGGGTGATCTTGAGACAGTCGCCGCTCCACTGGGGGTTCCCCCTCTTTGGGATGCACACGGGTGGGGTCGATGACCCCATCGACCTCCTCTACCACATGGTGCTGCCGGTGACCTCCCTCGCCATCCTGCAGATCGCGATCTTCAGCCGCTTCATGCGGGCCAGCATGCTGGAGGTGCTCCACCAGGACTACATCCGGACGGCGCGGGCGAAGGGCCTGTCGCTCGAGAAGGTCAATTACAAGCACGCGCTGCGGAACGCCATCCTGCCGATCATCACCCTCGTGGCCATCGCGATCCCTCAGATCGTCAACGGCGCCATCATCACGGAAGGCATCTTCAGCTGGCCGGGGACCGGACAGCTCGCCTTCCAGGCGGTGGTCGATCGCGACTACCCGGTCATCCTCGGGGTCGTGATGCTGGTGGCGGCCGGAACCGTCCTGTTCAATCTGATCGCCGACGTGACCTACGCCGTCGCCGATCCAAGGATCCGTTACTGATGGCGCAGGTCCCCCCGCTGCCGATCGGTCCCGCCGGCGTCCCCGGTGCCGTCCCAGACCAGCTCTCGGTCGAGACCACCGTCCAGCAGGAGCGTGACCTTGCCCAACCGGGCAGCGCAAAGGCCGACGAGTTTGGCGCTGCCCCCGAGCTCGGCTTCTGGCGGCTGGCCGTCATCCGCTTTCTGCACCACCGGGTGGCAACCGGCGCTCTGATCATCCTTGCCATCATCGTCCTCAGCGCCATCGTCGTCCCGATCATCACCGGTGATCTCTACCGCATCCAGGACTACCGCCACCCCTTCAAGCCGCCCTTCCAGAGCTTCCAGCATCTCTTCGGCACGGATGACCTCGGTCGGGATGAACTGGCCAGGCTGCTGCGTGGTGCCCGGGTCTCGATCATGGTCGGGGTGCTGGCCGTGGTGGGCTACCTGCTCATCGGCGGAACGCTGGGTGCGCTGGCGGGCTACTACGGCGGCTGGCTGGACAACGCGTTGATGCGTTTCACCGACATCATCATCTCGGCGCCCTTCCTGCTCGTCGTCATCGCCATCACGGCGGCGACCGGCGGTGTCCGCCTGACTACCGTCATCATCGTCATCGCCGCCACCGGCTGGTACGAGATTGGCCGCTTGATGCGGGCCCAGTTTCTCGTGCTCCGAGAACAGGAGTTCGTCCAGGCGGCTCGAGCGCTCGGGGCATCGAATGCCCGAATCATCGTGCGCCACATCCTGCCAAACGCGCTGGCCCCGATCATTGTTTCAGCAACCCTGGGCGTGTCCGGGATCATCTTGCTGGAAGCCGCGCTGGGTTTTCTCGGATACAGCATTCCACCGCCCGAGCCGAGCTGGGGCAACATGCTGCAGAACTTTGAGCAGTACCTGCTCGACGACCAGGCCTATCTCGTCGTCTTCCCGGCCACCGCGCTGGTCATCACAGCCCTCTGCATCAACCTCATCGGCGACGGCATTCGGGACGCGCTCGATCCACGTCAAAGGTGAATGAACTCCTTCGAATAGAAGACCTCCATACCCAGTTTCACGTTCACGGGGGCACTGTCAAGGCGGTCGACGGCGTCAATCTCACCATCCCCGCCAAGGCCACGGTCGGCCTGGTGGGGGAGTCCGGCTCGGGGAAGAGCATCACGGCGTTGTCGATCATGCGGCTGCTGGAGAAAAATGGCCGGATCACGGCCGGCCATGTCTGGTTTCGCGACCGGGACCTGGTCGGGTTGACTGAAGAGGAGATGCGGGACGTGCGTGGCAATGACGTCTCGATGATCTTCCAGGAACCGATGACGGCCCTGAACCCGGTCTACACCTGCGGAGATCAGATCGCCGAAGCGGTACGGCTTCACGAGAAAGTCGAGCCGAAGGCCGCCTTCGACCGGGCGATCGAGGTCCTCCGCCTGGTCGGCATCTCGGACCCCAAGCGTCGCGCCAGGCAGTATCCGCACGAGCTCTCCGGCGGAATGCGCCAGCGAGTCATGATCGCCATGGCGCTGTCCACCAATCCCGAGCTTCTGATCGCCGACGAGCCGACGACCGCGCTCGACGTCACCATCCAGGCTCAGATCCTGAGACTGATGCGAAACCTCAAAGGGGAGTTCGGATCGGCCATCTTGCTCATCACCCATGACCTGGGGGTCGTCGCGGAGATGTGCGACAGTGTGGCGGTCATGTATGCGGGGCGGATCGTGGAGCAGGCGTCGACGACGGAGTTATTCACCAATCCCAAGCATCCCTACACGCAGGGATTGCTGGCGTCGATCCCACGCCTGGGGAAAAAGCAGGACCGGCTCCACGTTATCACCGGCAGCGTGCCGAACCCGCTGGCCCTCCCGCCGGGTTGTGCCTTCCGACCACGCTGCCCGGTCAAGGCGCCGCGCAGCGAGAGTGAGATTCCGGCCCTGAAAGCCGTCGGAGCCGAACACCTCGTGGCGTGCTGGCAGTACGAATGATCGGGCGCAAGAACCGGCCTGCCGTGGTTTCTCCCGATACCAACGGTGCCTTACTCAAGGTCGACCACCTCGTCAAGTACTTCCCGATCAAGGGAGGGTTGCTCCAGACCACCGTGGCGAACGTCAAGGCGGTCGACGACGTCAGCTTTGACATCAAGCAGGGCGAAACCCTGGGCCTGATCGGTGAATCCGGTTCGGGCAAGTCCACCGTGGCGCGCACGATCTTGCGGCTGATCCCGCCCACGTCTGGTGAGGCGTTTCTCGAGGGGCGGAGCATCTTCAAGGCGAACAAAAAGGAGTTGAACGAGATCCGGCGGGAAGTGCAGATCATCTTCCAGGATCCGTACGGTTCGCTGAACCCGCGCATGTCCGTGGGGGAGATCGTGGGCGAAGGCCTTCTCGTCCACGGCATCGGATCGTCCCACGAGCGGGAGCGAATGGTCAGCGAGTTGCTCGAGGTGGTCGGACTGCGCGGCCAGTACCGCGGCCGGTTTCCCCATGAGTTCAGCGGCGGCCAGCGGCAGCGCATCGGCATTGCCCGGGCGCTGGCGCTTCGGCCGAAGCTCATCATTGCCGACGAGCCGGTCTCCGCCCTGGACGTGTCGATCCAGTCGCAGATCCTGAATCTGCTCGAAGACCTGCAGAACGAATTCAACCTCACCTACCTGTTCGTCGCGCACAACATGGCGGTGGTCGAGCAGGTGAGCGATCGGATCGCCGTCATGTACTTGGGCAAGATCGTAGAGCTCGCGCCCGCCGAGCAGCTGCTGCGCACCCCGCGGCACCCCTACACGCAGGCGCTGATCTCGGTGATTCCGATCCCGGACCCAACCATCAAGCGCGAGCAGACGGTGCTGAAGGGTGAGATCCCGAGCCCGACCAACCCGCCGTCGGGATGTCACTTCCGCACGCGCTGCCCGATTGCGACGGAATACTGCGCCGAGGTCGAGCCACCGCTTCGTGAGGTCGCCAGCGGCCAGTGGGCCGCCTGTCATTACGCCTGAGCTGAACCTTAGGTCCGGGTCCTAACGCGATTCGCTCTGCGAGCGACGCCGGACGCGGGCCAGCCAGTCGCCCATGATCTCCCGCCGGCGCAGGCTGCGCCAGGTGTCGAACCAGCTCGCCACGAGCACCAGGGCCAGCGCCGCGGCGATGAGTGCGACATCGAGCCGGCCGCGGTCCGGCGGCGTGGTCCCGTAGTGTGCCCAGTATGCGAACTCGCTGTCGCTGACGGCGGAGATGCCGATGAAGGCCACCGCCAGCACCGCGGCCACGAGCCACAACCGTCCGCGGCCGGCATAGCCGAGCCGGACCAGGCCCATCCCGGGCACGAGCGCGAGCGGCCAGACATCCTTGGGCTGAGCGAGCGTCGGTTCGCGGGCGCGCCGGACTGCGAAGGCATCGACCGCGATCACCCAGCCGATGAGCCCCGCGTACCACCCGGTCGAGACGAGGTCAACCGGCGTGAAGCTGAAGGGCCATTTGCTGAAGCTGGGCGTGGTCAGGACGAAGCCCGCCCATCCGATCCAGCCGAGGAGCGCCACGCCGGCGGCGACGAGTGCCCAGCCATGGTACGGTCGGGCGCTCTGTGTGACTGACGTCAGCAGGCCAAGCGCCGTCAGCCACGCGAGGGGATTGGTCCAGCCGAAGACCTGGTGAAGGTTGGCGACGTCGACGGCGATCGTCCACGGGGTCAGCAAGCTGAGGGCGGCCAGGCCGACGATCATGATGTCGCGAGGCGACCGGCCCGAGAGCCGTAACGCGACGCCTGCGACCTGCTGCAACCCGGATGCCATCGCGAACATCAGCGCCAGACCGGCGCAGAAAATCGCGACGATCAGGAGGATTTCGGAGTACGGCTTGCCCCGGGTCAGCAGATACGCAATCGCAAACGGGGCTGCCACCAGCAGCATCCCGATGACGAGGTTGCGAACGGAGGTCGAGTCGTCGCGCATAAGCCTTCACGAGTCTACGTTCTCGATAGAATCGCCCGGTGTTCGGCGGTCGCCTCTGGCGTCATCCCGACTTCCTGAAGCTGTGGGCTGGTGAAACGGTCAGCGAATTTGGCAGCCAGGTGACCTTGCTTGCGGTGCCGACGGTGGCCATCCTGGTCCTCCACGCCGGTCCCTTTCAGGTCGGCGTGCTCTCCGCGCTCGAGTTCCTGGCCTTTCCCACGCTCGGGTTGGTTGCCGGCGTGTACGCGGACCGGCTGCGGCGCCGACCGATTATGATCGCCTGCGACATCGGGCGCCTGCTCGCCCTGGGATCAATTCCGGTGGCCTTTGTCCTGGATGCGCTGACGCTCCAACAGTTGTACATCGTGGCCCTGCTGACGGGCATCTTTACCGTCTTCTTCGATGTGTCGTATCAGTCATACCTGCCGGCGCTGGTCGACCGGCCCAACCTGATCGAGGGCAACACGAAGCTCGAAGTCACGCGCTCGGCGTCGCAGATCTCCGGTCCGGCGGTTGCCGGCCTCTTGATTCAGTGGATCGGGGGCGCCCGGGCGGTCGCGGTCGATGCCCTGTCCTTTCTCGCGTCGGCGTTCGCCCTGGCCTTGATCACGACACCGGAGCCGGAACCCCGGCCGAGCACCGCATCCGGAGCAACCGGCTTCATTCCGGAGATGCGCGAGGGCATCGACGTTGTCTTCAAAAGCCCCATCCTGTGGCGGATCGCCGGATGCACGGCCACCACCAACCTGGGCTCGAACATGATCTTCGGCGCGGTGTTCCTCGTTTTTGCGTATCGCGACCTCCACCTGTCGGCCGCTGTCGTCGGCATCATCTTTGGGATCAGCAGCGTCGGTTGGCTGGTCGGCGCCTTCCTCGCCGCCTGGCTGGCGCGGACCTTCGGGTTGGGTATGACGCTCGGGCTGTCCATCCTCCTCGGTGGACTCGTCACCCTGGCGACGCCGCTGGCGTTGATCGGCGTCCCTGCGATCATTCTCAGCGTGCTGGGTTTTCTGAACAACCTCTTTGTTCCGGTGTACAACATCAACCAGGTCAGCCTCCGGCAATCGATCACACCGGACCGCGTCCAGGGCCGCATGAACGCCACCATGCGCACCATCGTCTGGGGGACGATTCCTGTTGGAGCCTTCACCGGCGGCATCCTGGGCA
>VBEE01000055.1:46660-89931 GCA_005881715.1 Chloroflexota bacterium | reverse complement strand
CATGTGGGACATGCTGGCCGAGGACGCACAGCGTTCCTGGGGCAGCCGTCAGGAGTTCGTCGAGCGCATGCGCCAGCAGGCGGCCGAGTTCGAGCTGCTGGAGGCCCAGGTGGGCGGTTCGGAGATCGTGCCCGAGTGGACCGACCGCCACCGGAATCGCACCTATCGAAACGTGGCGCGGCTCGACGTGAGCTACCGGATCCGGCACGGCTGGCGCGACGTCACCATGCGCCGCCAGGTCCACCTGGTGCCCGCCGCCGGCGGCTGGCGCACGCTCTTCTATCCAGCGGAGGAGGCCAGCTAGCGTCCCCCTCCCCGGCCTGAGCGGCCGGACCTCCCCACATGGCGGGGAGGAGTTCCCCCGACCCGCTGATATAGTCGGGCGATGATCCAGCGGACGGTGGCCGAGCAGCAGCGCGCGCTGTACTGGCACCGCCGCCGTCTCCACGAGCGCGAGGTGCCGCGCCACCTCTTGCGGGAGACCGACCAGCTCATGTTCTGGCTCGAGGAGTGCCTGGTCCAGCGGCTCAAGATCGTGCCCGGCTGGCTGATGCCGCGGCTGCTGGTGCTGCTGGGCCAGGCCCATCCGGAGCTGCCCCGCGAGCTGGGCCACGAGCGCCGGCCGGCGCAGGTCATGGCGTTCCTCTACCGGGCGCAGGAAGCGCTCATGGAGCAGTCGGTCAAGGCCCGCAAACCGGCCAAGATCATCCGCCTCTTCCGCTGACGCTCCGCGTCGACCTCCACCTCCACAGCTACTACTCGCCCGACAGCAAGACCAGCTTCGCCGACCTGGTCGCGCGCTGCCGCGAAGTCGGCCTCGACCGGATCGCGCTCACCGACCACAACACCGCCGCCGGGGCGTTCGAGCTGCGCCGCCTGCATCCCGGGCTGGCCATCGCCGGCGAGGAGATCAAGACCCGCGAAGGCGAGGTGATCGGACTCTTCCTGGCCGAGCAGATCAAGCCCTGGCTGCACCCGGAGGAGACCCTGGACCGGATCCACGGACAGGGCGGCCTGACCTACCTGGCGCACCCCTGCGACCGCTTCCGGGCCAGCTTCACACCAGAGCGGATCATCGAGCTGGCGCCGGGAGTCGACATCATCGAGACCTACAACCCCTGGGCCAGGCCGGCGGACAACCAGCTGGCGGCAGAGCTCTGCCAGGAGCTGCGGAAGGTCGCCGCCACCGGCAGCGATGCCCACTCGCCCCCTGAGCTCGGGCTGAGCTGGATGGAGATCGAGGAGTACGAGGGGCCGGCCGACTTCCTGGACAAGCTGCGCCAGGCGCGCCACGTGGTCACCGAGCTCAGCGGCACCCAGCAGCGCGCGTGAGTCTGTTGGTCGTGGGCTCGATCGCCCTCGACACCCCTCGACACACTGGAAGGTCCATATGGCCGGGTCGCAGACGAGCTCGGCGGCTCCGCCGTCTATTTCGCACTGGCGGCCTCACTGGTAGGGCCCGTGGCGATGGTGGCGCCGGTTGGCGAGGACGCGGTCGAGCGCGTGCGCGGGATCTTCGCGGATCGCAGTGTGGATTTGAGCCGGCTGGAAGTGCTGGCGGCGCCGACCTACCGCTGGAGCGCGCTCGATGTGGGCGGCCGCAACCGCGACCTGGGCAGCCGCGACTCCATCTACGACGCCTGGACGCCGCGCCCGCCACCCGATTTTCGGGGCTGGGCTTTCGCCGGGTCCATGCGCCCCGATCGCCAGCTCGAGGCCTTGCGGGCGTTGGCCGGCGCCGAGCTGCTGGCCGCCGATGCCATGCTCTCGTACACGCTGGCGCAGCCGTCGGCGCTGGCGGGGATCCTGGAGACCGCCGGCTGGTTCTTCTGCAACCAGGCCGAGCTGGCCGCGGTGGGCGGTCAGGATCCTCAAGACTTCCGGCGCCGCCATGGTCTCCAGGGCCTGGTACTCAAGTGGTCCACGCGGAGGCACTGCCTGCGCGGGTCGTGGACACCACCGGGGCCGGAGACGCCCTGGCGGGCGCTTTCCTGGCACGCTGGCAAGCCACCTCCGATCTGAACGAAAGCCTGCGCTGGGGCGTCGCCGCCGCCGCCCTCGCCATCGAGGACGTGGGGGTGCGCTCGCTGGCGCGCGCGACTGCGCAGAGCCTCAGCCGGAGAGCGGGGAGCCCGGGAGCACGCTGAGCAGGAGCAGCGCCGTCATCACCACCAGCAGCAGCACCGTGGCGCCGCCGATCAGGTTGGCGACGACCCCGTTGACGTAGCGGCCCATCACCCGGCGGTCGTTCACGAGCACCAGCATGTAGATCAGGATCGCGGACAGGATCAGGCCGTTGATCTCCTGGCTTAGCAGGATCAGGGAGACCAGTGGCACCCCGGGCACCAGCACGGTCACGGCGCCGATCACGATCAGGCCGCTGAAGATGCCGAAGAACGCCGGCGCCTCGGCCATGCGCTGACCCACGCCTCGCTCCCAGCCGAAGGCCTCGGTGACCGTGTAGGCGGTGGACAGCGGCACGACTCCCGCCGAGAGCAGCGAGGCTCCGAGCAGCCCTACCGCGAAGAGGATGGCGGCGCCCGAACCGACGACCGGCGACAGGGCCCGCGCGTAGTCGGCCGCCTGCATGTTGCCCAGCTGGCCCGGCGTGAGGTGCCCGTACAGGGTGGCGGCGGCGGCCACGATGATGAAGAAGGCGACCACATCCGCGAAGATCGCTCCCGAGACCACGTCGACCTGGCTGTAGCCGAGCTGCTCGTTGGGGATGCCCTTTTCGGCCACCGAGGACTGCAGGTAGAACTGCATCCAGGGGGCGATGGTGGTGCCCACCAGGCCGATCGCGAGCAGGAAGTAGGCGCGGTTGGAATCGGGCCGCGGGAGCACGATCGAGGTGCCCACCGTGCGCCAGTCGGGATGCGCCAGCAGCCCCGAGATGATGTAGGCCAGGTAGACCACCCCGATCGTGAGCAGGACCCTCTCCACCACTGGGTAGCTGCCGCGCCCGATCAGCAGCCAGATCGCGATCGCCACCACCGGCACAGACGCAAAGCGGGGGACGTGGAAGAGCTCGAGGGCAGCCGCCACGCCGGCGAACTCGGCCGTGGTGGTGACCGCGTTGGCCACCAGGAGCAGGAGCATGGCGAAGGTGGTGCTGCGGACGCCGAAGCGCTCGCGGATCAGGTCGGCCAGGCCCTTGCCGGTGACCACGCCCATGCGCGCGCCCATCTCGTTGACGACGGCGAGGCTGAGCGTGATAACGACCAGCAGCCAGAGCATCCGGAACCCGAACTCGGCGCCGGCCTGGGAGTAGGTGGCGATGGCGCCGGCGTCGTTGCCGGCGTTCATGGTGATCAGGCCCGGGCCGATCACGGCCAGCAGGATGAAGATCCGCCGGAAGCGGCGGAGGCGGGCGATCAGGCCGTCGAGCACGCGGCCGGGCGCTCTAGAGGTGCCTCTGAGGGGCGGGCCGAGAGATTCGGTGGCCAGGTGCCCCAGATGCAAGGAACCGACGAGCAACGCAGCGAACGCAGCCCGAGCTGCGTGAGTGAGTAGCGCAGGAGGTGACGCCGCAGATGGGGTGCATGGGCGCCGAAGATCTGGATTCGCTCCTCAGGGGCACCTCTAGACGGGCCTCGGAAGCTTGCGCTTCACGGAATCAGGCAGCACCTCATCGAGGGCGTCGTCCACGGTCACGATGCCGCGCAGGTGGTGCTCCTCGTCCACCACCGGCACCGCCAGCAGGTTGTACTTGGAGAGCACGGCGGCCACCTCGTGAGCCGAGGCCTCGGGCCGGACCGTCACCACGTCCCGGATCATGAATTCGCGGATCGGCTTGTCCGGTGAAGACACGATCAGGTCGCGCAGCGAGAGCACGCCCTGCAGGTGCTCCTGGCCGTCGACCACGAACACGTAGTAGACGGACTCGGCGTCGGGCTCCATCCGCCGCAGCTCGTCGATGCTCTGCTGCGCGGTGAGGGCCTCGCTGGGCCGCCGGCCGTGTTCTCCTCGTAGGCGAGCAGCTCCTCGACGTCCCGGGCCCCCTCCGTCTCCATGAGGCTCAGCAGCCGCTCCGCCCGCTCCCTCGGCAGCTCGGTCAGGATGTCCGCCACCTCGTCGGGGGGCATCTCCTCCAGGATCTCGCTGGCGCGCTGGGCGTCCATGTGCTCGATCACCGAGACCTGGTCCTCGAGCTCCATCTCCTCCAGGGTGTCGGCTGCGATCTCCTCCTCCAGGGACTCGAAGACGGCCTTGCGGTCCTTGGCGCCCAGGTCCTCAACGATGTCCGCGATGTCGGCCGGGTGCAGCTTGGCGATCCGCTTGCCCGAGATGCGCAGCCGCAGCTCGTCCCCGGCCGCCGCGGCCTGGACCGCCTGCGGCTCCAGCGGCGAGACCACGTTCCAGGCCACCAGCACCATGGGCAGGTTGCGTCCGAAGAGGTGGGCCACGGCCTTGCCGAGAGCCTCCAGGCCGAGCCGGCGCAGGATGCCGCGGATGCCGATGTCGGCGGCGACCAGCAGCAGCTCCCCGCGCACCTCCGTGAGCTGGAGGTCGTTGACGCGGACCACCCGCCGGCCGTCGAGGTCGACGATCTGCTTGTCCAGCACGTCGCGCGCCAGCCACACCTCATCGGGCGAAGCCCGGTGCTTCTCGACGTCCTCGGTGGTGACCCGGAGCGCTACCTCGCGGCCCGCGATGGCGCGCACCGAGGACCAGGGAATGAGCAGCTCCCGACGCCGCGAAACCACCAGCCCAGTGACCACCGGATAGGGCTCCTGGATGCGCACGGCGAGGTCTTTGACGCGCCCGCTGCGGCGCTGGCGGACGTCCACCACCTCGGCTCCCAGGACCTCGGTCAGGAACAGCATGCGGCCTCCAACATAGGGTTCTCCGGGCGTATTCGGGCGAACTCGGGTTGAATTGGGTCCGAAGCGCGACTAGAATCAGGCGGTGTTGCCGGGCGACTACTTAAATCTTGAGTGCAGGAGGGTCACTTTATAAGACATGGAAGGTTACTGCTTGAAGGACAAAATGAAGGTCGAAATGCGCGACCCTCAGCAGATCACCATGAAGAACGGTAAGCCTGCCACCGTCGGCACATGCCCGAAGTGCGGGACCAAGATCTACAAGATCGGTAAAGCCAAGTAGGTCTGACCACCAATCCGAGGGCCGCCTGCCGGCGGCCCTTTTTTATTGCCCGCCGATCTTGGGTTCGAGGGCGCCCAGGAGCACCTCGGTGGCAGAGACAGCCTCGTCGACGCCCAGCATCTTGAAGATGCTCACATTGGCGGGGTTGTTGACCCGGGCGATGGTGCGCGGCACCTTGAAGCGCTCCTTGGCCAGCTGCAGGGCGACCAGGTTGTCCTCGTCATCGCCGGTGACGGCGACCACCACATCCGCCCGCTCCATGCCGGTCGTGGCTAAAAAGGCCATCTCGTCGCCGTCCCCCACCATCACGATCTCGCCCAATACCGAATTCAGGACTTCGGCCCGGCGTGGGTCCTTCTCGATCAGCGTGACCTCGTAGCCTCGATCCAGCAGGTGCTTGCTCAGGTAGTAGCCCACCTTCCCGCCGCCGATCACGATGACGTACATTGGCTCGCTCATTCCTTCAGCATGGCATGGATCGCTTTTGCCCCGGAAAGCGTCGGGCAGACGGTGTCGAGGCCGAGCTCACGGTAGACATCCTCGCGCATCGGGTCGTAGATCCGGGTGATCACCCGGGGGACCTTGAAAATCTCGCGGGCGATCTGGGCCGCCATGATGTTTCGATTGTCGCCGTTGGTCAGGGAGGCGAAGCCATCCGCGGTCTCGATGCCGGCCTGGCGCAGGACATCCTCATCGATCCCGTTGCCGAGAATCATCTCCCCCGTGAAATCGCTCCCCAGCCGATCGAACGCGCGCCGATTCACATCAACGACGGTCACCTGGTGACCCGCCCTTGACAGGGCGACGGCCGCCATTGCGCCGACGCGGCCGCAGCCGACAATCACCAGCTTCATTGAATCGAGTCCCAATTCTAGGTCAGGCCACAGCGTCGCAGCTTGCGGCCCGGCGCAGCTACTGGCCCAGCGCCAGCCGGACCGCTTCCACCTCCGGCAGCCCAGCCTGCCGGATCTTCGCCTGGGTCGTGACGAGATCGTAGGGGACGCGGCCGAACCGCACCGCTCCGGCCTCCAGGTCGACGACCGCGTAGGCGGCATCGGGGTTGCCGTCGCGAGGCTGGCCGACGCTCCCCGGGTTTACCAGGGCGGCGGGCGGGAGCGGAATCCAGTCGTCGGCCTGTGGAACCTGCTCGCCCTCGGTCGTGAAGATGCGCGGCAGGTGGGTGTGCCCGAAGAAGCAGAACCGATCGCCAAGCCTCATCAGGATCTCGAGCGCCTGCAGCTCGTCGAGGATGTATTCCCAGATGTACGGCTTTCGCGGGCTGCCGTGGACGTAGCGGTGACGGCCGACCCTTCCGTACTTCGGTAACGACGTCAGATAGCGACGGCTCTGCGGGGTGAGCACCGTCTGGGTCCAGCGAGCCGCGGCGGCGGCGTGCGGGTTGAACCAGTCGAGGAGTGATGGATCGAGCATCGCCTGGTCGTGATTTCCCATCACGGCCCGGGCTCGCACCGACTGCAGTCGAGCGATTACCGCGTTGGGGTCAGGCCCGTAGCCGACGATGTCGCCCAGGACCAGGATCCGGTCCACCTTCGGCATCCTCTCCAGGACCGCCTCGAGTGCTTCGAGATTGCTGTGAACGTCGGAGAGGAGCCCGAGCGTCGGCCCCCGGGCCGGTTCAGGCGTAGACGCGCTCGTGAGCGTAGAGGAACAGAATGCGCAGCGCGGCCGCCGCCGGTACGGCAACGAAGAGCCCCAGGATGCCGCCCAGGTACCCGCCGACAACGAACGCGATGATGACCAGCATGGGGCTGAGGTGGACCGCGTTGCCAAACACCTTGGGTGACACGAAGTTGTAGATCACGTTCGAGATCACGAAGTACACGATCAGCACGATGACCACCTTGCCCGACGATTGCGAGACGAAGGCCGCCACGGCGATCGCCGGCAGCGCGCCGAGAAACGGCCCGATAAACGGGATGAAGGCGGTGACCCCGGCGACGATGCCGAGGACGAGCGAATACGGGACCCCCACCAGCCAGAGCGCGACGCCGGTAAACAAGCCGACGAGGGCGCAGATGAGCAGCTGGCCGCGCATGTAGGCGCCCAGCATGCGATAGATCTCGGCCGCGAGATCACGGGCGTCCGTTCGATAACCGTGTGGGATGAGTCCCTCGAAAAAGCGCCGGATGGCGTGGGCATCCTTAACCAGGAAGAAGGCCACCAGCAGGATGAGGACGGTCTGAAAGATCCAGTTGACCAGCATGAAGACGTTCTCCACCACGGACGAAAGGTGGCCGGCCAGCAGGGCCGGCAGGTTTCGGACGGAATCGGTGTAGGCCTGCCGCAGGTCGATCGGGATGCCCAGCACCGAGACCACGTGCTGCTCGTCGGCCAGGTTCTGGAAGTAGCTCGCGATCGCCGGCCCCTGGGCCACGAGCGCGTCAACCTCCTGGCGGACGACCGGAACCAGGTAGAAGACGCCCGCGGCCAGGATCCCCGCAAGGACGCCGTAGAGGACCAGGATCGCGACCGCCCGGGGAACGCGGCGGCGCTCCGCCGCATTCACAGCCGGATTCACGATCAGGGCCAGGATGGCGGCGAGGAGGAAGGGGCCGAGGATGCCCCGGATCGCGATCGCCAGGATCAGCGTCAGCACCGCCAGAACGCCCAGGAAGATCAGGGCGCGGAAGTCACGGCTTCGCCATAGCTCTTCGACGCGGCGACGCTGAATCATCGCGGCATTATCGCCTGTTCAAACGAGAAATTCGAGTCCGGGCATGCGCCCCAAATGTGGGCCCGGCCGCTACCGGGAGGGGCTGGGGCCGTAGGCTGCCTGCAGAGATCGCTCCCGCTGGCTGCAGCGGATGATGAGCCAGGCGACCCCGGCCGCCATCAAGAGGTCGCCGATGCTGACCAGCGAGGCGTGTCCGGCGATGCCGGGGATGGCAAAAACATCGCCGAGGAACCAGAGACCCTGGGGCTGCTGCAACGCCACGTGCAACGGATCGAGACCGCCTTTGAGCACGGCCAGCACAGCCGAGTTGGGATCGATGTCGCGGGGCAGGAGCACCGGCATCCTCCCGCCGAAGGCAAGGATCACGATCAGGTTCAGCGTCAGGCCGGCGCCGAACAGGATCGCCCCCGGAATGCGTCGGTTGAACCAGACCACCGCAAGCAGCAAGACGGCGCCAATCGCGTTCAGGGGCCGGGCGGCGTTGATCGCCGCCTGGGCATGGGTCGTCCCCAGCAGGCCCACCGAGATCTTGACGGCAAATGCGGCGAGGAGCAACTCCAGGTGGCGGAGGCGCAGCTGGCTGAGGCGGCGGACGTCGCCACCAATCAGGACCGCGATGGCCAGGGCTGCGGCGATAACCGCGAAGAAAAGGAACACTAGCCTGAGGCTGTGGCTTTCAGGACGGCGACAGCGGACGAATCATCGCGTAAGGTGGCCATCCGAATGCTTCGAAAGGCAAATCCTAAGAGGGCGGCCACGACGAGGAATAGGCCGCCAACCACAAATACCATCGGCGCGCCAAAGCGGTCACTCATGGGACCAGCGAGGGCCATGCCGGCAAGATATCCACCCTGAACGAGGAGGAACCTGGTGGCCATGACCCGACCCCGAACGCTGTCAGGTGATTCCCGCTGCGTCACCGAGATGAGCGGCACGTAATAAACCATGTTGAGGATTCCGCCGAGAAGCAGGAAAACAATCGTCGCGCTCAGATTCGTGGAGAATCCGACAAACACATTGGCCAGACCCACGCCACCAGCCCCCAAGAGGAGGAGCGTGCCCGCGCGGGCACGATTCACGAGCTCCGCGGCGATCAAGGCACCCACGATCGCGCCGGCGCCAATCGCCGCCTCGATGAAGCCGTAAGCACTCGCCCCTCCCTTAAGTGTTTCGTATGCCATCACGACAAGGATGGTCGTAGTCATCCCGAAGAAGATCGCGACCACCAATGTCAACGTCATCGTTGATCGCAGCACCGCGTTTCGAAGCACGAACCGAAGACCCTCAACCACATCGCTTGCGAGCCGCAAGCTGGTGCCCCTGGCACGGACCGCCAGGTCTGGAACGCCGAGCAGGCTCACAGCAGAAAAGAGATAGGTTCCGGCATCGATGAGGAACAGCGGAAGCCAGCTCACGGCAGCGACGATCAAGCCCGCCAACGAGTATCCGAGAAGCTCCATAGTCTTTTCGGAGGACGAGACCAGGCCATTGGCTCGGACGAGCAGGCGGCCCGGCACCAGGTTGGGAAGGATCGCCTGTTTGGCTGGATTGAAGAAGGCGCTGGCCGATGCGATCAGGAACACGGCAATGAAGACGCCCGGCAGCCAGTAATAGCCAAAGAAGGGGATCGAAACCGTGAGAATCGCTCGCGTCAGGTCGGCAAAAATCATCAGTCGCTGCCGATTGACCCGGTCGACCAGCGGCCCGGCAACGAGTCCAAAGAGAACGGTAGGAATCGCCTTCGCGATCAGTCCGAGGGCGACAATGGACGCCGACCGGGTAAGGACGAAGAGCATGATGGCAAGCCCGGCCGTGTTCATGGTGTCGCCGAAATAGGACACCGCCTGGCCGACCCAGAGTAAACGGAAAGGCCGTACTGCGAGCGCCTCCTGGTACGTGGGCGACACCTCGAGTTCCGAACCCGGTCGCGCGGCAATCTCGACGCCCCATCGCTCTGCGACGATCTTTTCGAGGGCGCCGATGACCTGCGGGTCATACCAGCTACCGGCGAGCTCCCGTAGTTCGCGAATCGCCTCGGCCGGCGTCTTGACCGTCGGCCGGAATACGCGCGCCTGGGTGATCGTGTCGAAGGCATCGCATGCATTCACGATCCGCGATCCGACTGGAATCATTTCCCCTTTCAATCTGTCGGGATAGCCAGCGCCATCCCACCGTTCGTGGTGATGATGAACAATCTCGGAAACTTCGCGTTGTTCCGGGTGTTCGGCAAGAATTTGAGCGCCTTCAACCGGGTGCGTCTTGATGATCTCGTATTCCTCGGGGGTCAGCTTTCCGGGCTTGAGGAGAATCGAGTCGGGGATCGCGATCTTCCCCAGGTCGTGCAAAATCCCCCCGACTCGGATCGTGTTGCATTCCTCCTCGGGCAGTCGCAGCAGGCGGGCCACGCCCTCGCAGAGCTCACCGACTCTCTGCGAATGGCCGAATGTCTGGCCGTCCCGCTTGTCCACCACGCGGCTCTGCATGATGTAGGAGTCGCGGAGCCAGGTGTCCAGACGACGCTGTTTCTGGATACTGGCTCGATAGATCAGAAGTGGCATGAAGAGCAGGAACACGATCAATTGATCAACAAGTGCCGGCGCTCTCAGCAGATGACCGACCAGGATGCCTGTAAGGGGAAGCGCGACGTAGGTGAGGCCATTACCAGCGTAGGCTGCCCGTATTGTCGAGACGAGCGACTTCCCTTCGTGAAGGGCGAAGAATACCCCGATCAGAATTGTGTTCAGCCCCAACATCAGGGCGAGCGCGGCGCCATAGCCCCAGGGCGTGAGGCCGGTTTCCCTGATCAGGAACGAGGGCAGTCCCGCGGCGAAGATGTACATTCCGCGGTTCATGAGGAATCGTCCCCAGCTGATTTGCCGTCCAGGAATCCGCGAGTCGATCGTCCCGATCGCCGCGACCGTCATAACCGCCCAAGGCGGAAGAGGTACGGCGACCGCCCCGAAGAGGGGCGCCAGCGTCACCGTCAAGGTGCCGCCGCCACGGGTTGGGATGGGCGAAAAGGCGGAGAGCAGGCTCAGGATTACGAGAATCACGGTCGTCGTGAGCTCGTGGGTATTGGAATTGGCCCATGGGCCTTCCTGCTGAATCGTCAGCCCCCAGAAAGCCAGACCGATGGTTCCGAGTCCCCAGGCGTAACGCGATGCCAGCGAACTGCTCGACATCAGGAAAATCCCCAGTATGTTAAGGGATAACTCGCGCTATTCCTGATTCCCGCCAGGTGGGCTAAAACAAAGAGCCCGGGGTAACCCCGGGCTCTTGTTTACAGCAATCTAAGCCTGCCAGCCAGCGCCGCCGGCCAAGATAGCCCCGAGCAGGCCAGCGACAACCACCAGTAGCTTCTTCATCGCGACCACCCCCACTAGAATTCCCGGGACCCGCGCAGACTCCCCTGGTGATTCTCCACGCTAGTGGCCCTCGCTGTTCCCGTAAATCTGTCGACTGGCGGCTCGCCTAGGCCTGACGGTAGCGAACGTCCGTTCGGTCGATGTCGAGCTGTACCGCCTGGGCGGCTGCCTCCGCCCGTGTCTGGACCCGCAACTTGCGGTAGATGTTGCGCAGGTGCGACTTGATGGTGCCCTCGCTCAATCCCAGGCGATTCGCGATCGCCTTATTGCCTTTGCCCTCGACGACCGACTGCAGAATCTCGGTCTCCCGCTCGGTCAGCGGCTCCGCCGGCGGGCGCCGCGGCCGCTTGAGGGTTGCACCCAGACGCATGATGACCCGCCTGGTCAGGGCGTCGTTCAGCTGGAAGCGGCCAGCGTGCGCGTCCTGGATGCTGCGGGCCAGCGTCACCGGGTCGACGTCCTTCAACACGTAGCCCGACGCGCCGGCGGCCACCATCTCGACGATGTCTTCCTCCGCCTCCGACACGGTCAGCGCGAGCACCACCCGCTCCGGATCCTCCTCCTTGATCGCCCGAGTCGCCGCGATCCCGCCCATCTCGGGCATGTTCAGGTCCATGAGGACGACGTCCGGCTTCAGCCGGCGTGTGTGCTCGACCGCCTGCCGACCGGTTACCGCCTCGCCGACGATGTCGATCTCCGGAAAGTCGCGGAGCATCCCCTGGACGCCCGCCCGGAAAATCGGACGGTCGTCGGCAATGAGCACCCGTACCCGGCTCATTCCGAACGTTCCTCAGGGCCGATCAGCGTGACCAGGGTGCCTTCCAGCGACTGGCTCACGATCTCCAGCGCCCCTCCGATCAGCTCGGCGCGCTCACGCATTCCGACCAGGCCGTAGGAACCGACTTTCTTCGGATCCTCGGCGACCCGGCGTACGTCGAAGCCTCGGCCATCGTCGCGGACCGTGAGCACCCAGGGCGACGATGACAGATCCACGAGCACCCACAGGTTGCGGGCCTGTGAATGTTTGCGGACATTCGAGAGGCTCTCCCGCAGAACCTGGAAGATGACCTCCTTCTGCTCCGCCGAGATGGTGTTCTCCTCCCCGCGGATATTGACGTTGGTCTCGACCAGGTTCACCCGGCCGAACTGGTCGACCAGCTTCAATACCGAAGCCATCAATCCCTCCGAGCGGATCGTTTTCGGTCGTAGCGACTTCAGGATGTTGCGGGCGCCCGCCAGGATCTCCTCGGTCATCGTGCGCAGCTGGGGGAGCAGCTGCCCGGCGTCCTCGGGATCGCGCTGGCGCCGCTGCTCGTAGTACTTGAACAGCGCCACCACGGCCGCCAGATCCGAGGCGAGCCCGTCATGGATTTCCCGCGCCAGGTTCAGCCGCTCCTGCAGGACGGCGACCTCCGCCACCTTGATGGCGAGACTGTGGGCTCGCAAGGCCGCCACCGCCTCGACCGCCAGATCTTCGAGCCGGACGGCATCACGCCGGTCGAGTCGCCACGGTGTCCGGCGAAACAACGCGAGCACCCCGACCGGCCGCTCGAGAGGTGGCGAGAGTGCGATGGCGGCGAAACCCCGGAAGCCGGCGTCGAGCCAGGCCGCCTCGTCGGCCGTAAGCTCCTCCGCGGCCAGGTCCTCAACCGTGAAGACCTCGTTATGCTCAAGCGCCCGGCGTAGGAGCCCGCTGCTGACCGCGGCGACGCCCTCCGGCGCGGCTAACGACTCGGTGGGGACACCGGCCCGCAGGACGAAGCGCCGCTGCTCGCCGAGCGTGTAGACCTGGCTGGCATCCACCTGGAGCAGATCGAGCGCCTGCTGGGCCGCCGCCAGGAGGATGGTCTGCAGCGGGCCGGCCATCTGTTCGGGTACCAGGCGTGCGGCCTGAGCCTCGGGTGGCGCCGTCGCGACGGGAGGGGGCGCTTCGGGCGCCGAAGTCACCGGCAATGGCTCTTGCGCGACTGGAGGCGGCTCGACCGGTTGCGCTTCGACGGCTGGCTCCTGGGTAGACACCGCCGTCTCGGTAGCCGGCTCCGCCACCGGAGCTACCGGTGCCGCTGGTGTTGCCGAAGCGGCTTCAGCGGGTGGCTGGGTAGCAGCCGCGGCGGCCTCCGGGGACGCCGCGATGGCGGCCTGAGTGCGCTGCATCGAGCGGGCGAAGAGCTCGAAGAAGTGGTCCAGGACCGCCCGCTCGTCGGCGCTGAGCTCGCCGTTCACCCCGGCGATCATCTCCGCGGCGGACGCCCGGGGGGCGTGGGGCGGAGCGCCTGCCGCTTCGGCGCCGCGACGCAGTCGCCGAATCAGCTCCCGCAACCGCTCGGCGGCAGCCGCCCGCTCTTCGTTCGTCGGTTCGCGGCCATGGGTGTGCGCCAGCTGCTCCGCGATTTCCGGAAAATTGACCTCGAGGTAGTGGACCAGAACGTCATGCATGGGTGATAAGAACCAGACTCTGAATTATTGAAGACGTAAAACAAATCCTGTCAAGGGCAGTTCGGCGGATGTCAGGCGCGCGCTTCTCCGTGTACAAAGATGTTACGGGAGCCATAGTTATAATGACCGAGTCGCGGCTTCCCCAGGACCTGTGATCTTTATTGACTGCTGAAACAGCCACCGTCCGGCTCTCCTACATCATCAATCACGATGTGACGAGGGCCGCGATGCAGAATTTCTCGGCCCGAACCGGCATCTCGCTGGCCGCCGATTCGGCGGACGGCTATCAGATTCCGCCGGGCTTGCCCCAGAGCGATTTTTGCCTGCTGATGCAGAACTTCGGGCGGTGCGAGATGGCCGCGAATTCTTCGGCACCACCCACGGCCGACGAGCCGCAACTCCGCTACGACGGCGCCCAGATCGGGCACCTGATCATCCCGATCTGCGACGGACGCCATCTGCTGGGCCGGCTGGTGAGTGAGCCCTTCGCGGTTGCCCGGCCCGACTTCGCGACCGTGTACGAGCTGGCTCGGGCGCTGCCAGTGCACCCCGACAACCTGATGCGAGCCACCCAATCGGTGCCGGTCGTCTCGCAAACGAACATCATGGAGGCGGCCAACCTCGTTCACACCCTTGTGCAGCACGTCGTGGCCCAGAACTACAAGCACCAGGACGAGCTGACCGTGCTGCGGGCGTTCGACAGCATCATGACCAACCTGAGCTATGAAGTGCTGAGCGACATGATCCTGAACCTGGGGACCCGGCTGCTTCGGGGCCAGGCATCGTTGTTGTTCATCGCCAGCGACCAGGGTCAACGCGAGGAAGCGTATGCCGGACCGGAGCCAAACGGCACCGGGGACCTGCGTCGGCTGCTCGTCGAGATGAGTGATTTCGTGCTGCAGTCGAAGCGGCCGCTCTCTGTTCCCGACGCTTCGCAGAGCCCCTGGACCCAGTATTTGCTCGACCGGCAGGAGGTGCAGGGCTCGATCACCATTACGCCGCTTCTTCAGCAGGAGCGAATCCGTGGCACGCTCGGCATTTACGCGGCCGAGCCAAGTCGTGACCCCGAGTCGGACCTTCACCTGCTGTCCATGCTCGCCGCCCAGGCCGTCAACAGTCTCGTGATGCTCGAGCGCTTGGTGGCCAGCGAGGAGCAGGCCCTGACCGACAGTCTGACGGGCCTCTACAACTATCGGTTCTTCCAGGAGAGCCTGCAGCGCGAGCTGAGCCGCGCCTCGCGCAGCAAGGCCCCGCTGTCCCTGATCGTGCTCGACCTCGACAACTTCAAAGTGATCAACGACAGCTACGGCCATGGTGTCGGTGACCGCGTGCTCCGACATCTCGCCGACCTCATCCAGCGCCATAGCCGCAAGGCCAACGTGGTGGTCCGATACGGCGGCGACGAGTTTTGCATCATCGTCCCGGAAGGGGACCTGGACACTGCGCGCGCCGTGGCCGAGCGGGTGCTCGCCGAAATCCGCAACAGCCCCTACGCCGACGAGGCGCACGGCGTGTCGCCGCTGGCGCTGACGGTCAGCGCCGGCGTCACCTCGTACCGACCCGAAGAAGACAACGCGTTCTCGTTCTTCAAGCGAGCCGACGAGAACCTCCTCACCGCCAAGCGCACCGGGAAAGACCGGGTCGTCGGCGAGTGATCAGCGGCGCCGGTAAGGCCGGCGCAACGCCCGCCGGAGCAGCCAGGGCACGGTGACCGCCACGAGCGGTTGACCCAGGAACGCGGCGACCTGCTCGACCTTCGGGAAGAGCTCGGAGGCTGAGTGTTCGAGCGCGAAGCCATGCTCGTTCAATTGCGCCGCCAGCCGCTCGAGCGACATGGCCTCCTCGCCGGCGTAAACCGAGAGCTCTCGGGCGCGACGGGCGGCCCTCCGATAGGCACGCCAGGCGCGCTGAATCGCGTAGAGGAGAAGGACCAGGCCGACACCAGCGCAAGCGATGCCGACGACTGGGAGGGTTACTCTTCGGCCTCCTCCGCTCCCCCCACGCCGGCAATCGTGGCCACCGTATCGCCTTCATCCAGGCGCATGATGATCACGCCCTGGGTTTGCCTGCCGGCTACCCGAATGTTCTCGATCGGGGTGCGAATCACCTGGCCACCCTCCGAGATGACGATCAGTTGTTCCTCTTCGGGATTGACCACCACTCGCATCCCGACCAGCGGGCCGGTGCGGTCAGTGATCGCCATGGTGTAAACGCCCTGCCCGCCGCGGGAATGCGAGGGATAATCCTCGAGCAGCGTCAGCTTGCCGTAGCCCTTGGCCGAGACGACCAGCAGGTGAGCGCCCTTTCTGACGATGTCGAAGCCGGCGACCAGGGCGTCCTTCCGCAGGGTGATCCCGCGCACCCCGGTGGTATCGCGACCCATCGGGCGAACCTGCTTTTCACTGAACCGGATGGCCTTGCCGTCGGTGGTGGCGATGATCAGCTCATCGGATCCCGCGCTTAGCTTCACCCAGTTGAGCTCGTCGCCCTCTGTCAGGTTGATGGCGATCAGGCCGTTGCGGCGGACCTGGCTGTAGAGCCGCGCCGGCGTCTTCTTGATGGTGCCCTGCTTGGTCACCATCACCAGGTATCGGTCCTCAGCCCAATCCGTGATGCCAACGACGGCCGTGATCTTGTCTTTAGGATCGATGTCGATCAGGTTCGCCACGGGGAGCCCCTTGGCCTGCCGGTTGACGTCGGGGATCTCGTGCACCCGCAACCGGAAGACGGATCCGTGATTGGTGAAGAAGAGCATGTCGGAGTGAGTCGAGGAGATCGCCAGGTGCTCCACGAAATCTGACTCCACCCGGGCCGCTCCGAGCACGCCCTTACCACCTCGCCGCTGTGGCCGGTAGGTCGTCGCCGGCACGCGCTTGACGTAGCCGCGGTGGGTCAGCGTAACCACCACGTCCTCCTTGGGTACCAGATCCTCCTCGTTGAGCTCGACGGAGCCCTGGAAGTCGAGGGTGGTCCGGCGAGCGTCGCCATACTTCTTCTTCAGCTCGGCCAGATCGTCTTTGATGAGCATCATGATCTTCGCTTCATGCTGGAGGAGATCTTCGAGGTAGGCGATCCGTTTGATGACCTCCTCGTACTCCTCCATGACTTTGTTTCGCTCGAGCCGGGTGAGGCGGCCCAGCCGCATGTCCACGATCGCCTTCGATTGCCGGTCGGAGAGCTTGAACCGTTCCTGCAGGCGCTCCTGCGCCGTCTTCTCGTCCTGCGACTCGCGGATCGTCTTGATCACGGCATCGAGGTTGTCGAGCGCGATCTTGAGGCCTTCCAGCAGGTGCGCGCGATCTCGGGCGCGCTCCAGCTCGTAGCGCGTCCGGCGGGTCAGGACTTCGCGCCGGTGATCGATGTGGTGCTGGAGCAGGGCCTTGAGGTTGAGCACCACCGGACGGCCCTCGACCAGGGCGAGCGAGATCACGCCAAAAGTGGTCTGCAACGCGGTGTGCTTGTACAGGTTGTTCAGGACGGTGAGCGCCCGCGCGTCTTTCTTGAGCTCGATCACGATCCGCATCCCGTGGCGATCGGACTCATCGTTGAGGTCGGCGATGCCCTCGAGCTTGCGCTCACCAACCAGCTCGGCGATCCGGGAGACCAGGGTCGCCTTGTTGACCATGTAGGGGATCTCGGTGATGATGATCCGCTCGCGGCCGTTCTTCGCCTCTTCGAAGGTGTGGCGGGCACGGACGATCAACCGGCCGTGGCCGGTGCCATAGGCGGCGGCGATCCCCTCGCGGCCGATGATGATCCCGCCGGTCGGGAAGTCCGGGCCCCGCACCAGCTTCATCAAATCCTCGGTGGTCGCGTCCGGTTGATCGATCAGGTAGATCTCCGCGTCGCAGACCTCGCCGAGGTTATGCGGGGGAATGTTGGTCGTCATCCCGACCGCGATCCCCGATGAACCGTTGATCATCAGGTTGGGCAGCCGGGCGGGCAGCACGAGCGGCTCCTGGCGGGTCGCGGAGTAGTTGTCGCCGAAGTCGACGGTGTTCTTCTCCAGGTCGACCAGCAATTCGGCGGCGATCGGCGCCAGCCGCGCTTCGGTGTACCGGTAGGCGGCCGCCGAGTCGCCGTCAATCGATCCGAAGTTGCCCTGACCGTCGACCAGCGGGTAGCGCAGCGAGAAATCCTGCGCCAGTCGGACGAGGGAGTCGTAGACGGAGCTATCGCCGTGCGGGTGATAGTGCTTCAGCACCTCGCCGATGATCGCGGCACACTTCTGGTAGCGGGCGCCGGGGGTCATCCCCTGTTCCTGCATCGCGTACAAAATGCGGCGATGCACGGGCTTTAACCCATCACGAGCGTCCGGCAGCGCCCGGCTGACGATGACGCTCATGGCATAGTCCATGTAGCTCGAGCGCATCTCGCTCTCGAGCTGCAATGGCAGAACGGTGCCGATGTTTAGTGGCTCCATGCTGACCTCGTGAAGGAAGACTGGATCTTAGTTGTTGTCAAAGCGTTTGAGGACGATGCAGGCGTTCTGGCCACCAAACCCGAATGAGTTGGACATCGCGACCTTGATCTGGTGGCGGCGTGGTTCATTCGGCACGTAGTCCAGGTCGCACTCCGGGTCCGGGTGCTCCAGGTTGATCGTCGGGTGGACGATGCCGTGATTGATGCAGAGGATCGACGCGATCGCCTCGACGGCTCCGGCCGCACCCAGGAGGTGCCCGATCATCGACTTTGTGCTCGAGATGGGGATCTGCTTCGCACGATCGCGCATGACCCGCTTGATCGCCGCGGTTTCGGATTTATCGTTGAGCTGGGTCGAGGTCCCGTGGGCGTTGATGTAGTCGACCTCCTGGGGACCGATGTGGGCATCCTCGAGCGCTTTTGCCATGGCGCGGGCGGGACCATCCCCATCCTCTTCCGGCATCACGATGTGAAAGGCGTCGTCGGTCACGGCGAACCCGATGATCTCGCCATAGATCTCCGCCGCGCGGCCCTGGGCGTGCTCGAGCGTCTCGAGCACCAGCATGCCGGCCCCCTCACCGGGGACGAACCCGTCGCGCTGCGCGTCGAACGGCCGGCTGGCCTTGGTCGGATCCTCTGAGTAGGTGGAGAGCACCTTCATGGCAGCGAACGAGGCCAGCCCGAAGCGACAGAGATTCGCCTCGGCGCCGCCGGCGAGCATCACGTCGGCATCCCCACGCTGAAGCACCCGGTAGGCGTTGCCCAGTGCCTGGGTGGATGCGGCGCACGCGGTGGTGTCGGTGTTGTTCGGGCCCTCCAGGCCGAACTGGATCGCGATCTGGCAGGAGGCCATGTTGGGAATCACCCGCGGCACGAAGAATGGTGAGATGCGGTCCGGGCCGCGCTCCCCGCGGAGGGCGAACGCTTCGATCTCTTCCGAGATCTCCTTGAAGCCGCCAATTCCGGTGCCCAGCTCGCAGCCGATGCGAGTCCGGTCCTCTTTCACCAGCTCCAGGCCCGACTGATCGATGGCCATCTTGGCCGCGGCCACGCCGACCTGGCTGAAGCGGGCCATCCGCTTGGCTTCTTTGAAATCCATGTAGTTGCGCGGATCGAAATTCTTTAGCTCGGCGACCGTCTTCACTGGCAGGTCCGAGACGTCGAACGAGGTCGCAATCCCCAGTCCGGACCGCCCCTCGATCAAGCTGTCCCAGAACTCGGCAAGGTTGTTCCCGTTCGGTGCCAGCACGCCCATGCCGGTGACGACCACGCGGTGCTCGGGACGAACCCCATTGCCTCCCATGCCGTCATGTTACGAAAGGTGCAGATTTAGGCGCCGATGGTTGCGGCTGGACCGTCATGGATGGGACCGCTGCCGCGATCGTCGGAACCACCTTCTGGTCGACGGCGTCGCGCGCCACGCGGACCGCGTTGTAGATCGCCCGTGCATCTGAGCGACCGTGGGCGATCACCGCCACGCCGTTGACGCCCAGCAGGAGCGCGCCGCCGAACTCCCTCCAGTCGGCCCGACGCCGGACGGCCCGCAGCTTGGGGCGGATGAGCAGACCACCCAGGCTGGCCAGCGGGTCGCCCTGTACCGCATCACGGACGCTCTGGAAGACAAACTCCGCGACGCCTTCCGCGGTCTTGATCAGAACGTTGCCGCTGAAGCCGTCGGTGACAACGACGTCCGCCTTGCCTCGGAAAATATCCTTGCCTTCGACGTTACCGATGAAGTTGATCCCGGGCTGGACCCGCAGCAGGCGCTCCGCCGCCTGGACGAGCTGGTTGCCCTTGCCCGCCTCTTCGCCGTTACTGAGCTGAGCCACTCGCGGGCTCGCGACGCCCATCAGCTTCTCGGCGTAGATCCCGCCCATCACCGCGTACTGCAGCAGGTGCTCCGGCTTGGCATCCGTGTTTGCCCCGACATCGAGGAGGAAGCAGTTCTTTCCGCCGGCGGCGGGGATGATGGACCCGATCGCCGGCCGGTCGATGCCGGCGATGCGGTGCAGGCCGAAGAGTGCCGCCGCCATTACCGCCCCGCTGTTGCCGGCGCTGACGAAACCGTTGGCCCGCCCGTCCTCCACCATCTGGATGCCGCGGACGATCGAGGACGCCTTCTTGCCGCGAACCGCTTGCGCCGGATGCTCGTCCATGGCGATCACCTCCGGCGCGTCTTCGATCTGGGCCCATTTTCCGGCGCCAGAGGCGGCCAGCGCCGCGTCGACCCGATCCTTGACACCGACGAAGATGACGTCCACGCCCAGCTCGCGATGCGCCTGGACGCCGCCCGCCACGATCTGCTCGGGGGCGAAATCACCGCCCATCGCATCAAGCGCGATTTTCATTGCGGACTGACCAGCGAGGGAAGCGACTAGATATCCAGGTTCCGCACGGTCTTCGCGTGCGTCTGGATGAAGCGCTTGCGGGGATCGACGTCGTTGCCCATCAGCACATCGAAGATTTTGTCGGCTTCGACCGCGTCGTCGATCTCGACCCGCAGCAGCATGCGGTTCTGCGGGTTCATCGTGGTTTCCCAGAGCTGCTCGGGATTCATCTCACCGAGACCCTTGTAGCGCGCGACCTCTGGTTTGCCAGTCATCTGTGCCAGCTTGCGGTTCTTCTGCTCCTCGGTGTAGGCGTAGCCGATCTCTTTGCCTCGCGTGATCTTGTAAAGCGGCGGCTGCGCGATGTAGAGGTACTTTTCCGTGATTACCTGCGGCATGTAGCGGAAGAAGAAGGTCAGCAGCAGGGTGCGGATGTGCGAGCCATCAACGTCAGCATCGGTCATCACGATTACGTGGTGATAGCGCAGCTTTCCGATATCAAACTTCTCGCCCACGCCGGTACCGAGCGCGGTGATCAGGTTGCGGATCTGTTCGGACGTGAGGATCTTGTCTTCGCGAGCCTTCTCGACGTTGAGGATCTTCCCACGAAGGGGCAGGATGGCCTGGAAGCGACGGTCACGCGCGCCCTTGGCTGAACCACCGGCCGAATCGCCCTCGACCAGATAGATCTCGCTCAGGCTCGGGTCGCGCTCCGAACAATCGGCCAGCTTGCCTGGGAGCGTCGACGACTCGAGCAATGACTTCCGCTGCACCAGCTCTCGGGCGCGCTTGGCCGCATCGCGGGCGCGGGCCGCGACCAGGCATTTCTCGATGATGCGCCGCGCATCCGGCGGGTTCTCGTCCAGGTACTGGGTGAAGGCCTCCGAGAAGACGGTCTCGACCTGGCCGCGGACCTCCGAATTGCCGAGCTTTGTTTTAGTCTGGCCTTCGAACTGAGGCTCGCGCACCTTGACGCTGATCACGGCCGTGAGTCCCTCGCGGACGTCATCACCGGTCAGGTTGGGATCCTGCTCGCGCATCAGGTTGGCCTTGCGGGCGTACTTGTTCAGGACCGAAGTCAACGCCGAGCGGAACCCGGTGACATGGCTGCCACCCTCCACGGTGTTGATGTCGTTGGCGAAGGCCAGGACGCTCTCGGTGAAACCCTGGTTGTACTGCAGCGCAATCTCGACGGTGTTTCCGTCGGTCTCGCGCTCAACGTGCAACGGCCGAAGATTCACCCAACCTTTGTCGCGATTCAGATACTTGACGAACGCGCCGATGCCGCCCTCGAAGTAGAAGGTGTACTCGAGGTCGATCCGCTCATCGTGCAGCACGATGGTCAGCGCCTTGTTGAGGAAGGCCAGCTCCCGCAACCGATGCGACACGATGTCCCAGTGGAAGCCGAGCTCTTCGAAGACTTCTGGATCCGGCCAGAACCGAATATATGTCCCCGTGGTATCGGCCTTACCGCTGGCTTTGAGCGGCGCGACCGGCGTACCCCTGCGGTATTCCTGGTCGTGCTGCTTGCCGTGCCGCATCACCGTCACCAGCAGCCGCTCCGACAGGGCGTTGACGACGGACAACCCGACCCCGTGCAGACCTCCCGACACCTTGTAGCCACCTCCGCCGAACTTGCCGCCGGCGTGGAGCTTGGTCATGACGACCTCCAGGGCGGGCTTGCCCTGGTCTTTCATGATGTCGACCGGGATACCACGGCCGTTGTCGGCGACCGAGGCGGACCCGTCCTGGTGGAGGGTTACCTCGATCCGGGTGCAGAACCCTGCCAGCGCCTCATCGGTCGAGTTGTCGACGATCTCATAGATGAGGTGATGCAGACCCCGGTTATCGGTCGACCCGATGTACATCCCGGGACGGCGTCTGACTGGCTCCAAACCCTCCAAAACTTGGATGGCCTTGGCGTCATAGGCAGGCGTCGTTTGTCCCTTAGGATTCAGCAAATCGCGTATTCGAATTATATCTAATTTTGCGCCAAAAATCGGCTATTGCCGGCGCCTAACGTGGCGCGGTTTTCGGTGCCGGTCTTGAAGCGGCAACGAGAGCGGTTTCGGTGGCTTTTGGCCGCCAGCGCAGGTCCAGCTGGCGCGCCGCTCGGACCTCGTCAAGCCGTCCCACCGGCGCATCGTGCGGCGCGGTCCTGACGATCTCCGGATCATGGGCGATCTCCTCGACGATCTGCTCCATCGCCCTGACAAAGGCGTCGAGGGTGGCCTTCGATTCGGTTTCGGTGGGCTCGATCATGAGGGCTTCGGGAACGATCAACGGAAAGTACACAGTCGGGGGGTGAAAGCCGAGGTCGATCAGCCGCTTGGCAATGTCCTTCGCCGACACCCCCTGGGCCTTTGCCTTCTTCGCGGTTAGCACGAATTCATGCAGGGACGGGCCACTGAACGCATCCTCGAAGGAACGACGGAGGTGCTGCCGCAGATAGCTCGCGTTGAGCACTGCGTTCTGGGCGACCTCGCTGATCGTGTTGCCGTAGGTTCGAATGTAGGCGTAGGCGCGGACCAGCATCCCGAAATTGCCATAAAAGGAACGGACTTTCCCGATCGACTGCGGGCGGTCGTACTCGAAACGAAAGCCTTCGTCGGTGCGCTCCACCGTCGGGATGGGCAGGAACGGAACCAGATGAGACTTCACGCCAACCGGTCCCGCGCCCGGGCCGCCGCCGCCATGCGGAGTAGAGAAGGTCTTGTGCAGGTTGAGATGGACCACGTCGAAGCCCATGTCGCCCGGCCGCGCAACCCCCACCAGCGCGTTGAGGTTGGCGCCATCGTAATAGACCTGCACCCCTTGCTCATGCGAAAGTCGCGCGATCTCGAGAATGTCCTTTTCGAACAGACCGACGGTGTTGGGATTCGTTAGCATCACCGCGGCCACCCGGGGCGACAATTTGCTCTTCAGGTCGTCGAGCTGAACAAGACCGTCCGGTCCGGACTTGATGGTCACCGTCTTCAGGCGTGAGAGCGCGGCGCTGGCCGGGTTCGTCCCATGCGCGCTGTCGGGGACCAGCACCTCATCACGACTCTCGCCGCGGCTGCGGTGGTAGGCCTGGATCATGCGCAGGCCGGTCCACTCGCCATGCGCACCCGCAGCCGGCTGCAGGCTCATGCGCTCCATCGCGGTCAGGGCGAGCAGCGCCCGCTCCAACTCCCACATGAGGCGCAGCGCGCCCTGCGCGCGCGCCGGCGGGTGGTACGGATGCAAGTCGGCGAAATCATCGAGCCGTGCCAGTGCCTCGTTGACGGCCGGGTTGTATTTCATCGTGCAGGAACCCAGCGGATAGAGACCCTGGTGCAGGTTGAAGTTGAGCCGTCCCAACCGGCCGAAGTGGCGCGCCACCTCCGGCTCGCTCAAGGAGGCAATTGGTAAGGATGACGTCCGGATCAAGCCGGCCGGAACGAGCTCATCGATCGGCCGAACGGTGACGCCCGGCGCCGGCAGCCGGGGGCTTGGTCGGTCCTGGCTCCCGAGCTCGAAGAGCAGGGGCTCGCTCACGCGAGCGCCTCGAGGTACTGCTCGATGGCTCGTGGATGGTTGAGCTCGGTAACGGAAACCAGCAAAGCATTCGACAGCTCCGGGAAAAACCGGCCCAACGGCAGGCCCGCGAGCACACCCCGCTCGAGCATGAAGCTCTGCGTCTGCTCCGCCGGATATGGTGTGCGCAGCACGAACTCCCACAGAAACGGGGCCGCGAATGCCAGCCGGTACGCATTGCGCTCCACCAGCTGACCCGCCAGGTAGTGGGCTCGCTGGGCACTGAGCTCCGCCAGTTGCTTCAAGCCGGCACCTCCCATGTGGGCCAGGTAAACGGTGGCGGCCAGAGCCATCAGGGCGTGGTTCGTGGTGATGTTCGAGGTGGCATGCTCGCGCCGGATATGCTGCTCGCGCGCCTGCAGGGTCAGGACGTATCCGCGCCGACCCTCTCCGTCAACGGTGGCGCCCACCAGCCGGCCGGGCATGCGCCGCAGCAGTGGCTCCCTACAGGCGATGAATCCGAGATACGGACCGCCAAACGACAGCGGCAGTCCCAGCGGCTGTCCATCGCCCACGGCCAGGTCGGCGCCATAGTCCCCCGGGGCCGCCAGCAGCCCCAGTGACATCGGATCGACGCAGGCGATCAGCAGGGCCCCCGACCGATGGGCCAGGTCACTGATGGGCTGGGGATCCTCCAGTACGCCGAAGAAATTCGGCTGCTGGAGGATGACGGCCGCGGTGGTCGCGTTGACCGTTTGTTCCAGCTTTTCCGGATCGACACGGCCATCCACGCCGGGTGCGACCCGGAGGACCTCGTAGTTCTGCGCCTCCGAGTAGGTCTGCAGCACCTGTGCGTACTCCGGATGAAGCGCGCCCGCCACGACAACGTTCTGCCGATTCGTGTGCGCCACCGCCATCGCGGTTGCTTCCGCCAGCGAGGTCGCCCCGTCATACAACGAGGCGTTGGCCACATCGAGTCCGGTCAGCAGCGTGATCATGGTTTGAAATTCATAGGTCGCCTGCAGCGTTCCCTGGCTGGCCTCAGCCTGGTAGGGCGTATAGGTGGTGTAGAAATCGGGCCGCGAGATCACCTGGTTCACGATGGCCGGACTGAAACGGCGGGATGCGCCCGCGCCAAGGAAACTGTGTGACGGCGGGATGCGGTGATTCAGCCGGCCCAGCTCGCGGAAGTACTGAACCAGCTCGACCTCCGACAGCGGCTCCGGCAAGTCGACGCGGTCAAGTCGCAGGCGCTCCGGAAGGTGGCTGAAGAGGCCATCGACGTTCTCGAGCTCGAGTGCCTTGAGCATCTCGGCCCGGTCCTTTTCGGCGTTCGGAAGGTAGGTCAACCGGTCACGAGGGGGACTTACCCTTCACGAAGTCGTCGTAGGCCTTTTGGTCGAGCAGTTTCGGGTTGTCCTTGATCGCCCGGAGCTTGATGATCCAGCCTTTGCCGTACGGATCCTGATTGACGTACTCGGGATGGTCCTTCAATTCCTGATTGATATCGGCAACCTCGCCGCCGACCGGGCTGTAGAGATCGGATGCCGCCTTGACGGATTCGATGACGCCCAACCGGCCACCGGCATCAAGCTGCTGGCCGACCGTCGGCAGCTCGAGGTAGATGACGTCGCCCAGCTGGGACTGGGCGTACTCGGTGATCCCCACGATTGCTGTCTCACCGTCCCGCTTGACCCACTCGTGGCTCTCGCTGAATCGCATCCCGCTCAGGTCTGGCATGGCTTCCCCCTTTGTGTCATTTGGGATGAGGGCGTTTGTAGAAGGGGAGGGAAACCACTTCCGCCGGCGAAGCCCTCCCGCGGACGTCGATGTCGAGCCGCGTTTGTGGCTCCGTAAGCGCAGGAAGCACATAGGCCATCGCAATGTTGTAGCCGAGCGTGAAGGAGACGTTTCCCGAGCTGACCACCCCAACCGGTTGCCCATCCCGCAACACCCGATAGCCATGCCGCGGAATATTTCGATCGAGCATCTTCAGACCCACCAGCCTCCGGTCGAGACCCCGCTGGCGCGCCTCTACGATGGCGTCCCGACCGATGAAGTCCTTGTCGAGGCTCAGCGTCCACTCCAGGCCTGCTTCGAGCGGATTGGTCTTGTCGTCCATGTCGTTCCCGTAAAGCCGCATTCCCGCTTCCAGGCGGAGCGTGTCGCGGGCCCCGAGGCCTGCCGGACGGATGCCGTCGGCCTGGCCTTCCTCGAGCAGCGCCCGCCAGAGCCGGCCGGCGTCATCGTTTCCGCAGAATAGCTCGAACCCGTCTTCGCCCGTATAGCCGGTCCTCGAAATCAGGCAAGCCACGTCCGCCACCCGGCCCTCGATGAAGGCGTAGTACTTCACACCGCCAAGCGCTGATGAGGTCACGCGTTGCACCAGGGCGACCGCGCCTGGCCCCTGCACACCAATCAGCGCCCACTCCCGCCCGACGTTGAAGACCGCGCCGTCCGGAGTATGCGAGCGGATCCAGTCGAAGTCGCTGTCCTGATTGCCGGCATTGACGACCAGTAGATAGCCACCCTCCGGCACCGCATAGACGAGGACGTCGTCGTTGATGCCGCCGTCGTCATTGCACAGCAGGGCGTACTGGACCCGGCCGGTCCGCAACGGCGTCAGGTCGCGGGTGAGGAGGCGTTGCGCGGCGGCATCATCCTTGAGACGGATCTCCCCCATGTGAGACAGGTCAAACAGACCGACGGCTTCGCGGACGGCTCGATGCTCCTCGCGGATGCTGGTGTACTGCAGCGGCATGAGCCAGCCACCGAAGTTCGTGATCTGGGCGCCGAGGCGGACGTGTTCGTCATACAGCGGTGTCCGCTCGGCGGTCACGACCAAACGTCAGGCCTCGTGGTCGTCAAGGTCGTCGATGTAGTCGAGGAGCTCCTGGTCGTTCAGATCGCGCGCCTCACCGAGCATCCCGAGGATGACATTGACGCGAGCCTCCTCCCACTGCAAGAGCTTGGCGAGCTCGGCGGGTGTTGCCGGGCGCCCCAACCGGCCCGAGAGCAGCCGCTGCGCCGATTCGAGCAGGCGGCAGGCGACCACGAAAGCCTCGTCATTGCGCTGCGCCTCTTCCGTCTGCGCCAGCACATCATCCATGGTGGCGGCGATGGCGTGCACCAGCCGCGCATGGAAGGCGCCGTCACCCGGCTTGTAATGCTCCACTGCGGAGATCAGTCCCACCGTCCCTTCCTGGAACAGGTCGCCGAAGGCGACGCCGCGTTTCTTGCGAGCCTGGGCGGCCTCCAGAACGAGATAGAGGTTGTGCTCGATCAGTCTGCGATTCGCGGCGTCGCGGGCAGGGCCCTGCGTGTTGAGCAGGCGCCGCTCCTCGTCGTTGGACAGGCGTGGATAGCGAGCCAGCTGGGTTCGGTAATCGGCCTCTTCGCCGGCCGCCGGTCGCGACTCAGCACGTTGCGCCACACCGTCATTCTACGAAGGCCCGACCGCCCGGCCCGGACTATGATCAGCTCGTGAAGAGGGCTGGTCGCCTCTTTCTTGCGGCCGCCACGCTGGTCGCCCTTTTGCCTGCCACCGCAGCTCGCGCGGCCGAGCCGCACGTCCTGGTCGCCACCCTGAACGGCGTGATCAACCCGATCACGGATAGCTACGTCTCGAATGCCGTGGACAGGGCGGTGCAGGGACACGCGGGCGCGCTGATCATCGCGCTGGACACCCCTGGCGGTCTCGACACGTCCATGCGCGACATCATCAAGAAGATGCTCGGGGCCCCGGTCCCGGTTGTGGTCTTCGTCTCGCCTTCCGGGGCGCGTGCCGCCTCCGCCGGAATGTACATCACGGAGGCCGCCGACATCGCCGCCATGGCCCCCGGCACGAACATCGGCTCGGCGCACCCGGTCAGCCTGGGCGGCAGTAACCCGGCACCCGCTGCCAGCCCCGCCGCCTCGGGCGCCTCGCCGGCGCCCGGCATCGAGGACCAGAAGATCGAGAACGACGCGGCCGCCTACGCGCGCGCGCTGGCCACCCTCCATCACCACAACGCCGATTGGGTCGAGAAAGCGGTCCGGCAGAGCATCAACGCCCCTGCGGACGAGGCCGTCCAGCTGGGGGTGGTCGACTTCGAGAGCCGCGACATCGACACCTTGCTGCAGGATCTCGACGGCCGGCAGGTCAGCAAGGGCGGCCGCAGCTACACGTTGCAAACCGCCTATGCCGGGATCGAGCGGGTCGACATGAGCGGCTTCGACCAGTTTCTGGAAGCGGTCGCCGACCCCAACCTTGTCTACCTGCTCTTCCTGCTGGCGATCATTGGCATCGGATTCTGGGTGACGCATCCCGGCCTAGTGCTGCCGGGCGTCGTGGGGGTGATCGCCGGCTTGCTCGCCGCGCTGTCCCTCTTCAATCTCCCGATCAACATCGCGGGCTTGCTGCTGATCCTGCTCGCGATTCTGCTGTTCATCGTCGACCTCAAAGCCGTGACCCACGGCGTCCTGACGACCGGTGGCATCATCGCGATGACCCTGGGCGGCCTGTTCCTGATCAATACCGGCTTTCTCTCGGAAGCCGTCAACCTTCCGCTGCTGCTGATTACCGTCTTGAGCATCGCCGGCATCTTCTTCTTCATCCTTCAGAAAGTCATCGCCGCACGGCGGCAACCGTACGCCGCGGGCGAGGAGTCCATGGTGGGTCACGTCGGCACCGTCCGCGAGTCGCTCAATCCGGATGGCATGGTCTTCGTCGACGGTGCGCTCTGGCAGGCGACCGCGATCGGCGGGTCGCTGCCCGCCGGCACCCAGGTCCGGGTTCTCGGGTTGGATGGCCTTCGGCTGCGAGTGGAGCCGGTGCAACAGCAACAGAGCCCGCTGGCGGAGGGACCCCAAGCGGCATCCTCCTAGGCGCTGCCGCCACCCGTAACATGATGACCATTGCATTAGCGAGGAGGGACCCGTGGGCATATTCGCGCTGATCGTCCTCGGCATCATCGTTCTTGTCGTGCTGATCGGCTTGAGCTCAGCCATCCGGATCATCAATGAGTACGAGCGCGGCGTGCTCTTTCGACTGGGCCGCCTGATGACGCTAAAGGGACCCGGGCTGCGGCTCATCATTCCGTTCGGCATCGACCGGCTGGTCAAGATCGATCTCAGGACCGTCACCCTGGAGGTGCCGCCCCAGGAGGTCATCACCCTGGATAACGTCACCGTCAAGGTCAACGCGGTCATCTACTTCCTGGTCGTCAATCCGAATTTCGCCGTGACCAAGGTGGCGAATTTCATCAACGCGACTTCACAAATAGCGCAGACGACATTACGGAGCGTGCTCGGGCAGTCGACCCTCGATGAGCTGCTGGCCAACCGCGAGAAGATCAACACCCGGCTGCAGCAGATCATCGACGAACAGACCGAACCCTGGGGCATCAAGGTCTCGACCGTCGAGATCAAGGATGTGGAGCTGCCGCAGACGATGCAGCGCGCCATGGCGAAGCAGGCCGAGGCCGAGCGCGAGAAGCGGGCGAAGATCATCCACGCCGAAGGCGAGTTCGCAGCCGCCAAACAGCTGACCGAAGCGGCGACCGTGATCGCCCAGCAGCCGAGCGCATTGCAGCTCCGCTACTTGCAGACGCTCACCGAGATTGGCGTCGAGCGGAACACCGTCATCGTCTTCCCGATGCCGATCGACATGATGCAACAGCTGATCGACCTGCGGGACGCCAAAAGCCGGGGGTCGGCGGCACCGGCAAAGACCTGACGCTCCTCTTCGCCAGCGGCGACGCCGCGCTCGACGTCGCCACCATCGCCATTCTCAGCATCGTCGGCGGCCTGTATGTGCTAGCCAACTTCGGTGAGCGGAACATGACCGCCCGTATGATCACCCTGATCGTCGGCGGCGGGATGTCGGCGATCGCGCTCCTGGCGGGCCTGCTGGTCGCGGTGAACAACGTGGCGCAGTACGCCGTCGGCGCGGTGCGCCCCGAACAGTTTCGGACCAACGAGCTGCTCGGCATCCCGCTGACGATCGCCGGCGCCCTCGGGTTGCTGTACCTCTGGCCACCGGTCCAGCGCGCGGTGGCGCGTGCGATCCCGTTGCGCCCCGGCTCACCGGTCATCTATCTGACCGTGGTGTTGGGCCTGCTCCTCGTGGCGCAGCAAGTCGGTGCGCAAGTGCAGCCCGGCCCACCGCTGACGATCGGCGATCTTCTGGCACAGGATATCCCGCTGCTGATCCTGTGCTTTGTTGGTGTCGGAGTCTTCGTGCGTCGCTCACCACGACGGGCGTTCGAGCGACTCGGGCTGCTCGCCCCACGCCAGAGGCGGTGGTGGTTGGTGGCCGTGCTCGGCATCGGGGTCTTCATCGCCGTGGCGTTTGCGATCGAGGCGGTGGCCAACGTCGTCTCCCCGAGTCAGCAAAAGCAAGTCACCGACGTGACGACCGTCCTCTTCAGCCACTTCAACAATCCGGCGGCCATCATCTTCCTCGGGGTGCTGGCCGCCGTCGTTGAAGAAACCCTTTTTCGCGGCGCCCTGCTGCCGCGGTTCGGCATTGTGATCAGTTCCGTGTTGTTTGCCGCGCTCCACACGCAGTACGCGCTCAGCTTTGCCACCCTTGAGGTTTTCGTGCTTGGGTTGGGCCTGGGCTGGTTGCGCGTTCGGGCCGGCAGCATTGTTCCCGGCATGGTGACCCATGCCGGCTACGACATTGCCGTGGGGTTCCTCTCGCTGATCGCGAAATGACAAACGTGCGTTTGCGATGGGCCACCGTATAATCCGGACAGAAGCCGTCCTGCGTTCCAGCCAGCAGAGTGCCAAAAGTCTACGCAGTCGTCAACCAGAAGGGCGGAGTCGGGAAGACTACCACCGCCATCAACGTGGCGGCCAACCTTCCGGAGCTCGGCTTGAGCGGGCTCATCGTGGATATGGACCCCCAGGGCAATACCACCAGCGGTCTCGGCATCGTCCGAAACGAGCTCAGCCATAGCATCTATAACGTCATCATCGACGCCGAGGACATCAACGACGTGATTCGCCCGACCGCGGTCCCCGGTCTCGACATCCTGCCCTCGCATCGATCTCTGTCCGGCGCGGAGATCGAGCTCATCCGCTTGCCCCGCCGGGAACGACGGCTGCTCTACGCGCTCGAGTCGCTGCGCGTTCCCTATGACTACATCATCATCGACTGTCCTCCATCGCTGGGCCTGCTGACCGTGAACTGCCTAGTGGCCGCGGAGTACATGCTGATTCCGATCCAGTGTGAGTACTACGCCCTGGAAGGACTCGGCGCCCTTACCCATACCAGCCAGTTGATCCAGCGGGACCTGAATCCCCGGTTGAAGATCGGCGGCATCGTGCTGACGCTGTTCGACCCACGCACCACGCTGGCGCTGCAGGTCGCCCAGCAGGTCCGCGCCCAGTATCCGGAGAAGACCTTTCGCACGGTCATCCCTCGCAACGTGCGCCTCAGCGAGGCGCCCAGTCACGGGATGCCGATCACCCAGTACGACCCGACGTCGCGCGGCGCCGTCGCCTACCAGGAACTCACGAAGGAGTTGATAGCCAGATGAACAAACGACGGGGACTGGGTCGGGGCCTCGAGGCCCTCATCCCTTCGGGGGAGTACGTCGAGGAGTTGAGCTCTGACAACCGCGCGCGGCGACGCTTTGCCATGCAGATCGCGATCACCGACATCCAGCCCAATCCGGAGCAGCCCCGCCGTGGCTTCGAGCCGGGGTCGCTGCAGGAGCTGGCCGATTCCATCCGGATGCACGGCATCCTGCAGCCGCTGCTGGTCCGCGAGGGCCTGGCCGGATATGAGTTGATCGCCGGCGAACGCCGGCTTCGCGCGGCCGAGATCGCGGGCCTGACCGAAGTCCCGGTCATCGTCCATCCGGGAAGCGGCGGCCGCCTCGAAGAGCGCCTGGAGCTGGCCCTGGTCGAGAATCTGCAACGGACCGACCTCAACCCGATGGAAGAGGCGCGTGCCATGCAGCGGCTGCTCCGCGACTTCGGTTTGACCCAGGATGCCCTGGCCGAACGGCTGGGCAAGAACCCGGTGACGATCGCGCAGCGGGTGCGTCTGCTCGGACTGCCAGAGCCGGCCATCAAGGCCATCGAGACCGGGGCCATCACGGCCGGGCATGGCGTGGCGCTGCTTGGCATCCCCTCGGTCTCGGACCAACTTGTCGGCCTGGAGCGGATTACCCGCGAGCACTGGAATGTGCGGCAGACGGAGGCCTGGGTTCGGTCGCGAGCGACCGAGATGGGCAGCAGAAAACTTCGTCATCGGTCCGCGTCGGATCCCGAAACCCGCGCCCTGGAAGATGAGTTCCGCCAGGCGCTCGGCACGAAAGTGGTGCTCACCCGGCTGCGCAACGGTGGACGATTGACCATCGAGTTCTACAGTAACGAGGAGCTCGAGGCGCTCAGGCGCCGCGTGATTCGCTAGCGCCGAGCTAGCACGTGTAACTGCTCGGGTTTACTCGCGGATCCAGCGATCCGCCGTGCGCTCGTAATCGTGGATCTCGGCCGAGCTGAAAAAGAGGGCCATCTCGGTTTGCGCGCGCGCCGGCGAGTCCGACCCGTGGATCAGGTTCATTCCAAGGTCAAGCGCCAGGTCACCGCGGATCGTTCCGGGGGCAGCCGTGAGGGGATCCGTGCTCCCCATCACGCTGCGCACCACCGCCACCGCCTCCCGCCCTTCCCAGATCATCGCCACGACGGGGCCCGAGGTAATGAAGGCGATCAGTCCGTCGTAGAACGGCTTGCTCTGGTGTTCGGCGTAATGGCGGCCGGCCAGCTCGCGCGAGATTTGCATCATTTTCAACGCGACCAGCTTGAGTCCGCGCCGTTCGAGCCGTGCCAGGATGAGGCCGACCAACCCGCGCTGCACGCCGTCGGGTTTGACCAGCACCAGCGTCCGCTGCATGCCGCGTTACGGGCCGGAGGCAAACGTGGGCTTGGCGCCGAGGAAGCCGACGTCGCCCAGCGGCCAGATCCGGATCTCAGCCTTTCCCAGAATCGAATCGAGGGTGATCGGACCGAAGGTTCTCGAATCGCTGGAGTGGTTGCGATTGTCGCCCATGACGAAATATTCATCAGGCGGGATCAACTGATCCTGGCCGGAGGGCGGCCAGTTGTTGTTATACGTCCATGCTTCCGGTAGATATGGCTCGTGCAGCACCTGGCCGTTGATGTACACCACGCTCTTCGCGATCCGGATCCGCTCGCCAGGCAGCGCGATAACGCGTTTGATGAAGTCCCGGCTCGCCTCATCTGGTGGCTTGAATACGATGATGTCGCCACGTTGCGGTGGATGAAGTTTGTAGGAGATTTTTGAGGCGACCAGCAGGTCGTTGTCGTGCAATGTCGAATACATGCTCGAGCCGAGGACGTGGACGGTCTGCACCGCGTACTGGATGACAACATAAAGAACGAGCGCAAGGAACACGATCTCGAGCGTGTCCCTGAGGAAAGATTTCTGGCGCGGGGATTGCGCCGGCGCCGGCGGTTGCGCCATTTGCGACTGCGCCATCCTTTAGCTGTTCAACTTCATCCGGGGCGATTCATTGTAAACCGGAAGTCGGGAGGCCTTACCGCTGCTCAGGCGATCTGCTTGAGAAACGGCGCTTCACTGCGGAAGGGACCGATGACGGCCAGCTGCAGAGCCTGGCTGAACAACTCGCGGGCAATCCGTCTCACGTCGTCGGCGGTCACGGCGTCGATCTCCGCCACGGTGTCGTCGACATCCTGGATTTTTCCCGTGAGCGCCTCCTGACCGCCGTACCACGTCGCGACTGAGTTGGTGCTCTCCATCTGCAGCAGCAGCCGGCCCTTGTAGAACTCTTTGGCCTTCGTCAGCTCAGCGGCTTCGACCGGCTCGTCACAGAGGCGGCGCAACTGCCCGACGATCGCACCGACCGCCCGCGACGCCTGGCGCGGCTCCGTCCCGGCGTAGACCCCGAGAACCCCGGTGTCGTACATCTTGTTGACATAGGAATGGACGTCGTAGGCCAGCCCGAGCTTCTCCCTCACCTCGAGGAACAGCCGCGAGCTCATCCCCTCGCCCAGCACGCAGTTGAGGATGTCGATGACGTGGCGGTCTTTGTCCATGTACGAGGGGGCGTGCACCCCCAGACACACGTGCGCCTGTTCCGTCTTCTTCGACTTCAGTAAGACGTTGGGCCGTTGTCCATTACCGATTGAGGGCAGGAATGATGGTGGTGCGGCGCCATTGCCACGCGGCTTGAGGTAGGGCTCGATGAGCCCGATCGCCTCGTCATGGGTGACGGGACCTGCGATCGTCACCACCAGGTTACGCAGCAGGTAATGCTCCTCCAGGTACCGCAACAGGTCGTCGCGGGTCAGAGCCCGGACAGAGGCTTCGGTCCCCGCGACGTCCCGTCCGAGCGGATGGTTCGGCCAGCTGATCTGTTCGAACAGGCTGTGCACATACTCCTGGGGCGAATCCTGGTACATCCGCAATTCTTCGAGGACGACGAGTCGCTCCTTTTCCAGCTCGGCCGCGTCGAGCAGCGGCTGGAAAAGCATGTCACCCAGGACATCGATGGCCAGTTTGGCCTTGGTCTTGGGCACCCGGGCCCAGTACATGGTCAGCTCTTTGTCGGTCGCGGCGTTCAGCACACCACCAACCCCCTCGATGGCCTCGGCGATCTGTTTGGCCCCGCCGTAGCGGGCCGATCCCTTGAAGAACATGTGTTCGAGGAAGTGGCTGATCCCCGCTTCCTGGTCGGATTCATAACGAGACCCAACCTTGAACATGATCGCCATCGTGATCGAAGGACGGTCGGCCAGCGCCGTCGAAACAACCCGCGCCCCGGTCGCCAGCGTGTCGAGACGATAGTTAGGAGGGGACTTGGGCACGACCTGAGTATATCGTAGGGGTGCCGGCGCCTCTGCACATTTCGATAGCGGTTGCATCGTAGTTATGAGCGGGTCGATATCCAGTAAGGTGGCAGCGTGATGGCGCGTCCGGAATTCGCGGAGAGCCTGGAACGGCTTATTGTCCGGGTCGAAGCCTGGAGCTATGCGGACTCAGATGTCGGCGCCGGCCAGTCGAGAGAGCTGGCCCGGGGGCTGAAGTCATTGGCTTCGATTGCGCCGACGCCGGCCCTGCTCGCCGGGGTCCGCCACGCACAGGATGCGCTCGACGATGGCCTGTCGGCCGAGGTTGTGGCGGCCGCCCTGTACCGGCTGCGCACTGAGTGGGAGGCCGGCAGTCCTCAGGCGTCTTTGCCGCCCTCGCCGGGCCGCCGCTCACCAAAACGTGGGCGGTCACCGAAGCGCGGACGGTCGCCATAGTGTGGCCGGTCGCCGTAACCGGTTCCCGGGCGCGACAGCGGCGGTGATGGCGCCGGTGTTGGGCGCTCGGCCGGCCGCCGTACGGCCGTAACGCCGTCGGGCATGATCGCCACCCGGCGATTGGGCTCTTCGCCCTGGCTCTCGGTGCGGATGCCGGGCTCCTTCTCCAGGGTGATGTGGACGATACGCCGCTCGTACGACTGCATGGGATCCATCATCACCCGCTCGCCCGTGCGGCGAACCCGCTCCGCCAGCCGAAGCGCCATCTCCTTGACCGTTTCCTCGCGCCGGTTGCGATAGTGCTCGACGTCGACCACCAGCCGGCGCCGGTCGGCGCGGCCCTCGTTGAGGATCAGGTTGACCACCGTCTGAAACGCGCGGAGGGTCTCGCCCCGCCAGCCGATCAGGAGTCCGAGGTTATCGCCGGCGACATCGATCATCACCGGATCCTCAGCCTGCCGGATGAAGACCTGGGCCGAGATGCCCATCTTGTAGAGCAGCTCGGCCACGACCTGGCGCGCCCGCACGGCGTAAGTCTCGCGTACCGTCACCCGCACCCGGGCTTCTTGTGGAGTTTCGTCGAGTACTTCGACCTCCACGTTCTCGCGCGCTTCCTCCAGGTCTTCGAGCGCCTTCTCGACGGCATCATCGACGGTCGTGCCGGTGGTCTCCACGCTGTTGCTGCCCGTGCTCATGCGGCTTTCCCCCTACCCAGGCGCGGCGGGGAGAGTGACCCCCAGCCGGTGATGAAGTATTGCTGGCCGATGCTGAAGAGGTTGCTGACCACCCAGTAGAGCGCCAGGGCGGCCGCGAATTGCAGTGAGATGAACCCGATGAAGACCGGCAGGATCAGCGTCATGTTTTGCGTCATGGCGGCCTGGGTGGCGTCCTGGCTCGCCATGCCACCCGGCGGCGTCATCATCTTGGTCTGCACGAACGTCGTCAAACCAGCCAGGAGGGGTAGCAGGACCGCGAGCGGCACGAACTGCCCCGCCTGCAGCGCGGTGTGATCGAGCGAAATGCCGAGGAACTTGAAGTCGTGAATGGGCAGGGTCTGGTGCGCATCGCGGATCACATAAAACAGCGCGATCAGAATCGGGGATTGGATCAACGCGGGCAGGCAGCCACTCATCTGGGCCAGCGGGTTGATGTTGTGCTCCTTGTAGAGCGCCATCGTCTCCTGGTTGAGCCGCTGCGGGTCCTTCTTGTATTTCTTGCGGATCGCCGCCAGCTGGGGTGCGATCCGGCGCTGCTCGGCCTGCACCCGGCGTGAGGTCGTCAGCTGGTACTGGAAGATCGGCGAGATGACGAGCTTGATGAGAATCGTCAGCAGCACGATCGCGATCCCAAACGGCCCGATCGATTCCGCCAGGGCATTCCCACTCAGGAAACCCAGGATGGCCTTCAGCACGGCATGGATCGGGACACCGATCACCGTCCACCAGAGCAGCCAGATCGGGTGCCAGAGCTGACCGATGCTGTTCATGGCACCGGGTCCCAGCCGCCGGCGTGAAACGGATGGCATCGCCCGATCCGCCGCACGGCCATGCCCCACCCGCGCCACCAGCCGTAGCGGGTGATCGCCTCATATCCGTATTGCGAGCAGGTGGGTGTGAAGCGGCAACCGGACACCAGGCCGAGGAGAGGGCCGAGCGTCACCCGATAGACTCGGATGAGCGCGAGCGATGCCGCCGTCATTGTCCCCAGCTCTTCGCCCACAACATTTCTATCTCCTGGCGGAGCCTTGCGAATTCGGCATCGCTGGCCCGCGCCCGTGCCACGATTACAACGTCGCGGCCGCCCGTTGCCCGCGTCACCAGGGGCCGGACCAGCTCGCGCAACCGCCGCTTGATTCTATTCCGCACGACGGCGTTGCCCAGCTTCCGACTGACGGCCAGGCCGACCCGCGGCCGGCCAACAACATTATCGCTTACGAACACCGCCAGGTACTCGGAGGCGGCTCGCCGACCGGAGCGCAGGGTGCGATCAAAGTCGGCCGAGCGCAGCAGCCGCGCGTGCCGCTTTAACGCCACGGAACCGGGAGGTTACCGGGCGCGCCGGCTTGCGGTCGGGGTAAGCCGACGACGGCCTTTGAGACGGCGGGCCTTGATGACCTTGACGCCGCCCGGGCTTGACATGCGGGCCCGAAATCCGTGGACCTTGACCCGCTGGCGCTTCTTCGGTTGGTGGGTGCGCTTCATGACAGTGGCTGGTTCCGGGCGCTAACAATAGCACGGCGACGCTGGGGTACCCTCCTGTCCGGCCGCCCTCGAAAGGGGCCAACCCGCCACACCGTACGGAATTTCGCATTGCACGGCCAATAGGCATTTGCTATTATTCCGCTGCCCTGGAGAGCTACGGCACGTAATCTCAACAACTTATGCACATGAGGCTGGGGAGACCTCGATAGACTTCTCCACCATTGTGGGAAGCTTGTGTATAAGTTGAGTCCCAGCTAACGCCGTCCATGGGCCCTGTTTCCGTCCGCGCGTCCGCCGCGCAGTCCGGCTCTGCTCTCCAACCAAGCGATCGTGTGTATAGCTGTGGAGGAGTGTATGAACCCAGAGCAGATCTGGCAGGCGGCGCAGGAAGAGCTTCGTTTCCAGCTCAGTAAGCCGAGCTACGAGACCTGGCTGAAGAATGCGTCGCTCGTCGGCCGTGAAAAGAATGCCTTCAAGATCGGCGTGCCGACGAAGCTGGCCAAGGACTGGCTCGAGGATCGCTACTCAGCGATGATCAAGGAAACCCTGTCCGCGATCGTTTCCGGCGACGTCAGCGTGGCCTTCGAAGTGGTTCCGGCACAGGCGGAGCCGCTTGGCCGCCGGTCGGCCGTGGCCCTGGCGGAAGAGCCGCCGCCCGAGGAGGAGGAGCCGGTGCTGGCCGAGGCCTCGCAGCTCAATCCGAAATTTCAGTTCCAGCATTTCGTCGTGGGTAACAACTCCCGATTTGCGCATGCGGCCTGCCGGGCAGTCGCTGAGACGCCGGCGAAGGCCTACAACCCGCTCTACCTCTACGGCGGCGTTGGACTTGGCAAGACGCACCTGATGCACGCCATCGGTCATGCCGTCCTGGAAAAGCACCACCGCCGGCGGGTCGCCTACGTGACCAGCGAAAAGTTCATGAACGAGATGATCACGTCAATCCAGGAAGGCCGGATGAACGACTTCCGGACACGCTATCGGACGGTCGACGTGTTACTGGTCGACGATATCCAGTTCCTGGCCGGCAAAGATCGGACCCAGGAAGAATTTTTCCATACCTTCAATTCCCTGCACGAGCTCAACCGCCAGATCGTGATCTCTTCCGACCGGCCACCGAAAGAGATCCCCACCCTGGAGGACCGGCTGCGTTCCCGCTTTTCGTGGGGCTTGATCGCCGATATTCAGGCGGCCGACTTTGAAACGCGGGTCGCCATCCTGAAGTCCAAAGTTGGTCCCTACGCGCGGCTGGTGCCGGAGGACGTCCTCTCGTTCATCGCGCACAAGGTGCAGAAAAACATCCGCGAGCTCGAGGGGGCGCTGATCCGGGTGATCGCCCATGCCTCGCTCAACCACAGCGCCGTCAATGTCGATATGGCGGCCAAGCTGCTCCAGGATGTCATCCCATCAACCGAAACCCGCACGCTCTCGGTGGACACCATCTCGCGAACGGTGGCGAGCTTTTACCACATCAGCCTCGAGGAAATGAAGGGCAAGCGCCGGGACAAGCACATCGTCTTTCCGCGCCAGGTGGCGATGTATCTGATCCGTGAGGAAACGGCGTCCTCGTTGCCGGCCATTGGGCAAGCCTTCGGCGGAAGGGACCATACAACCGTCTTACATTCCTACGAAAAGATCTCGACTGATTCGAAAGAGGATCAGCGTCTTCAGGCGGATCTCCGAAAACTTCGCGAGCTCCTCTATTCGCACTGAGACCTGTGGAACACTCGCGCAAGGGACGTGGATGCTGTTGGAATCGAAGGGCGCTGGGGATATCCCCTGGGGGAGCGCACAGTTTGTGAAAGCTATAATTGGGCCGATTCAAACTCGCGGAAGAGGGTTTTCCCTGTTATGCACTGTCCTACGACTGCGACTCTCTTTTCAATTAGAGCTTCTTCATGAGGGGGGCGTGTAGACAAGGAGCATCATGAAGGTCACTATTACAGCCGGAAATCTCGGCCAGGGGTTACAGGTCGTTTCCCGGGCAGTCTCGTCCCGAACCACCTTGCCCATCCTCAACAACGTGCTCCTCCAAACGGCTGATACCGGATTGCAGCTGACCGCCACCAACCTGGAGATCGGCATCCGGCAAGTCATTCCCGCCGAGGTCCAGGAAGAAGGAGGGATCACCGTACCGGCCCGGCTGTTGACCGACTTCGTCACCGCGCATCCCGACGAGCCACTCTCCATGACTCTGGACCGCAAGACCCAGTCACTGGCAGTCAAGAGCAACCGGTTCGACGCCAACATCCGGGGCATCGACCCGGCGGATTTCCCGCCGGTGCCGGCGGGAGTGGAAGGACGGAAGGTCAAGGTCGACCAGGCTGAGCTCAAGGATGCCATCGAGCAAACAGTGATCGCGGCGTCCAGCGACGAGGGCCGTCCGGTGCTGACCGGGGTGTACGTCCAGCTCAACGGGGGTAAGGCGACGTTCGCCGCCACCGATGGGCATCGGCTGGCGGTCAAGACGCTGGGAATTCAGGCCGAACCGGGAGAGGGCGAGACGATCGTGATTCCGGCGCGGGCGTTGAGCGAGCTCAGCCGGATCTTGAAGGCAGCCGACGAGGGTGTTGAGGTGACGGTGGGCGCCCAGAAAAACCAGGTGTTCTTCAAAACCCGCGACGTTGAGCTGATGAGCCGGTTGATCGAGGGCACCTATCCCAACTATCAGCAGGTCATCCCCGGTCAGAGCACGACGACCATCACGGCCAAGACCCAGGAACTGCTATTCACAACCAAGATGGTGTCGCTCTTTTCAAAGGACGCGGCCAATGTCGTCAAGTTCAAAGCCGAGGGTGGCAAGCTGACGTTAACGGCGAACACCAGCGAAGTCGGACAGAACGTGGCTGCCGTGGAGGCCAGGATCGAGGGCCAGGACCTGCAGGTGGCGTTCAACTCCAAGTACCTGCTCGACGTGCTGGCCATCATCGGAAGCGAAGAAGTGCAACTGGGCTTTACCGGCCCGTTGAATCCCGGCTTGATCAAACCGGTTGGCAAGGACAACTACCTCTATATCATCATGCCCGTCCGCGTTGCTATGTAGTAGTCGAAGCCGAGCAGGCTTCCGACCGAAGGGACCGGTTGTTTCTCTCCAACGTCTCACTCTTTGACTTTCGAAATTACGCGGAACTGGATCTAACGCTGGAGCGCTCCGCCACGGTGTTCTTCGGCGGCAACGCGCAGGGAAAGACCAACCTCCTCGAGGCGGTAGCCCTGACCGCGCTGACCCGCTCGCCCCGGACCCAGCAGGCGGCCGAGCTGGTTCGTTTCGGACAGCCAGCCGCCCGCGTCACCTGCGGCGTGCAGACCGAGACGGATCGCGACGAGCTCGAGGTTCGAGTCATGTTGAGCCCGACCGCGGCCGGTGCGCGCGCCTCTCGGAGATTCACCGTCAACGGCATTCCGCGGCGATCGAGTGACATGATCGGCTCGCTTCGGGTCGTCCTGTTCTGGCCGGACGACCTTCAGCTCATCAAGGGATCGGGCGAGGGCCGACGCCGCTTTCTCAACACGCTCCTCGCCCAGCTCGACGCCGGTCACGCGCGAGAACTGAATCGCTACGGCCACCTGCTCGAGCAGCGCAACGCGCTGCTGCGGGCAATTCGGGACGGCCGCCAGCCGCTCGACGAGCTGGAGGTCTGGACGACCGCCCTTGCCGAGTCGGGTGCCGCCATCATGGTCGAACGGCAGCGGCGCCTGCTTGAACTGCAGCCGATTGCGGCGGCCTTCCACCGCGAGCTCAGCGATGATCGCGAGCGCCTCGAGCTGCGCTATCGGCCGGCCGGTGCCCGCATCGGCGAGGCGCCGCAGGAGCTCGTGACCGAGCAGCTCAAGGCGGCGATGCGGGACGCCCGTGACGAAGAGATCGGGCGCGGACAGACAGTTGTCGGACCGCAGCGGGATGATGTCGAGGTGTGGCTCGACGACCATGAGGCCCGGCTCTTCGCCAGCCAGGGTCAGCAGCGGAGCGCCGTGCTCAGCCTGAAGCTGGCGGAATTGCACTACCTGGCAGAGGTGACCGGCGAGCAGCCGGTCCTCTTGCTCGACGACGTGATGTCGGAGCTCGACCCGGCGCGTCGCGAGCGGCTGCTCGCGGCACTGGAGCCGGGACCGCAGGCGATGATCACCGCAGCCGACCTCAACGACCTGCCCAGGAGCATCCTGGAACGGGCGGCGGTATTTCGCGTGGAGCAGGGCACCGTCCATGCGTAGCGTGGCGGAGGCGTTGCCGCGGGCGCTGAAATCGCTTGGCATCGCCCGACGGACCCGCGAGGCCCAGGCGCTCTGGCTCTGGCCACAGCTGGTCGGCCCGCACCTCGCCAGGGAGACGAGCGCCCAGGCACTGCGCGGCGGCACGCTGTGGGTGAACGCGAGCAGCACCCCGCTCGCCCATCAGCTTCACCTCGAACGGCGTGGTCTGATTGATCGGCTCAACGAGATGAGCTTCCGGCAGACGGGCCCGTCGCGATGATCGCGTCAGCTGCCGGGTTGACCGACGCCCAGAAGACCGCGGTGGCCCACACCCGGGGACCGTTACTCATCGTGGCCGGCGCCGGGACCGGCAAGACACGCGTCCTGGTCGAGCGTTACCGCCGGCTTCGAACCCAGGGCGTGCCGGCCGAGCAGATCCTGCTGCTGACGTTCACCGAAAAAGCCGCCCGTGAAGTGCTGGACCGCGTCGAGCTCGAAGACGAGCTGCCGGCGGGCGAGCGCTTTGTGCTGACCTACCACGCGTTTGCCCAACGGTTCCTTCAGGAAGAAGGCTGGTTGTGCGGAATCCCGAAGGCGTTTCGCATCGTCTCTGAGGTTCGCAAGTGGGAGCTCATGCGCGACGTGCTCCTGACGCAGCGCCCGCCGCACCTCTTCCACGCCCAGCGCCCCTACGAGCGGATCGCCGAGCTCCTCAAACTGGTCGAGCGCCTCAAGCAAGAGCTCGTTTCACCCGATGAGTTCGTTTCCTGGGCCGGTCGCATGGTCGATGTCGAGGACCTGGTGGTCGCTGCCCAGCGTGAAGCCGCCCTCGTCTACCGCGACTACCAGCAACGACTGTTGGTGGAGGAGCGTCTCGATTTCGATGACACCATCTATTACACGGTCCAACTGCTGATCAACCAACCCTCGGTCGCGGCGCGTCAGTCCCGGCGATTCACCCACCTGATGGTCGATGAGTTTCAAGACACGAACTTTGGCCAGAGCCGACTGCTGGAGCTGCTCGCCGGACCAGAAAGAAACCTGTGCGTGGTGGGTGACGATGACCAGAGTATCTACAAGTTTCGTGGCGCCTCGGTTGCCAACCTGCGTCGCTTTCGGTCGGTGTTTCCTGATGCCGCTATGGTTCGGCTGGAACAGAACTTCCGGAGTCGCGGCCCTATCCTGCGCGCCGCCGGCCGGCTGATCGCTCTGGACCCGGAGCGGCTGGAGAAACGGCTCGAGACCACGCGGGGCGAGGGCCGCCCAGTCAGTGTGTTGACGGCAACCAGCGTGACCGACGAGGCGGATGCGGTGGCGGCCTACGTCAAGACCGCGATCGACGAGGGGCGTCACCGGCCGAATGCGATCGCGATCCTGCTCCGCGCCAATGCGCACCTCCACAATTTCGCCCGCGCGCTGCAGCGGATCGGCGTCGCCTATCAGGTGAGTGGCGGTCGCGGCTTTTACCAGCAGCCCGAGATCAAAGACTGCCTGGCGTTCCTGCGGGCGACAGACAGCCCGGATGACACGGTCTGCCTGATGCGGCTGCTGAGCCTGCCGCGCTACGCCGTCGATCCGGTCCAGGCCGGCCGCTGGTCGCGCCGGGCGCGGGATGAAGGCCGGCGGTTCTTTGACATCCTGGAGGAGGCCGAAGATGGCGGGGCCGGCCGCCTGACCATGGACCTGCGGCACTTTGCCGGGCAGGCGCTCCGGCTTGCCGTCGATGATCTGTTCTACGAGGTCATGGAGCAGA
>VBEE01000055.1:0-46626 GCA_005881715.1 Chloroflexota bacterium | reverse complement strand
CAGGTCAGCGCGAACGTCCAGAAGCTGGCCGAGCTGATCGGTGCCTATTGCGACGAGCACCCGGACCAGCACCTGGCGGCCTATCTCAAGCACCTGAATGCCACGGAGGCGGCGCAGGCGGATGAGGAGATCGCCCCCCTGGACGAGACGGTGAATGCCGTCCACCTGATGACCGTGCACCAGGCCAAGGGTCTCGAGTTCGGGCTCGTGATCGTCCCGCATCTGGTCGAGGGCAGGTTTCCCTCGAGCCGGCGAAGCGAAGGCCTGACCCTGCCGAACGATCTCCTGAAGGAGGAGCTGCCGCCGGCCGAGCTGCACATGGCGGAAGAGCGCCGCCTCGCCTATGTCGCGCTCACCCGGGCTCGCGAAGAGGTCGTCTGCACCCTGGCGGGTCGATACGAAGGGGTCAAAGACTGGCGACCGTCGCGCTTCCTGCAGCCGATTCGCGGTGATGAGGGCCGAGAACTGGCCGCCCGCCAGCTGCTCACGCCGCCGGTCGGTGGGTTGGTTGAGGTCGCGCGCCAGGTCGAGCTCCCCCTCAACGACGCACCGCCGATCGCCGCGCTCTCCTACACGCAGGTCGACACCTACCTTCGCTGTCCGCAGATGTATCAATACCGTTTCGTCTTCCGCTTGCCCACCCGACCGCGGCCGCAAATGCAGTTCGGTCGCATCCTCCACGAGGCGCTCAAAGATTCACTGGGCAGCATCGAGCGGGACCGGCCGCTGACCTGGGAGATGGTGAACGCCGCCTATGTGGCGGCCTGGGCGCGCGAGCGGTTCTGCGCACCGGAGCAAGCGCCCTCATTGCAGGACCTCGGCCGGAGCTACTTGCGCCGGGCCTTCGATGCGGGCGACCTGAGCAAGCCGCTCCTGCTGGAGCAACCGTTCAGCCTGCGGGTCGATGGGCTACGGCTCAGCGGCCGCATCGATCGGGTGGACCGCCACGCCGACGGGATGTATGAGGTCATCGATTACAAGACCGGTTCGACCCGGCGAGCCACCGAGCTGCAGCGCGACCTTCAGCTGGGTGTCTACGCGCTCGCCGCGCGTGAGGTGTTCCGCTTCGAACCGCTGACGCTCTCTTACTACTACCTGGAGACGAGCGAGCGAGTCACGGTCGACAAACCATCGGAACGTCTCGAGGAAGACCGGCAGACAATCGTGCGGGTGGCCGATGGGATTCGTGCCGAGCTCTTCCCTGCCAAGCCAGACCGGATGAAATGTTCGGGCTGCGACTTCAAGCTGCTCTGTCCCAGCGCCGCCGTGTAGCCAGCAACACTCAGTCACTCATCCGATTGAGGACGTCGGCAATCTCAAAGGCGGCGGCCGGGTCCGCCGCCGCCCGCGCCCGCTCCGCGTCGTCCATCCGCTCCGACTCGGGCTTGGCAAACCAGGCCGCGACCGCGTCGACCAGGTCACGCGGCCGAGGGACATAACGGCCAAGGTTCCGTCCGGTGACCTCCCGAACATTGCCCGCTTCCTGTCCGGGAAGATACCCGGTCAAGAGCAACGGGCAGCCGCAAGCGAGCCCTTCGGCGATCATGCCGGGACCGGCACGCGTCCCCAGCAGGTCGGCGGCGAGCAGGAGTTCGGGCATGTTGTCGACGAACCCGAAGACGTGCACGCCGGCGTGGTTGTCCTCGCGGATTCGCTGGGCGAGCGTCGTGTTGCGCCCGCAGACGGCCAGCACCTGGACGTCGAGCGGCGAACGGGCCAGCGCGGCCGCGTACTTCCGCAAGGGCTCCGTCCCATCGCCACCGCCAGTCAGCAGCACGGTGGGTGCGTGCGGTCGCAACCGGAGTCGGAGCCGCATCGCGGTCTTGTCGGTGAAGCGACGGATGGCCTCCGAAAAGCGGGGATGGATCGGGAGTCCCGCCCTGACCAGCCGATCGGCCGGCACACCCCGCCGCCGGCAGAGGTCGTAGGCCGCCTGCGAAGGGCAAATGATGGAGTCTGCGGTCAGGTCGGTCCAGGCTTGGTGAAAGTCGATCCAGTCCGTGATGACCGTCACCCGCGGCACCCCGTGGGGCATGACATCGGCGGCGACGTGGTTGAGCAGAGGATGGAAGCTGGCAACCAGCGCCGGACGGGGTTCGAGTGCCCGGCGCAGCTTGCGCCGAAGGCCGCGGCCGATGGCGTGCTGGAAGAGCCGCACCGTGGGCTGTACGTTCGTGAGGTTATAGGCGAGCCCCCAGAGGATGGGTACGTGCCGCGTGATCGGTCCATACAGCGCGGTCAGCCGCCCGGCCACGACCCGCTGGTCCGCCATGGGGTCGAAGCAGTCGATCATAAACCGGTTCGGGTAGCGCAGTTGCAACGCCGCGGCGACCGCCTCCGCGGCGGCGCGATGCCCAGCACCGGTGTCGGAGAAGAGAAAGAGAAGGCGCTTGGGGGCGGACACGGCCGAGGCGCATCCTAGCGTACCGTCCGAGGTAGAGCGCGATCGTACGTTTGGGCTCAGCCGACGGTGGCTAAGAATTGGAATGACCACTGCCAAGGTTGAGGTGACCGGCCCTGTCAAGCGGACGGTGCAGGTTTGCTGCCGGTTCGCCGCCCCCTTGTACTGATTTGAAGTTGACCGGATGACAACCAAACCGCGACGATGGAGTGGCGCTCGATCGCCACGCAAGGAGGGACGGCGCTGAAACCGCTCGCCATCGTGAGCCTGCATGCCTCGCCGGTTGCCGCCCTGGGGGCGGGAGAAAACGGCGGGATGAACGTCTATGTCCGGGCGGTCTGCGAGGAGCTCAGCCGGCGCGGTATCCCCACCGAGGTCTTCACCAGGCGGACCAGCGTCGACGGACCCGAGCGGGTGCGGCTGGCAGAGAAGAGCTGGGTAACCCGGCTGCGGGTTGGGCCCGCCGAAGACCTCGATAAGGGCGGACTCTTCGACTTGCTCCCCAGCTTCACCGAGGCGGTGCTCGGCGAGCAGCGGCGGCGCCGTATCGGCTACGGCCTGGTCCACAGCCATTACTGGCTGTCCGGTTGGGTCGGCGCGCGGCTACGTGACGAGTGGAAGGTCCCCTGGTTCCATACGTTCCACACCCTGGCGCGGGTCAAGAACGAGCGCGCGGCGGAGGGCGCGATCGTCGAACCCGAGCACCGGATCGCAGTCGAGCAGGCCATCGTGCGCAACAGCGATCGCCTGATTGCCTCCAGTCTCCAGGAGGCCGACGACCTGGTGCGCCTGTATGGCGCGTCGCGCAGCCGGGTCAGCGTGGTCGCGCCTGGCGTCGATCTACGCCTTTTCGCCCCCCGGCCGACCGAGGCTTTGCGAATCGAGCTGCGGTTGGGCGATGCGCCCGTGGTCGTCTTCGCCGGCCGGCTCGAGCGGCTCAAGGGAGCAGAGATCGTCATCCGCGCGGTCGCACTCCTGGCTGGGTCCAGCGAGGCTTCCGAACGGCCAGTTCTGATCGTGATCGGGGCGGACAGCCACAACGGCGCCAGTGAAAGCCGCGCCAGCGGCGGCGAGCGAGCGCGGCTGGAGGCGCTGGCTCGGGCGCTGGGCGTCGACGGCCAGGTCCGGTTCCTGGGATCGGTCGAGCAGGCGGAGCTGGCCAGCTACCTCAGCCTGGGCGCGGTCTGCGTGGTGCCCTCGTACAGCGAGTCGTTCGGCCTGGTGGCCCTCGAGGCCAGCGCATGCGGCACTCCGGTGGTGGCCGCCCGCGTGGGTGGCGTGCCAGCCATCGTGAAGGATGGCCTGACCGGTTTCACCCTCAGTTCCCACGATCCCGCGCAATATGCGGAGCGGATCGGTCGACTCCTTCACGATGAGGAGCTGCGGCGGTGCTTCAGCCGGCGGAGCCGGCTGGTGGCCACCCAGTTCAGCTGGACCGACACGGTTGACCGGTTGGTCGCCGAATACGGCGCGCCTCGCCTGCCCGAGCTGCGGCCGGCTGTCGCCGGCTGAAGGCTTGACGCCAGGGCCCGGGTCTGGTTGAATGGCCAAGACCTTTGATTGATTGACCAACTAAGCAGAGGGGAGGTCGCTGGTGCCCGATCAGACCAAGGACCGGATCATCGATGCGGCCTACCGTGCCCTGGTCAGGCAGGGGTACCACGAAACCTCGATGAAGGATATTGCCGCCGAGGCCGGGGTCGCGCCCGGGCTGGCCCATTATTACTTCGGGACCAAAGAGGATCTGCTGGTGGCGGCGATCGAGCGTGGGTGCGAGCCGGCGATGCGCGCCTGGGAGCAGGCCGGCCTTAATCTCACGGGACCCCTGCCGGAGGATGCCGATCCGATGGCGTTCGCCCGCATCGGCTTCGAGCTGGCAAAACAGGAGCTCAAGGCCTATTCAGGGCTGTTCGTGCTGACGTTCGACATGTTCGGCGTGGGCCTGCACAATCCGAAAATCGCGTCGGCGGTACGGACCTTCATCGATGAGCGCCGGGCCTTTGTCGCCCGTATCACCCAGGGGGTCATTGCGGGCATGGCCGAGCCGCCGGCCGCGTCGGTTGACGCGATCGCGGCGAGCATCTGGGGCAGCCTGCACGGCATCTATCTGCAGAAGGTGATGAATCCGGTGTTTGATGCGGACGCCGCGATCGACGCCCTGTGCGAAATGACGATGGCATTCGCCAACAGGCGACGCCGGGCGTCGGTGGAGGGCTGAGATGTTTGCCTGGTGGGGTCAATTCGTGTACCGGCACCGATGGGCAGTCCTGGGCGTTTCCGCCGTCATGCTGGCCGGCTCGATCGTCGCCCTCTTCAACGGCGGCACGCTGAAGAACAGCGGCGGACGGAATACCGAGTCGGGGCGGGCCCTCGCGCTGATGCAGGACCAGCTGCCACAGAATGGCGCCGGCTCCTCATTCGTGCTCGTCTTCGGCAGCGACGCCATGGCCGTCGGCGACCCCGCCTTCAAGCAAGCCATGCTGACCGCGCTACAACCGTTGAAAGCGGATCCTCGCGTCAAGACCGTCGACACCCCCTTTGATCTGCCGGCCGAGCAAGCCCGCGCCATGACCTCGACCGACGGCCACCATGCCTTCGCCCAGGTCTCCCTCAAGGACGATTACCCCACTGCACGACAGTACTACGCGCAGCTGCGCGCCGAGGTCCGCTCGGACCGGCTCCAGGTGCTCGGCACGGGGAACGTCGCGATCGGTTCCGACTTCGACAAGTACCTGGCCTCCGACCTGCAGCGCGCCGAGGTGGTCTCGCTCGTCATCATCGTTCCGCTGCTACTGATCGTCTTCGCCACCGTGGTGAGCATGTTGCTGCCGCTTGGGGTGGGCGGGCTTGCGGTGGTTGGCGGCCTGGCTGGGGTTGGCGTGCTGGCGCATTTCACCGATGTCTCGACCTATTCCACCAATATCGTCACCCTGATCGGCTTGGGGGTGGCGATCGACTACTCGCTCTTCATCGTCAACCGGTTCCGCGAAGAGCTGTCCGGGGGAAGCCCCCCTGAGCAGGCGCTGATCGCCAGCATGCGAACCTCCGGTCGGGCGGTGACGTTTTCGGGGATCACGGTCGCCATCGGGCTGAGTGCCATGCTCTTTTTCCAGGACTCCTTCCTGGCGTCGATGGGCTTTGCCGGCGCCATCGTGGTCGCGATCGCCGTGCTCTACGCGCTGACCTTCCTGGCATCGCTCCTCGCGATCCTCGGCCATCGAGTGAACTGGGCACGCCTTCCGCTGCCACGCCGTGCCACCGGCCGTGGGTTGTGGCATGGCCTCGCCATCCGGGTGATGCGGCACCCCGTGCTGGTGTTGGTTCCCGTCGTGGCGCTGCTGCTGTTGATGGTCCTGCCCTTCTTCCAGATCCGGATTGCGAACGGCGACGTCGGCATGCTGCCGCCCAATGCCGAGACCCGGCGCGGCTACGACCAGCTCCAAACCTTTCCGGGGCAGGGTCAGACCTTCTTCAGCGTCGTCGTTCACTACGCAAGCGGCGGCCCGCTCACCAGCGATCGGGTGGGCGAGCTCTACGACCTGGCCCAGCGAATCAAGCGGGTCCCGGGGGTGGCGGGCGTCGAGAGCCTGGTGAGCTACGACGGATCGTTGACGCGCGCCGAGTACCAGACCTTACTGACGCAGCCGGCGTCTGCACAGCCGGCCCGGGTCCAGGCGATCGTTCACGGCACGACAGGCTCTCGGATCGCCGTGCTCTCCGTGGTGACCAAGCACGGCCAGGAAAGCGAGGCGGCGCGCTCCATCGTTCGTTCGTTGCGAAGCATGCCGCCGCCTGCCGGAAGCTCGATGCTGGTGGCGGCCTTCTCGATCGACTTCACCGACTTCATCCTTGCGCGCATCCCGCTGGCGGTGGCGTACGTGATGGTCGTCACCTACCTCGTGCTGTTCCTGCTGACCGGGTCCGTGGTCTTGCCCTTGAAGGCGGTGATCATGAACATCCTGTCAATTGGCGCCTCCTTCGGGGCGCTGGTTTGGATCTTCCAGCAGGGCCATCTCAGCTCGTTGCTCAACTTCACCGCCGCTCCGCTCGACCCCTCGGTCCCGGTTCTGTTGTTCTGCATCGTCTTCGGGCTGTCGATGGACTACGAGGTGCTCCTGATCAGCCGGATCCAGGAGGAGTACCGGCGCACTCGGGACACGACCCAGGCGGTGGCCGATGGACTGGAGAGAAGCGGACGGCTGATCACCGGCGCGGCGGCCATCATGGTGGCGGTCTTCCTGGCGTTCGGGCTGGCGGACGTCGTCTTGATCAAGTCGATCGGGCTGGGGCTGGCGATCGCCGTGGCCCTCGACGCCACGCTGGTGCGGGCGCTGATCGTGCCGGCGGTGATGCGGCTGCTGGGCCGCGCCAACTGGTGGGCGCCCCGGCGGCTGGCGCGGCTGCACCGGCGGATCAGCATGGATGAGCCACTTGCAGCGTAGCGACCGCGCTGCCTAAACCCTTCACGGCTTCGTCGCCGCACGCCCGATGGGTCGTCGAATGCGGCGCGATATATCAGGGTGCGCCCCGCCCGGGTACCCCGTCCCCGACCGGCCCCCATTGGCGGACACCGGCCAGAAACCCGGGTCCGGATCGATCGCGGCGGCTGGCTCCTCTTCTTCGCCCACGGGCTCTCGGGCCTCGGCGCGGGGCCCTTTGTCGCCTTTGGAGCCATCTACCAGCATGATCTGGGCGCCAGCGCCTTCGAGATCGGGCTCGTCGCCGCGGTCGGCATGCTCGTGGCAACCCTCGTGATCTTCCCCGGCACCCGCCTGGCCGAGCGCCGCGACCTTCACAAGACGATCATCGCCGGCTGGTTGATCGCGATCCCCGGCCCGCTCTGCTTCGCCCTCGCGCCTCACTGGGCCTGGACCGCACTCGGCGTCGCCTTGATGCAGGCTGCCGTCATCAACACCCCGGCCATCAGCGTCTACCTCACGCTGGGCGTGCCCCGGGATCGGATCGCCATGGTGATGACGACCGTGCTGTCCGCCTATTCCCTGGGGCTGATCGCCTCCACCTTGCTCACCGGGGTGCTGGCCCAGGTCATTTCATTGCGAGCCCTGTTCTGGATGGCGACCGGATTCTCCGCGCTGGCGGCGCTCTGCATCTGGTTCTTGCCGGCGAAGGAGCCGCCGCGGCTGGTCCTGCCCGCCTTGCGTTACCGCGACCTGATGCGGTATCCGGCGTTCCGGGTGCTGCTGGTGCTGTTCTCAGTCGTGACCGTCATCATCTTCATCCCCTGGACCTTCACGGCCCTGTATGCGCGCGAAGCGGCCCATGTCGACAACGTCTGGATCGGCGTCCTGATGAGCATCCTGTATCTGGGATCGGTGCTCTTAGGGCTCAGCCTTGGCCGCTTGCGACGGTCGCTGGGCAGTGTCGGCATCGTCCTCTGCTTCGAGGCCGCCTACGTCGTGTCCGCGGTGCTGCTGCTCTCCTCGACGGCGCTGCCGATCCTCGGCCTGGCCTTCTTCCTGCGGGGCGCGTTCTGGTCGTTCCGCCAGGTGATGACCGCCGTCATCGGCGAGGTGCTCCCCGACCATGCCATGGCGCGGGGCTACGGCCTGTTCGCATTGATCACCGGGGCGGTGGTGGTGGCCGCCTACCCGATCGGCGGCTGGATGTACGGGATCGGGGCGGGGACACCGTTCTGGTCATCGGCGGTGCTGATGGCGGTCGCCGTGCTGATCACGGTCGTCGTCCGGGCCTACTTCCACGCGAACTATCTGAAGCCGCCACAGATCGACGTGGTCCAGGACGACGTCACGCCATTGGCGGCCTAGCCGGCCGGGTTCCAGTTTGGCGAGGTCCCGGTGTATGGGTAATCCGCTTCCCATTCGGTGAGCTGCTGGGGGCGCGAGCCGTCGCCGTTCATCAGGTAAATCTGCGGTAGCTCACCAACCTCGCTGGTAAAGCTAACCCGGCGATCGTACGCGGGGGTATTCGGGGTCGATCCGTTGGGCGCGTCCTTGCCTCCGGTGACCTTGACCACGCCACCGACCTCGCCCGCGGAAAAAATGTTGACCCGATAGAGCGCTGCCGAGACGCCCACGCCGGTGGCGGCAAAGAGAGTGCTGTTGTCGCTCAGCCAGGCGGCCGCGCTGATGTCGAGCGGACCACCGCGGCGATAGGCACTCGCCCCGCTGGCGGAGAGGTCGTAGACCCACAGCTCCGGGCCGGTGGCCGTCATCCGGCGAAAGGCGAGCTTGGTGCCGTTCGGCGACCAGGCCGGATGGTCCGCGGGGTCATCGAGGCCGGCCGGCCGGTAGCGACTACGCAGGTCGAGATTCATGATCCAGAGATGGTTTTGGCCCAGCCGATCCACCGTGCTGTAGGCAACCGACCGGCCATCAGGGCTGAGCGCCACCGGACCGAAAACCAGCCCGTCGCTCGGATCGGTGAGGGCGACATCGGTGAGCGTGGCCGGCCGGAAACGGCGCAAGCTCCCGTCCTTCTGATAGACGATCGTCCCGTCGGCCGACCAGTAGACCTGCGACCCGCTGATTCCGGAGCTGACGACGGCCCCGGTGGACACGTCGACGATCTGGATCGCGCCGCTACTGGCGCCGCGGGGCGCCCGGATCAGCGCCAGCCGCCGTCCATCGGGCGCCCAGTCGAAGGAGAGGATCGCGTCCTGCGCCTGGCCCTGTCCAGGAAGCTGGTACAGGATCTTGGGGGTGGCGCGCGAGAGAAAGCTGTCCGCATGGGGATCGACAAGGCCAATCGCGAATGCCGGCTGCTCGCGCTGCCCGACCAGGTAGCCGATCTTTCGCGAGACCGAAAGCGTCCCGGTGCGGAAATGGGTTTGCACCCGACCGTCCAGCGCGTTGTCGTGGACGTCCAGCGGCCGGTCGACCGAGACGGTATACGCCTGATTGGACTGGAGGACCGAGAGCGGAATGATTTCGAACTGGGAGCCGTCGCCGCCCGGGCGCGTGCGCAGCAGAAAGGACGTATCCGGAGTGAGCTGCACCGCCGCCCGCATCGTGTCGGGCCGCATCGCCCGGCTGAAGCTGAGAACGATGTTTCGATCCGGGGCGACGGAGCCGGCGTTGTCTCCCGGGTCGACCGAGCTCAGCATCGGCCGGCCTTCGGTGGTGAAGTGCCAGGAGTGGTCGAGGGTGTTCTGCTGACCGCTGGCGTCGGCGTAGCCGGCGTGCATCGCGACGGTATATGCGGTGGATAACGCGAAATTGACGTGCGTGTGGATGAACATCAGGGTGTTGCCGGTCCAGGCGAAGCGGCAATTCTTTGACCCTTCGCAATCCTTCAGGACGGGCGAGAGCGCAAACCGCTTCTCGACCGAATCGCGGTTCATGGGCCGGTCGAAGCTGATGCTGATTGCCTGATTGGTCGCCACATCGGTCACGTCCCGGCTGGGCGAGATGCTCACGATTCGCGGTGGATTGAGGGCGCAGGCACTCAACAGGCACGCGACCAGGGCCAGCGTGAGAACGATGCCGCGCCGCATCACCTGATACTAGGAGAGCGAAATTAGCCGACTCTAAGCCGGCAGAACGGGCGTGCGCGGCCGGGCAGCGAACGGGGTGTCGACCTAGCGCTGTTCTTCGAGCAGCTGGCGCATCTCATTCGCCAGGTTCGTCAGCCGCGCCGGGTCGACGAACATGATCGACGTCTGCGAGATCCGGTCGATCGTCCGGTCCAGCGCGTCGACATTGTGCTCGGTTGAGCTCAGCATCTCCTTCACCTTCTTCGAGCGACTCTGGAGCGCGCTGTCGGCCATCTGATTCAGCTGGCTCATCAGCGACGGCCAGTCGATATCGGGCTCGGCACTGACCGGCGCGGCGGCCGCCGGAGCGGGCGCGTGCTGCTGGGCTCGCGGTGCCGCCGGGGCGCTCGAGGGCTGGGGCGGCGCCGGCCGGTAGACCGTCGCCGGCACCGAGGGCGTCATGGCCAGCATCTCTTCCAGGCTTACCGAAGCCGGCTCCTCGAGGTCGGCGACGGCCTTGACCTCGATCCGCGTCTTGGGATCGGCGCACAAGCGGGTCACGATCTCCGGATCCTGCATCAGCTGTGGCTGGCCGCGGGTGAAGGCGCCCAGCAGCTGGCCGTCACGCAGCAAGACGATACCCATCTCCTCCGGGGCGCGGACCAGCAGACTTCCATGGATCTTTTCCTCTTGCAGGTATTGCAGAAGGGCGCGGACATCGACAAAGCGCGCCAGCAAACCCTGCAGGATGGTCGGCGCGGTCAGCAGCTGATAGATGGCCGTCACGACCTCGGCGGTGAGCTCGATGACGTCCATGCTTCCCTCGCCGCGATCGACGTCGTTCTTGAACAGCGAGAAGGCGGTCCGGCCGGTGGAGACGACCGCGCCCCCGTCGTAAAAGCTCTCGATCAGGCTGCCCTGGTAGAAGAGGATCATGCCGCGGGAGGCCTGACCCGTGAGCCGCAGATAGCCGGTCAGCCGATCGGTGCTCAGCGAGCGCAGTAGCTTGGGGAAGTCGACGAAGGCCGTCTTCAGTGACTCGTAGACGAGCTTGCCGACCGGCAAGGGGTAGAGCTCGGTCGGGGGTGGTCCCTCCTCGGCGGTGGGCTGCGCAGCTACCTGGGGCGGCTGGCTCACGACGGGCCGCTCGCTGACCTGGGGGGCGACCGGCGCAGCGGCCGCGGGTGATGTGGCTTGCGGAGCGGGCGACCGGATGGCCGCCACCGGGCCGTTGTCGGCGCCGGGCACGCCCCGACGCTTCGCCTCCGCCAGAATGTCCGCCGTGGGCGCGGTGATCGTCTCCTCGGTCGGGAGCTTCGACTTGGGGTCAAAGGTGTAGTCGCCCTGGCGCCAGGCGAGGGGTTCGAAGACCGCCTCCTCGCCCTGACTCCCGTTGCCGTATGCGTGAAACAGGTGACCGAAGAGAAAAAACAGCGAGAACGCCTCGCCACCGCTGCGTACTTGAAGGGTCCCTGTGGCGCGCTGAGCTTGCATCGACTGCAAGAGAGATAGCAGGGGGGTTTGGTCTAACGATCCCTTGTAGTCCACAAGTCTCGGCGCTTGCTCGATGGAACTCAAAAAAAGCCTCCCACCGCCCCGAGATTTCTTCCCAATGCTAGCACAGGCCAAATACGATACTCCAAGTGTTCGCAACCCGGGTTTGCCGCCGCTCGGCCGGGTGGCCCGCTAAGCTGAGGGCGGATGCCCGAGTTGACGACCTGCGAGGATGCGTCCGCCTGGGACGCGTTCGTTTCGCGGGCCCCCGACGCATCGTTGCTGCAAGCCTGGGCATGGGGTAGCCTCAAGTCGCGCTACGGCTGGCAGCCCCGCCGCTACCTCTGGGTCGAGGCCGCCCGGCCGATCGCGGCGGCCGCCGTCTTGCGCCGCCGCCTTCCCGGTGGGCTCTACCTGGACTACGCTCCACGAGGGCCGATCCTCGACGGCCACCTCGAGAATTGGCCCGACTTCTGGCAGACGCTGCGCGAACACCTGGCGGCGGAGGGCGGCACGGTCCTCAAGGTCGATCCGGAATGGACCACTGATGCCCAACGCGCCGCGCTGACCGCCAGCGGGGCGCTGCCAAGCCGGCATCCGATCCAGCACCAGGCGACGATGTTGGTCGACATCAGCGGTGGTGATGCGGCGCTGATGCGGCTGAAGGAGTCGACGCGGCGAAACATCCGATCGGGCAGCCGCCAGGGCATCATGGTGGAAGCCTCGGAAGCGTCGGCGGCGATGGACAGCTTCTACGACCTGCTTGTTGAGACGGCCGCCCGTGAGCAGTTCACCATCCGCGGCCGCGCCTATTACCAGGACCTGCTCGGCCTGTTTCGCGAGCGAGGCCAGGTCTGCGTCTACCTCGCCCGACTCGAGGATCGATTGCTGGCGGGGGCGGTGATGCTCTTCTTCGGGTCGAAGCTCATCTACCTCTACGGTGGCACGCGCTCGGAGGCGAAGGACCTCAAACCCGGCTACCTGTTGCACTGGCGAGCGATCGAGGACGCCCAGCGACGAGGATGCACCAGCTACGACATGTGGGGCGTACCGCTCGATCCCCAACCGGGCCAGCGTGGCTACGGTTATTACGTCTTCAAATCGCGCTTCAACGGTCGCCTGGTCCGCTTTATCGGGCTCTACGACCTACCGGTCAACCGGGCCGCCACGTTGACGATCCGCCTGGCCGAGCGATTCGCGCGGGCCGGCCAGCCCGAGTTTGTCTGAAACCGCAGCGGCCATCACCCACGGCCACGCCCTGGGCGCGCAGGCCTGGGACCGGCTTCTGCTCGAGCAGCCGGAAGGCAACCTGCTGCAGAGCTGGACCTGGGGCGAGTTGCAGGCACGATTCGGCTGGCGCATCGAACGCCTGCTCGTCCAGGATGGCCGACACGGCCTCTGCTCGATGCAGCGCACCACGACGCTGCTGCCCCGAGCCGCGCTCTATTACGTACCCCGCGGCCCAGCCGTGGTCGCGGCGGCGCGAATCCAGGTCCTCGACGATCTGGCGCGACGGGCACGCGCCGGCGGCGGCATCGTGCTGCGGGTCGAGCCCAACGACCGGGTTGGCGACCAGTGGCCGGCCTTCTTCGAGGGGCGTGGATTTGTGCAGGGGGAGTCCGTGCAGCCGCAGGCGACCCAGCTGCTGCGCATCGACCTTGAACCGGCCACGCTGAAAGCGGGCTTCAAGCCGAAGACCCGCTACAACCTCAACCTGGCTGAGCGCAAAGGCGTCACGGTCATCGGTTCACGCGATGTCGAAATCTTCGCCCGCCTCGCCGGCGAAACCGCGAAACGGCAAGGGATTCATCTTCCCGGCGTCGCGTACTACCAGGCGGCCATCGACCTGTTCTCACCACGGGATGAGGTCCGCCTGTACCTGGCGCAGCACGAGGGCGACACGCTGGCCGGGATCATGGTCTTCCGCTTCGGTAAGACCGCCTACTACCTGTTCGGTGGCTCCACCGAACACAAACGCGAGCTGATGCCGAACTACCTGCTGCACTGGCGGGCGATGCTCGACTTTCGGGCGCTGGGTTGCGATACCTACGACTGGTGGGGAATACCGGAAGAGCCGGCACCCGACCATCCGTGGTTCGGCCTGTACCGGTTCAAGACCGGCTTCGGCGGCGAGACGGTCCGCTACATCGGCCTCTACCAGCGGGTGCTGCGCCCGGGGCCCTTCAAGCTGGAGCGCCGGCTGCAGCAATTGAAGGCGCGAGTTCGCCAGCCTATACTGCGGTGACATGGCGAGGGAGCGAACGCTCTCCGAGCAAGCGTTTGAGCAGTTCCCCCAGGCCCTGATCCTCGTGGACCGCGAAGCGACCGTGATTGCCTTGAACCCGGTCGCTGAGCGCCTGACCGGGTGGGGCCGGGGCGATGCGCTTGGGCGGCCGGCCGCCGACATCCTCGAGGTGCGCACCGAGACGGGTGTCAACCTGTGCGCACCCAACGGCGCGCTGCGACGGGCGCTGCGGCTCGGAACCCGGATCAACACCCACTTTGCCTATCTATTCCGCTTGCGCACCAGCGACGATCCGGTCAGAGTCGCCTACTCGGTCTCGCCACTGCACATCAAAGGCCGCACCCCCGACGGGGCGGTGATCGTGATCCACGACGTGACGCCGGAGCTGGAGACCATCGAAGCCCGCGATGCGCTGATGCTGGCGGCGTCGCACGAGCTGAAGACGCCACTCACGACGCTCAAGGGTCTCAGCGAGCTCTTGCTCGACTTTGACTTGAGCGAGGCCCAACGGCGTGAGCTGTTGCAGGATCTGCACGGCCAGGCCGACCGGATGGAGCGGCTGATCGGCGATATCCTGTCGGTGAGCCGGATCGACTCCGGCCGGATCTCGGTGGACTTCTCGCGCGTCGACGTCGTCTCGGTGGTGAAGCACGTCTGCGACGAGGTCCGTCCGATGCTCAAGGGCCGCACCCTGAAATGCCGGATCCCCGAGGGCCTGCCCGCCGTTATGGGTGAGGCGCGGAAGCTGCACCAGATCCTGGTGAATCTGGTGAACAATGCCATAAAATATTCCGAACCCGGCACCCAGATCACCCTCAGCGCGCGAGGCGACCCGTCGGCGGTGAGGTTCGAGGTCTCAGACCAGGGGGTCGGAATCCGCAAGGAACATATGCCCCGCCTCTTCGAGAAGTTTTATCGCGCCGACGACCCGGCCGTCCGGCGTACCTCCGGCACCGGGCTCGGGCTGTACATCGTGCGCAGTCTGGTCACCATGCTGGGTGGCCAGGTCCACGTGCGAAGCCGGCATGGAAAGGGCACGGTCTTCACCGTCACGGTGCCGCGGGCGGAAACGACCGCTCGGACCCGGCCGCGCCTCGCCGTCGGCGCGCACTAGCCGCTGATGCCGCCGCCCAAGAGGATCCTGATCGTCGACGATGAGGCGATGATCCGCAAGGCGATCCATCTCGCCCTCGAGAAAGAAGGCTACGAGGTGGTCGAGGCGGAGACCGGCGGCGAGGCCCTCCGCCGCATCGAGCTCAACAAGCCCGACTTGATCTTGCTCGACATCATGCTTCCCGATGTTTCGGGTTTCGACGTCTGCCGGGACATTCGCAAAGCCGGCCTGCGGGTGCCGATCATCATCCTCAGCGCCAAGACCGAAGAGATTGACGTCGTGGTCGGGCTGGAGATCGGCGCCGACGACTACATCACCAAACCCTTCCGCACCCGCGAGTTGCTGGCCCGGATCGCGGCCCATTTACGCAAGGCGCGCCAGGAAGAGGAAGCCGTCAACCAGGGTCGCCTGGAATTCAAAGACCTGGTCATCGATCTGAACGAGCGCCGCGTCTTCCACGATTCCAGTGAGGTGCTGCTGACGCACACCGAGTTCGACTTGCTGGCGTTCCTCGCCTCGAACGCAGGCAAAGTTCTCTCCCGCGAAAAAATCCTCAACCACGTGTGGGGCTACGAGTACCCGATCGAGACCCGCGTCATCGACGTCCACATCCGCAACTTGCGGCGGAAGATCGAGCAGGATCCATCGCACCCCTTCTTCATCCTGGCGGTGCCCGGGATCGGCTACCGCTTCACGAGCGCCGGCAAGCTCGGCTAGTGGTCGACCGTCAGGAACCCGCCGCCGGCCGAAGTTCCTGGTAAACCGCCAGTAGGCGATTGAGGTTGTCGGATAGGCTGTAGCGTTCCACAGCGCGCGCGCGGGCCCGCCGGCTCAGCTCGGCGCGAAAGTCGGGGAACTCGATCAGGGTACGCAGCGCCAGCCGGAGCTGGCCGTCCAGGTCCCGGGGGTCGACGACCAGGCCCGCCCCCCGCAGCGCCTCCCCATCGGAGCCGACGTCGGTCGCCACCGTGGCCACGCCGCAGGCCATCGCCTCCAACAGCGATAGAGACAGCCCTTCGACAAGCGACGGCAGCACAAAGATGTCCATGGCGCGCAGCATGGCGATGCGCTCGGCCTCCTCGAGCACCTGGCCGGTGAAGATGATGCGCCGGCTGCCGTAGCGCCGTTCGAGCCGGCGCCGCTCGCCGCCGCTGCCGACCACCACCAGCTTGACGTCCTCGGCCGCGTCGACGTCCTGAAACGCTCGCACCAGCACATCGACATTCTTCTCCGGATCGACCCGGCCCAGGTATCCGACCAGCGTGCTCGCCTGCGACGTCTGCTTGAACGCTGACGATCCGGGCGCGTACTTGTCGACGTCGACTCCGTTCGGGATGACGGCAACGTTCGCGGCCGGGACGCCGTAATTCTCGAGCAGGCTCTTCTGCTGTTCCGAAAAGATGATCACCCGGTCGAAGCTCGCCAGCGACTGCGCGTAGAGACGATACACCGCCGAGCTGATCCCCTGCCACAGGGAAAAGCGCGAATCGTACGGCACGTGAAAGGTCGCCACCACCGGCAGGCCCAGCTCGTGACAGAGCTCGGGGAGCCCGAAATCGATCAGGGTCGAGAAGCTGAGCGAGACGTGCACCAGGTCGACCCGCTCCCGGCGTAGCAGGTCGGTGATGATGCGCTTTGTCCTGGGCGAGGAGATGATGTACCGGTGACTGCCCGTCAGCGACCGCAGGGTGAGCGTGTCGTCGGTGACGGCGGCCAGCGCGCCGTGATGGACGAAGAAGACTTTGACGCCCCGCGCCCGAAGTCCGGCCACGATCTCGCGGGAATAGGTCAGCAGGCCGTCGCCGGCGCGGCCGCTCTGGTGACCGAGCCAGGCGATCCGCAGCGGCTCATTCATCGGGAGTCGATGTCCTCGAGGAGGTCGAGCAGGAAGGGGCGGCTCTGAAGTTGCGCGTGGGGGATGTGGAGGCCGGGCTCGTCGACGGTGCGACCGTCGTAGCGAAGGATGTCGATGTCGATCTCGCGCGGTCCCCAACGCTGGCGCGCGGTCCGGCCAAGCTGGCGCTCGATTTGCTTGAGAGTGTCCAGCAGGGGTCGCGGCTCGAGCGAGGTTTCGACCTCGAGCACCTGGTTCAGGAAGTGCGGCTGGTCACGAATGCCGACCGGCTCCGTCTCGGCAACGCGGGAGGCGCGCACCACCGTGACGCCCGCCTCCGGCAACGCCTTCCGTGCCGCCCGCAGGTACCCTGCACGGTCACCCAGATTGCTTCCCAGGGCGAGCCACACCGTAGACGAACGCCTCAAACGCTCGCCTGGCACTGAAGCGCCGCTCGCGTGGGCCGGCGGGCCCGATTGCCGGATCGCGTCCGCCATCCGCGCCACCCGAACCATCGCCTTGACGTCGTGGACCCGGACGATGTCGGCGCCGCCGGCGATGCTGAGCGCGACCGCCGCGGCCGTGCCTTCGAGCCGCTCACCCGCCGGCAGATCGAGCGTCTTGCCAATGAACGATTTCCTGGAGGGGCCGATCAACAACGGAAAACCAAGCCGGCGCAGCTCGGACAGGCGACGGATGATCTCGAGGTTCTCTTCGCGCGTTTTCCCGAAACCAATGCCCGGGTCCACGATGATGCGATCCTCTGCGATGCCGGCCGACCGCGCGAGCTCGACGCTCCCACTGAGGCTGGCCGCGATTTCGCCGATCAGGTCGCGATAGCCCCCACCGGGATTGTTATGCATCAGCACCACCGGCACGCCGGCCCCGGCAACCGTTGCTGCCATCCGGGGATCGCGCCGCAGTCCCCACACGTCGTTCACCATCGCCGCGCCGGCCGCGATGGCACGCTCGGCCACGGCAGCCTTATACGTGTCGATCGAGATCGGTACGGTGACGGTGGCGACGGCCTGCTCCAGCACCGGGATCACGCGCGCCAGCTCCTCATCCGAGCTCAGGCCCGGACCCACCCAGGTCTCGGGCCGCGTGGACTCACCGCCGATGTCGATCAGGTCGGCGCCGTCCTGCTCCATTTGGCGGGCCTGGCCGACCGCTTTCTTGAGATCGGTCACACCGTCGCCCGAGAAGGAGTCGGGCGTGACGTTGACAATCCCCATCAGGTAGGTGCGCGTCCCCCAATGGAACTCGCGCCCGCCGATGCGAAGCGACCGCATGGTGGCCGCCATCGGCCTGAGCGTAGCATCATGTCGTTTCGGTGACTGGCATCAAGTTGAGCCGCCTCCTCGAGGGTGTGACGGTGCTCGAGGCGCCGCCGACCGACCCCGAGGTGGTAGGCCTTTGCTACGACTCGCGGCGGCTGAAAGCCGGCGATTGCTTCGTCGCCATTCCAGGTACGCACACGGACGGGCACCGCTACGTCGAGACGGCGCTGCGCGACGGCGCGGTGGCCGCCGTCGTCGCCCGGCGCGTGGGGACCGCCTGGCCGCAGGTCGTGGTTCCGGATACTCGCGAGGCGCTGGCGCTGATGTCCAGCACGTTGTATCGCCACCCGAGCCGCGAGCTGGTGGTCATCGGCGTCACCGGGACCGACGGCAAGACGACAACCACAACCATGATCCAGCAGATGTTGCTGACGGCCGGCCGTCCTTCCGGTTCCATGAGCACTGTTGATATCCGACATGGAGACAACGTCGACCTGAACGACTCGCGCCAGACCACCCTGGAGGCGCTGGAGATCCAGGAGCAGCTGGCGCGGATGCGTGACAGTGGGCTGAAGTACGCCGTGATCGAGACCAGCTCCCACGGTCTCGCCTTGCAGCGGGTAGTGGGCGTTGACTACGACGTCGCCGCCTTCACCAACATCGCCCACGAACACCTCGATTTCCATAAGACGATCGAGGCCTACCAGGAGGCGAAGGCGCGGCTGATCGATCTGACCGCCGGTAGCGTAGCGAAGGGCGTGACGAAAACCGCGGTGCTGAACCGCGACGATCCAAGCTACGCCTACCTCGTCAACCGGCCGATCGCCCGCCAGATCACATACGGCATCCAGATGGACGCGGATCTCAAGGCCAGCCGGGTGGAGGCGACGGCCGATGGTTTGCGCCTTGAAGCATCCACCCCGCTCGGCCCGCTGGGATTGCGGCTGAAGTTGAGTGGCCGATGGAACGCCGCCAACGCACTGGCGGCCGCGGCCGTCGGCATCGCCGTCGGCCTGACCCTCGACGAGATCCGGAACGGGCTGGAACGCTTCAGCGGGGTGAGCGGCCGGATGGAGCGGGTTGACCTCGGCCAGCCCTTTAACGTGATCATCGATTACGCGCACACGCCGCAGAGCCTCGAGAAGGTGCTTCGCGAGCTGCGGCCCATCACGAAGGGGAAGCTGATCGCCGTCTTCGGCAGCGCCGGCGATCGGGATCGCGAGAAGCGACCCTGGATGGGCGAGATCGCCGCCCGCCTCAGCGACTATGCCGTCTTCACCAACGAAGATCCGCGCGAGGAAGACGCGATGGCCATCCTGAATGCGATCGCCGCTGGAGCCGAAGAGGTCGGATGGAGAGAGGGCGAACAGTATGCCCGGATCGAGGACCGGCGTCAGGGGATTGCGCATGCGGTCCGGCGGGCCGGCCCGGGCGACACCATCCTGCTGGCGGGAAAAGGCCACGAACGCAGCATTTTGATCGGCCGAGGCAAAGAGCCCTGGGATGAGCGCGCCGCTGCGGAAGGAGCGATCCGCGGCCTCGCCAACTAGGGAGAGCGGTCTTTCTCAGAGGGAATCAGCGCCGGGCGGCGAGGACGAGTTTGCGGTCGGTAAACGAAAGCACGACGTCATCCCGAACCACGATCGCGAGGTCCCGGACGGCGGATGCCGGTGCCGTCAGAAAACGTTCCCTGACCCGCCGCATGGTGAGGGCGTCTTCGCCGCCGCGCTCGAGCCAGGGCTCGAAATCGTGGGCCTTGCGCACCACTTCCGTCTTCTCCACGCGAAAGCCGGCCTGTTCGCACCACGCGATCCACTCCCCCTGCGTATAGATCCGGCGATGGGTCGGGTCTCGCAGCGATTCGACCTCGTCCTGGAACGTCGCACTCGGCGGATCGTCGGGGGCGAGCGTGTCGATGAAGATGAAGCGACCGCCCGGCCGCAGGACCCGGGCGACCTCGCGCATCGCCAGCGCCACGTCATCGAAATGATGGGCGGCAAGGCGGGTGGTCACGATGTCGAAGCTCGCATCGGGGAATGGCAGCCGTTCCGCCGCGGCGGCCACGAATTCCGCATTTCGTACGCCGGCATCCTGAAAGAGTCGGCGGGCGGTGGCCAGCATCGCGTCGACCGGGTCGGTGAGCACCACGCGGGCGACCTTCGGGGCCAGGGCCAGGGCGGTATGCCCGGCTCCGGTGCCGATGTCGAGCACGCGTTCGGTTCCGCTCGGCCGCGCAAAATCAACAGCGAGTTGCAGCTCGTGCCCGGTCTTGTGTTCGCCGGTCGCGTACGCGTGCGCTGCCTTCTCCCAGCGGTGTGCGCCGCCTGTCACGCGCTCAGCTTAAAGCGACGCTGTCGAGCACCTGCTTGACCAGCGCACTGCCGGCATCGGGGGTCAGAAAGGTGAGCAGATAGTTTCGGCCGGTCGTATGGATATAGACCGACGACATGTAGGGCCAGCCCTGATCCGGGCGGGCCCATGCCGAGGTCACTCTGCAGGTGTCGAGCGCCACGCGCGCGACCTGTTCGGAAACGGTATAACTCCAGACCTGGATGGTTGCCGTGTGGTCGGCGAGCGGCGCCAGGTCGGCGCGAACGGTGGCGGGTAACTGTACCGTCAGGGTGCTCGCGTTCGAGGTCTGCAGGAGCAGGAAGGGGACCTCGTCGCCGGACTTGGTGACCGTTGTCAGCGACGGGTCGGAACCTGCGGCCTGGTATCCCTGGGGCAGCATCAGGCTCCAGCCGAATCCGCTCGCCACGTGCAGCGGCGAGCTACTGACGAAGTCGGCCCGCAGCCAGCCGGCCTGGCTCCCCAGCTTGACGTGATACCAGAGCTGTCCCGAGGCGTCGGGAGCCCGAGCGTCCGCCGTGGCCTGGGTACCCTGTGAGAGGGTCGCGACGCGACCGCTCGAGGCGCTGGCGGCACTCCGAAGGTTCACACCCAGGGGATCGTTGACCCAGATCGCAAACGGCAGCGCCGGCGCCGAGGGCACCACCACGGTCGTGGACTTCGGCACCGGCAACGACGCCGGACACGATGTTGGTGAGGCGTGCGGATCGATGCTGCTGGAGGCGGATGGTTGAGGCCGGCTCGCCACGGCGTGGGTCTTGTAGAGGGACGTTAGCGGTCCAGCCAGCAGGAAGGCCGCCACGGCGCCGATAGCCATCAGGGGGATTAGGCGGAGAGCCGACCTCATGGTCATGCAACGGCCCCCGGGAAGGCGGAGTTACGCCAGTGGCCGGCGGTTCGGCAGCCCGGGCCGACGCGGAAATTTGGCTGGGGTCGGGGCCAATTTCTGCACAACAAGCAGGGCGGTCCCGCCGGCCACAGGCCGTTCGACCCTTGGCGCGCCGCCTCCCAGGAGGCGGGCCGCCTGGTCGAGTCGGGGCGGGTCGACGGCGCTGACTTCGGCAATGAGGTCTCCCCCGGTTGTAACGAAGGGAAGGGCAAGCTCCAGCAGCACCGGCGCGGGAGCCGCCGCCCGCGAGATCGCCCGGTCGAATTGCTCCCGAACCAAGGGCTGGTGGCCAAGGTCCTCGGCTCGACCGCAGAGCACGGCGACATTGCGCAGCTCGAGGGTGACGGCGACATGTTCCAGGAAGGCGCACTTCCTGGCGTTCGCCTCGAGCAGGGTGAACTGGACCTGTGGCAGCGCCAGCGCAAGCGGCACAGCCGGCAGTCCGCCGCCACTGCCGATGTCGATCACCCGCCGGATTCCTTTCCACGAGACAGCCAGCAAGGCGGCGGCGTCCTTGACCTGCGCCTCGACCTGCTCGACGGTGCGGGCTCCCGTCAGGTTGACGGACCGGTTCCAGTCGAGCAGCAGCTCGGCGTAGCGCCGAAGCGGCGGGCTCACATCCTTACAATATGGTCGTGCCGATCTACGAGTTCTCCTGTCTGACCTGCCGCCACACGTTCGATGTCTTCGGCAGCTACGCCAGCCGTGACGAAAGCCAGGTTTGCCCGCAGTGCGAGGGCACCAACACCAGGGCGATGTTTTCCACGTTCGCGGTCGTCGGAAGTGGCGACGCGACGCGCGCCTCCACCGCGGGTGGCTGTGGCTGCGGCGGCAGCTGCTCGTGCTCGAACTGACCCGGTCTTTTTAACCGCTGGACACGAAGGCGATCTTTCCCGCATGATTGCCAGGTGGCGACCGCCGGCATTCCCGTTCGTCTCCGGCCGCTGCCCCTGGCGGAACTCCTCGACGAGAGCTTCAAGCTCTATCGGCGCGAATTCACCGTCATCGGTGGCGTTGCGCTGGTCGTCATCCTCCCGAACCTGCTGCTGACCTTGATCTCGGGATCGTACCGTGCCAATCCATTCAGCTATCTGCAACAGGTTTTTCAGAACCTGAACGACCCGCAAGCGCTCCAGGCAATTCAGAATCGCCAGTCGCAATACACGAACTCGGTGCTGTACTTGCTGACATTCCCCATCGCCCTCCTGCTGTATCCGTTCACCGCGGGCGCCTTGTATCGGGCGGCCACGTCGCTGGCGGCCGGCAACGTCGAAACCATCGGTTCGGTGCTGGGAGGCACCGCCCGCCGCTATTTCGGCATTTTCGGAAACCGGTTTCTCTGGGGGTGCGTGATCGCCGGTTCCGTCTTTATCGTGACGATCCCGGTGGTGATCTGGGTCCTGGTTCGTTGGGCGGTTTCGTTGCCGGCGCTCTTCGCGGAGGGAGCCGGACCCGTGCAGGCGCTCGGAAGAAGTTGGAATCTCACCAAGGACATTCGTTCATGGTCGGGCTGATCCAGGGCGCCCTCGTCCTGCTCTTCACCGGCATTGCGGCATTGATGCCAGGCTTGAGCGATGACCTCCGCGCCGGCCTGGTGACGACCGTCGCGACTCTCGTCAATGCCCTGGTGGGCGCCATTACGCCGATCGCCATCACCATGCTCTACCTCGACCTGCGGGTTCGCAAGGAAGGTCTGGATCTCGACCAGCTTGCCCGACAGGCCGTCCCGGGCCCTGCGCCGGCCTAGACCGTTGCGCCGGGGGGCGTCGGCGCCGATCCTGCTGCTGGTCGTTGCGGGGCTGCTGGCCGCGTTCGGGGGAAGCTCCGCCTCGGCGAGCCCCGCGGACGATTACACCAACGCCGTGCATCGGGCCTTGACCCTGGTGCAATTCGCCGAGCGCGGCGACCTGCCCTCGATCCAGCAGGCGATCGACGTCCTCGTCCAGGAAACGGGCAGAAGCCAGCCCGAGGTTTTGCGTGACCTTCGCCAGGCCCCGCCGGACCTTGCCGACGCGGACCAGCGGTTGCAAGCGCTGTACACCACGTTGCAGGCGCGGGTCGATACGCCCGACCCCGCCAGCGCAAGGGACCAGTTGCAACGGATCCTTTCCCAGCCGCGCTATTCCGGGCTGCGTGCCGGTCCGTCGTTGCTCGAGCAGATTCTCAGCTTCATCGTCCACAAGATCGCGGATTTTCTCTCGTGGGCCGGGGTCGGTAACCTCCGCCTCAACGTCCCGATCTGGGTCTGGCTGGGGCTCGGCCTCGCGGTCGTGATCCTCATCGTGGTCTGGCTCATGCGTGGCGTCCTGGGCCGGGGTGGAAGGGGGGCTCGGGTACGGGCGGACCGGTTGCCGGGCCGCCCCCATCTCGACTTCTTCGCCGATGCCGACCGGCTGGCCGCCGGTCATGACTACGCGGCGGCCATCAGGGCGCTCGCCGGCGCCGTTTCCGTTCGGCTTCGAGGCGAGCAGGCGTGGGAACACAGCCCGTTCACGGTGCGCGAACTGTTCCAGCAATCGGACCGGGCCGAAGGGTTGCGGCCGTTGCTGCTCTCCTTTGAAGAGGCGAGTTACGGTCATCGAACGCCCGATGCGGCCACCTACGCCCGCGCCGCCGAGGCGGCGGCGCCGTACCGGCAGGCAGCATGAAAGGCCGCGGCTGGATGGTGCTGGGCGGGCTGGGGGTGCTGGTTCTTGTCCTGGTGCTGCTGCGTGGAGGCACCACCCAGCGCCAATCGCCGAACCATGCCTCGACCAGCGATGCCGCTGATGGCACCTCTGCGCTGCGCGCATACGCCGACGCCCTCGGGTACCCGAGCGGTTCGGTCGAGGGCACCTTCAGCCTGCCCGCCGCTGCGGGCCTGCTCTTCGTGTTCACGCCCTCAAATGGCTTCAGTGCCGACCAGGTTGCCCAGCTGAACAGCTGGATGCAAGCGGGGGGCGTCGTCGTTTACGCAGCCGAGGAGGGCGACCCACAGCTCGACACCCAATTCGGCTTGCGCCGCTCGGGCACCGCCGTCTCGGCGAAGGCGCATGCCGCCGCGCCCATCTTCGGCGGAGTGGAGTCAGTCGGCGGCGCCGACGCGGCCCCCGCGTTCAAGCCGACGGCGACGCAGGTGCCGTTGCTTCGCAACGACGCGGGTGAGGTGCTCGGGCTTCGCCAGACCGTGGGACAGGGGCAGCTGGTAGCGCTCACCGATCCGCTGATCCTCTGCAACGGCTATCTCGGCAAGCCTGACAACGGTCGTTTCGCGGCCGACCTGATGGCGCTGACGCCGGCGGGTGGCCGCGTCTGGTTCGACGAATTCCATCATGGGGCGGCCGCCGGCGCCTCGACCGAAACGGCCTGGATGACGACACCCTGGGGCTTCGCCCTCCTCCTCGCCGTGGTCATCACGTTCGCCGGCCTGGCCATGCGCGGCCGAGCCTTCGGCCCGGCGATCCCCCTGCGAGCTCGCGAGGACCGGTCGACGGCGGAGTACGCCGTGGCGGTCGGAAGCCTCCTGCATCGCACCGGCGCCCGGCGGGTTACGCTGGAGGCCTTGCTCGCCGCCACGCGCCGCGCGGTCGCCCAGCGGGTCGGTCTCGGCGCCGACGTTCCCAGCGATCGCCTCACCGCCACCATCGCCCAACGCGCGCCGGCTGCCGCGGCCGAGCTGTCGCGCGCGGAGCGCGAGCTCGAGCTCGCCACCGCGGGCGAGGCCGAAGTCCTGGAGATGGCCCGCCGGTTGCATGACCTCGCCTATCCGTTGTCCATGAAGGAGTCCGCATGAAAGCCGCCGATTTTTACGCCCGCTTCCGATCGGAGGCCTCAAAGGCGATCGTCGGCCAGGACGATGCCGTGCGCCTCTGCGCCCTCGCCCTGATCGCGCAGGGCCACGTCCTGCTCGAGGGGGTTCCCGGGGTGGGCAAGACGCTCCTGGCGAAGACGATCGCCCGCTTGCTCTCATTGCAATATGGCCGGGTCCAGTTCACCCCCGACCTGATGCCGGCCGACATCGTGGGCACCTCGGTCTACGACCTGCAGTCGCGCTCATTCCGCGTTCGGCAGGGTCCGGTGTTCACCAATATCCTGCTGGCGGACGAGATCAACCGCGCCCCGGCAAAAGTCCAGGCCGCGTTGCTCGAGTCGATGGAGGAGCGGGGCGTCAGTCTCGAGGGTCAGCAACTTCCCCTGCCCGATCCGTTCATGGTGCTGGCGACGCAGAACCCGATCGAGTACGAGGGGACCTATCCGCTGCCAGAGGCACAGCAGGACCGTTTCCTGTTCAAGGCGTTCATGAACTACCCAACCCCCGAGCAAGAGCTGGAGATGCTCCGCCGCTGGGATGCCGGCATCGAGCTTCGCGACCCGGCGCGGGCCGGCGTAGAGCCGATCTTCGATGCCGCCGCCGTCGCGGAATGCCAGGCCGAGGCGCGCAAGGTCACCGTCGATGAGCGGCTCCGACGCTACATCATCGAGCTGGCCGTCGCCACGCGCCAGGCAGCCGAGCTGGTGCTGGGGGCAAGCCCGCGAGCCGAGGTGCTCCTTCTGCTCGCCGCCAAAGCCGCGGCGGCATTCGAGGGCCGCGACTACGTGACGCCGGATGACGTGAAAGGGCTCCTCCGGCCAACGTTCCGCCACCGGCTCTTGCTCCGACCGGAGGCCGAGGTCGGCGGGCAGACTGCCGACAGCCTGCTCGACGCGGTCATCGCCCGCGTGACCCCGCCGCGCTAATGCGCCGGCTGGGCGCTTGACGCTCGTTCCGCGGCCGCGGTTGCTGGCGGCACTGATCGCCGGTTCCGTCCTGTTCCTGCTTCTGCTGCTGAGCCCGGTATTCATCATCGTGCCGCTCCTCTATTACGCGGCGATGGGAGCTCTCATCCTGGCGGATTCGCGGCGTCTCCCGCGCAGGTCGGGCTTCATGGCGAGCCGCGTTCTGCCCCAGCCGTTCTCGCTGGGCGAAGTCCAGGCGGTCCAGGTGCTGGTTGCGCACGGCGACGCCGCCGGATTCCCTGCCGAGCTGGCCGACCACGTACCCGCCGACCTCCGGCCGGACCGGCGCGTGCTCTCCGGGCGGTTCGACGGTGAAGGCCTGCTGGCGGTCGAATACTCGGTCCAGCCGCCCCACCGCGGGGCCTACCGTTTCGGCCCGGTCGACCTTCGGTGCTGGCGGCCCGGCGGCTGGCTGACCCGCCAGGTCCGAATCAAGGCGGAGGAGAAGGCCGCCGTCTACCCCGACATCCTTGCCATCAAGCGTTACGAGCTGATGCTGCGCCGCGGGATGCGAATCATGGCCGGGTTGCGCCGGGCCCGGCCGCCTGGCGCAACCACCGCATTCGCCGGCCTGCGCGATTACCTGCCGGGTGACGAGGTGCGACGCATCAGCTGGAAGGCGACCGCGCGCCGCGACAGACCGGTGGTGATGGAGGTCGAAGCCGAGCGCGGTCAGCAGGCGATCATCGCCCTCGACTGCGGTCGCCTGATGACCGCGCCGGCCGGGCTGCTGACCAAGCTGGACCATGCCGTGAACGCCGCCCTGCTGCTGGCCTGGGTGGCGCAGAGCCAGGGGGACCGGGTCGGTATGCTGACCTTCAGCGACGGGGTTCGACGTTTCGTCGCGCCGCAACGCGGACCGGCCCAGGTGTCGCACCTCAACCGGGTGCTGTACGACGTCAAGCCGGAATACACCGAGCCCGACTTTGCCGAGGCCTTCTCGCACCTGGCGCTGCGCGTGAGCCGCCGCTCCCTGGTCGTGGTGCTGACCGACGTGCTCGATCCCGAGGCTTCACGCGAGCTGGTGGGCCATGCCATCCGATTGAGTCATCGACACCTGGTGATGGTGGTTGCCATGGCTGACCCGGAGGTGCTGGCCGCCCGCAACGCGCCCATCGATCGGGTCTCGCGCGCCTACGAATGGGCGGCTGCCGAGGAGTTGCTCGCTGCCCGGCGCGCCAGTTTCGAGCAGTTGCGGCAGGGGGGTGTGCTGGGCCTCGATGTCGAGGCGGGCCAGCTCAGTCCCTCGCTGGTCGAGCGCTACTTCGAGCTGAAGGAGCGGGCCCTGCTCTAGGCACGCCTGTGAAAAAACGCGTCGCAGCATTTGCGCTCGTTCCGGCGCTGATCCTGGTGGGGGCGATCGTTCTCCTCAACAAGATTGGGGCCGGCTCCTCGGAAAAGGCGAGACCGCCGGCGGTCACCCTGTGGGCGGGCGAGGACGTCGTCAATGCCCAGGGCAATCATCTGACCATCGGCAACGTGATCGTGACCTCGGACCGACTGACCATTCAGTATCGAGCGACAGGGACCTCGTTCGATGCCGAGGGGTTATCCCCTGCGGGTCAACCGCCGACCCAGTTAAGCGTGACGGTCGATGGGAAGGCGTTGACTCCGCTGGAAGGCAACGTTGGCGGCGATCCACAGAATCCGTTTGTGACGGGCGATTTCAGCTGGCGTTGGTCGGGTGGTACGCCTCGGCACATTCACCTGGTCGTTACGCGCATCCTGGGGGATCCGAACGCGAACTGGGTCGCCGATTTCGACCTGCAGGCTCCGGCATCGAAATGACTGGTCAGCCGGTCGTGGTCGGGCGGCTTCGCCGGCCGGTCAGCAGCAGGTAGGCGTAGAGCAAGACGCCCGTGGTCAACCCGACCAGGACCTTGAGGGCGGTCGGCGCATCGGAAGGGCTGAGGTTGCCCTCGATGATGCCGGCGACGATCAGCAGGGGGGCCATGCCGGCGAGGATGATCACGGCCTTGCGGGCGGCCAGCACGAGCGCGTCGCGGCGGCGATAGGCGCCGGGGAGCAGGATCGCCCAGCCCATCATCAGGCCGCAGGCCCCGGCCGCCACCACGACGGACAGCTCGAGCACGCCGTGACCCACGACGAAATCGAGCAGGCCGGGGGCGATGCCATAGGCATTGGTCAGTCCGAGCAGGCCGCCGAGCTGGATGCCGTTCGTCATCAGGAGATAGATGGTCGGCAGGCCGAGCAACACGCCAAACGCGAAGGCCAGGATCGAAACGTTGATGTTGTTCGTCATGATCACGCCGGACATCAGCGGGCGTTTGTCCGCCGGGATCTGGGTCCAGAGTTGATGGTTGTGGACGAGTTGCACGAGTTCCGCCGGCACCAGCGCGTAGGCCAGCTGTGGGTCGAGGGTGATGGCGATAAAGGCCACCAGCGCCGGACCGAAGAGAAGCACGGCCGCCGCGATCAGGTAGGGCGCCGCTTCCCGATAGGTCTGCGGGAGGGTCTGCCCGTAGAAGCGGGCGATCCGCTCGCCCAGGTTGCCGCCCTGCCGGTAAACGGCGGCGTGGCCCCTGGCAACCAGCCCGTTGAGGTAACCCGCCACCGGCTCGGTCGGCCAGTCCCGCTTCGCCCGGGCGAAGTCCGCCGTCGCCCGGCGATAGAGCGCCGCGAGTGCCAGGACCTCGGTGGCGCGCAGGCCTCCGACCCGGCTGGTTCCGGCTCGCGTCAGGAGTTTTTCCAGCCGGTCCCACTCGGGTCGCCGGCGGGTCACGAATTCGTCAGCACGCACGTCATCCATGATGACGGACACCGCCGGTTCCGCCCCGCCTGTCGCAGAACCGCGACGCGCTATCGCGAAATCGGCGCGTAGAGTGAAAGCGTGCAGCCGCCCGATACCTCCGACGACCTTGTCATCTCGACCCCGGAGCGGGTGGCGTTCCAGTATGAGATCGCCGGTATCGGGAGCCGTTTCCTGGCGCAGGTCGTCGATACCCTGGTCATCACCGTGATCCTGATCGCGATCTCCATCCTGGCCGCCTCGCTCGGTGGAATCTTCAGCTCAGGCGAACTGGCCATCCTGGTCGAAATCATCCTCGGGTTTGTCCTGCTGGCGGGCTATTTTCTGATCAGCGAGGCCGCCTGGAACGGGCAGACGCTGGGCAAGCGTGCCACCCGGCTGCGAGTGGTCGGGGATCATGGAGAGCCGCTGAGCATCGGGCAGGCCGCCATCCGTAACCTGGTCCGGATCGTCGACTTTCTCCCAGTTTTCTACGCCGTCGGCATGTTGACGCTCTTCATCAACGGCCGCGGCAAGCGGCTGGGAGATTTCGCCGCAGGGACGCTGGTGGTGCGCGACCGGCAACGCATCAGCCTCTACGACCTGTCCGGGACAGCGGCAAGCCCGACGCCGGCTCCCGCGATGCCCTCCTCGATCTGGGCGGCGCCCTCAGCCACGCCCGCCCCGGCGCCGGTGGCGCCCGCCAAGCCGCAGACCCTCGACCCTGGATTGCGCCGGCTGGTCGTCGCCTACGCCGCACGCCGGGAGGAGCTCCCCCTGGCCCGGCGCCAGGCGCTCGCCCAGAGCGCGGAACCGGCCTTACGGCAGGCTCTGCCCGATATCGTGGCGACCGCCGGACCGCTTGCCGCCCTTGACAACCTCGCCGAGCGCGAAGGCGTCTCGCCCCACCGTCCAATGCACCGGCAGGCCTCCAGCGCGATGGCCTGGGGCATCGCCACTCTCGTCTTTTTCTGGATGCCCCTGATCGCGATCCCCACCGGGATTCTGTCGATCGTCTTCGGCGGCGACGCCGTCAGGGAGATTCGCGAGCAGCCGAACCGCTACCAGGGAGAGGATCGGGCGAAGACCGGCCGACTGCTGGGCATCATCGGGCTGGCGATGTCGTCGATCATCCTGCTGCTCTTCATCGTCGGGATCGTCTTTCGGTCCGGCTAGAGGTGCTCGCGTCCGGCGATCCCGGTATTAACCGGATGCCACCACTCGAGATTGGTCTCGCCGAGCTTCCAACACAGAAACACGGTCTCTCCCTCCCGCTGGTGAAAGAAGTCGATCAGTCCGATGCCGGGGTCTCGCAGCAGGATGCCCCATTCCTGGAGCTGGCGCAGATCGCGATCCAGCGCCCTGGTCAGCTCGGAGAGGTGGCGACCGGGCAAACCGCCTCCGTTGTGGGCGGCCTTCTCTCGGACGGCCGCCACGGTCTTGTCCCGAGCCAGCGCCTCCTGCGTGTCCCGGATGCGCTGGAGCACCGGCTTGAGCTTGGGCAACAGCGCGTTTGCCTCCTCGACGCTGTAGAACTTCTCGGGCACCAGGCGGACCTCAGGCGGCGGAGATCGGCGCCATGGCGCGCAACCGGGCCACCATATCCGGCAGGCGCCGGAGAACGAGATCGACGTCGGCCTGCGTGTTGTCCTTACCAACCGACAGCCGCAGGCTGCCCAGCGCCCGCTCGCGCGGATACCCAAGCGCGAGGATGACGTGACTCGGTTCCAGCGACCCCGAGGTGCAGGCTGATCCGGACGACGCCGCAATACCTTCCATATCGAGCTGGAGGAGGAGCGACTCGCCCTCGACGCCCTGGAAGAGAAAGCTGGCGTGGTGGGGAAGCCGTTTCGCCGGGTGCCCGGTGATTTCGGCAGCAGGGATCCGGTCAAGCACCCCCTCCAGCAAGCGATCGCGAAGTGCGGTCAGCTGGGCGATGTTCTGCGCCATGTCGCGCTGGGCAATGCTGACGGCCTTCGCCAGCCCGGCGATGCCCGCCACGTTTTCGGTCCCCGCCCGACGGTTGCGCTCGTGCCCCCCGCCGAGCATGAAGGGCTCGAGTCGAACGCCGGACCGTACCACCAGGCAGCCGACGCCCTTTGGACCGTGAAGCTTGTGCGCCGACATCGAGAGCAGGTCGACACCGAGCTCATCCACTCGCGTCGCGATCTTCCCGGTCGACTGCACCGCGTCGGTGTGGAAGTACGCATCGCTGTGCTCCCGAGTCACGGCCACCAGGTCCGAAATTGGCTCGATGGTACCGATCTCGTTGTTCGCGTGCATGATGCTCACCAGCGTCGTGTCCGGCCGCAGCGCGTGCCGCAGGGCGTCCGGATCCACGAGCCCGTAGCGGTCGACCGGCAGCCGGGTTACCTCGAAGCCATCGCGCTCGAGGGACTCGACGGAACGGAGCACGGCATCGTGTTCGATGGTCGAGGTGATCAGATGCCGGCCACGGTCCGCATTTCGGTAGGCAATGCCTCGCAGGGCAAAGTTGTCACCCTCGGTGCCGCCGGAGGTAAAGATCACGTCCCTTGCCTCGACGCCGTAGAAAGCCGCGACCTCGTCGCGGGCCTGGTCGATCGCTTGCCTGGCGCGCTGGCCGAGACCATAGACGCTGGAGGCATTGCCGAACTCCTCGGTCAGGTACGGCATCATGGCCTGGAGAACCTCGGGGTCGAGCGGCGTGGTGGCCGAATGGTCCAGGTACACCATCGGCACCATTCTATGGTGAGCCGCGCGCGAGGTCGGCTGAGCGGAACGCGCCCAGTTAGCTGGACGCCTGCCGCGGCGGACGGCCGCGGGCGAGTTCCTTCATGGAGCCGCTGAAGGCCTTCATGTACTGATGGACGTCGAGCATTTCGTCGCCGCTGATGGGCCCGTCGCTCGCCGCCTTCGGCAGACCGTCCGGGTGCTTGGCTTTCTTGAGCAACAGGACCGCGACGAAGCTCACGCCGCAGTTTGCGCAGGTCACTTCGACCGTGCAATGTCCGTCCGCCTCATTCAGCAGCTTGACCTGGCAGTCGGCCAGCGCCTGCGAGCAGGCGAGGCACTTGTAGTATTTGGCCCGCTCCTTAATCAACGCGATCAGGTTCACTCCTTTCCACTATAAACGGCACATTGGCGCCCCGCCAAGCGCTCGATTCGAGACGTATCTCAGCCACCGAGCCGATAGATGCGGATGGGCGGCCCCGGGCGGATCCAGCCGCCATAGCCGGCCAGTGGAACGTAATAGCTATCGATCGGATCAAAGACGCTTACCGGACAGCCCGCGGTTGGGGAGAAGCTGGCGACCGGGGGACCCTCGGCCAGCAGCGCACGTTCGAGCGGACTATCCGGTCGGCATCCGGTGCCGGGCGTTTGGTATCCAACCACGATGTACTGAATGCTCTGCGCTCGAAAACTCTCGAGCGCAGACAGCTGGAGGTCATCGCTGGTGAGCTCGCGAATCGTGTATCGGGTTTCGAGCCGGCTGTCGAGGAAGGCCGCGACATAAGGGTCAGTCGCCCCGTGGCTGTACTTACGGCTCGCCACCATCGCCTGGTCATGGGCCGGCCCGGCCATATAGGGCACGGCCGCGCGTTGCCCGGGCGGCATGTGCTGCGCCAGCCAGTCGTAGGCCAGCGTCCGCGTATCGGTCTGCTGGATCAACAGGTCGTAGCGCACGTCGTGGACGAGCGGCGGTGCGAGGACCAGAAGGATGACGCCTGCGAGGACGGCGTGCCGGAACGCCGGGGTCACCCCGTGGCGTACGAGGTCGGCGAGCGCCCGCCCGCCCAGGAGCAGCAAGGCCGGGATCATCGGGTCGGCGTAGCGGAAGAAAACTGAACCGCCGGCGCCGATGACGATGAAATAGATGAGCAGGAACGCGAGGACGATCCAATCGGCGGGTTGGCGGCGAAATGCGGCGTAGCCGACGCCGATCAGGCCCGTCAGCACCAGCACGGGATCGATCCCAAACCAGAGTCCGATTGCCAATTCCACGTAGCCGATGGCGGGCGCCGACGTGGTGGCCAGGTGCTGAAAGATGTAACGGAGGCCATGCCCGCTCACGGCCGGATCGAGCACGAGGAACGGTGAGGTAACGGCCAGCGTCCCGACACCAACAACGGCGACCAGCACCAGTCGAGCGACCGGCGGCAGCCAGGCCGACCGCGCGGCGCGCCCCCGCAGCGTCTGGGCGGCCGCGATGCCGGCGAAGACGAAGGCGCCGTTGTATTTCAGACTCGTTGCGATGCCGAGGATCACACCATTGAGCAGCAGCGGTCGGGCGCCGCTCATGGTCATGGTCCGATAGGCAACGTAGAGCCCGACAGTGATCGCCAGCGCCAGCGGAACGTCCAGTGTGGCGAAGTGGCTGTCGCGAACATGGAGAAACGCCACCGTCAATGCCGCCGCTGCAAGAAAGCCCGCCAGCCAGCCGTAGGCGTGCCGGCCGAACTCGAAGACGACCAGGACGGTGAGGCTGCCGAAGATCGCGTCCAGCGCGCGAACCCCGAGATACGCTGACGCCTGGTCGGACACCAGTCCGAGCAGATGAAACGGCGCCAGCCAGGCCGCCGCGAGGTAGAAGTACAGATGCGGCCAATTCGCGAAGTGCGGATCGGCGATGCCATGTAGGATCCCCATCGCGCGTCCCACGGTGACGTCTTCGTCCGGCCGGTAGAGCGCCGGCAGGCCGAAGTTGATACCCCAAAGTCGCAGGCCAAGGCCGACCACGAACAATCCGGAGACCGCTGCGCGGCCGAACCGCGGCCCGCGAGCGGGGCTAACTGCCGACGAGGTCTGGCCGGGTTGGCCCGTACAGGTCGACCGGAACCGGGGTGGGCTCGTGCTTCTTGGCCTCGAGCTTCTTGACGGCGTCGATCGCCGCTGTCGTGGCGTCGCCGACGGCGGTCGTGATCTGTCGGGTCAGCTGCGAGCGGACGTCGCCAGCCGCGTACAGACCGGGCAGACTTGTTTGCATCGTCGAGTCGGTCACGAGGAACCCAAGTGGATCGTGCTCCAGGTGGACTCGATGATCGAAAAACTGCACGTTCGGCTGGAAGCCGATGAAGACGAAGACCCCGGTGACCGCGAGCGGACGGGTCCGCCCGGACACCAGGTCTTTCACATTGATCTCCCTCACCTGGCCCTCTTCACCTTTGATTTCGGTCACGACGCTATTGGTGATCAGCTCGACTTTTGGATTCTTGCGCGCCGCCTCCACCAGAATCGCCTGGGCTCGAAACTGCTCGCGCCGATGGATGATGTAGACCTTGCTCGCGTAGCGAGTCAAGAAGACGCCCTCCTCCAGGGCGGCGTCGCCGCCACCGATCACCGCGACCACCTCTTCCTTGAAGAAGGCGCCATCGCAGACGGCGCATTGCGACACGCCGCGGCCCTGAAACTCACCCTCGCCGGGGATGCCCAGCTTCTTCGGCTCGCCGCCCGCCGTCAGGATGACGAAGTCGGCCACATACTCGCCGTCCTCCGTCTCGACGACCTTCTTATCACCGTGCTGCCGGATGGCGGTGACCCGGGCGGTCTCCAAATCGACGCCGAATTTGACCGCCTGGTCCGCCATCCGCTGCGCCAGCTCGGGACCGGTGATGTGATCGAAACCGGGATAGTCCTCGATCGCCTCGGTGTTGAGCAACTGGCCGCCCGGTGCGCCCCGCTCGAGCAGCACGGTCTTGACCCGTGCCCGGCCGGCGTAGAGCGCCGCGGTGAGGCCAGCCGGCCCACCGCCGATGATCACGACGTCGTATCGCCGGTCCTTCTCCATCGGTTGCGAAACTCCCATGTTATCTAAGCCCTTTCTGTACTCGAGTATTCCCAAATCGGCGGCTGTTGAACGGAGGCCGCCGCCGGTTCCGCGCAGCGTAACCTCGGCCGGTATATAACTGCGGAAGCGGATGCGTGAGGGTAAGACAAGTGGCGCCGCCGTTTCCCGGGCCAACCTGGTGTCCCTGCCTCACGCCGACCCTCCGCACGGCCAGGACCACCTCACCTGGGCCTACCAGACACATGTCACGGCGATCTACCAGTACATCTACAGCCGCGTCGGGAACCGTCCCGACGCCGAGGATCTCACGGCCCAGGTATTCATGAAGGCGATCAGCGGCATGCGCAACGATGTGTCGGTCCCCGAGCTACGCAGCTGGCTCTACCGGGTGGCGCAGACCACCCTGGCCGATCACTGGCGCGAGTACTACGCCGAGGGTGCCGGCGAACTCGATGAAGATGTCACCCGGCCGCCGGCTCCCCGCGAAAACCCGGAGGCGGTGCATCGGGTTGACGCGCTGCTGGCGACGCTGCCGGAGAGCTACCGGCGAGTCCTGGAGCTCCGCTTCCTGCGGGGTTATTCCGTGCGCGAGACCGCCCAGGAGCTGAGCCTGAGTGAGGCGAACGTCAAGGTCCTGCAGTTTCGGGCGCTGAACCGCGCCGGCCGGGAGCGGGGGAGGATGTCATGAACGACGATCCCGAACAGCTCGACCGGCACGTCGACGACCTGCTCCATGACCGCAAACCCGAACGCACCCCCCTGTCAGACGAAGACGCGCTGCGCGCCCGGCAGACGGCTGCCATGTTGCGCGCGGCCAAGCCTGGCGCTGGCTTGCCGTCGAAAGAATTCCTGGAGCGGATGCAGGGATCGATCGGTGGATGGGTCGGTGAGCAGTCGGCCCGGCCGCAGCCGGCGGCACGACCGAGCCGCCGGTCGTTGCTGCTGACCGGCGCCGCAGGGATCGCAGCCGGGGTGGCGGCCGCCGTCGGGGTCGAGCGGCTGGTGCCGAAGGCGGTGGCGCCCGGTCCGGCCCAGGCGCTGGTCGAGAAGGGTGCCTGGAAGCCGGTGAAAGCGCTGGCCGATCTGCCGCAGGGCACCCCTGTCGCTTTTCGTTCGGGGGCGATCGAGGGATTTCTCATCCGTCAGGGCGATGAGGTGAAGGGCCTTTCCGCCGTCTGCACCCACATGGGTTGCATCCTCAACTTCAGCAAGTTTCGCAACCAGTTCGAGTGCCCCTGTCACGGGGCGACCTTCGAGATCACCGGCAGGCCGACCGATCAGTACGACACACCCCTGCCGAGGCTGCCATTGCTGCAGGTGCGCATCGAACGCGGGCAGGTGGAGGTGTATTCGGTCTGAGCGTCGCTGCGTAACGGGCCACCGTAGAAGCCGGCAGCGATCTCTGCTCGAGGAGGGTTCGAATGACCTTTGGGAAACGAGGTGCGGGTGCCGCGCTGGTCGCGGCCACCTCCGCCCTGATGCTTGCGGCGTGTGGTGGTCAGTCGTCTGGCGCGGGCCCGACGGCGTCGCCGTCATCGTCGCCATCCGGCACACCGACCGCAACCCCGGCCCCCTCGGCGTCGCCCGTCGTCCTCGCCCAGGTGGTCGGCAGCATGGGTACCATCCTGGTGGCGGCGTCCAACGGCCATACCGTGTACACGTTCAAGAGCGATACACCCGGCGTCAGCAACTGCAAGGGTGGATGCATCTCGGCATGGCCGCCCCTATCCGTACCATCCGGGAGCACGCCGATGGGTGGGACCGGTGTGACCGGGCAGCTGGGGACGATCACCCGCGATGACGGCTCTTTGCAGGTGACATACAAGGGCTTGCCACTCTACTTTTTCCACAGCGACAGTAAGCCCGGTGACACCAACGGCAACTACACCGGCTGGAGCCTGGTCAAGCCCTAACCCACCCGTCGATGGTCGACTACTGCCGGGCGATCGCTGGGACTCGCCCTCGCAAGACGAATTTCTGGATTTTTCCGGTTGCGGTCTTCGGTAGCTCGTCGACAAACGTGACCGACTGCGGCACCTTGAAGTGGGCAAGCCGTTCCCGCGCGAACTCCCGAAGCTCCTGCTCGGTCGCCGTCTGATCGGCCTTCAACACGACGAACGCAGAGGGCGCCTCACCCCAACGCTGGTGTGGAACGCCAACGACGGCCACCTCCTGGACGGCCGGATGACGAAGCAGGCATCCTTCGACCTCGATGGATGAGATATTTTCGCCGCCGCTGATGATGACGTCCTTGATCCGGTCGCGGATATCGACGTATCCGTCCGGGTGGACCACGGCGGCGTCCCCCGTATGGAACCAGCCGTCGCGGATCGCCTTGTCGGTAGCCTCCGGGTCGCGGTAGTAACCGTCGAGCACGACGTTGCCGCGCACGACGATTTCGCCGATCGTGCCGCCATCGTGCGGGACCTCTTCACCGGTCTCGGTGTCCACCACCCGGAGCTCGCCGGAGGTGATCAGCTCGACACCCTGCCGAGCTTTGATGACGGCCCGTTCGGCGGGGGCTAACGCTTGATGTTCCGGTAGTGGGTCGCAAACGGTGATGAAGGGCGAAGTCTCGGTCAAGCCATAAACCTGCGTGACGTCCCAGCCCAGCTCGCCCTCGAGCCGCTCGATGGTGGTCGCGGCGGGTGGCGCCCCGGCGGTCACAACATGCACGCCACGCGGGGCGTCGCGGCGGACGTCGGCGGGGGCGTTCGCCAGGCTGATCAGCACCGTGGGCGCGGCGCAGAGCCAGCTGACGTGCTCCTCCCGAATCAGGCGGAAGACCGCGGCCGGCTCGGGCTTCGAGAGGCAGACATGCGTTCCGCCGGCGGCGGTCACCACCCACACGAAGGTCCAGCCATTGGCGTGGAACATCGGCAAGGTCCACAGATAACGATCACCGATCCCCAATCGAAGATGAATCAGCGTGCCCACCGCGTTGAGATAGGCATTGCGGTGGGTGATCATGACCCCCTTGGGTCGCGCGGTCGTGCCGCTTGTGTAATTGATGGTGAGGAGGTCGCCTTCGGCGACGTCCGGCCGCGCGACGTCGGGTGGCTGTGCCGCGAGCGTCGTCTCGTAATCCAGCCAGCCCTCGCGCTTCCCGGTCAGCGCGACGAAATGCTTGACCCCAGGGATCTGGTCCCGAATGCCGTCGACGGCTTCCAGGTACTCGTCGCACGCGCAGACGACCGTCGCGCCCGAGTGCTCGATGATGTACGCAAAGTCGTCGGCTGAGAGGCGGTAGTTGATCGGGACGAGGACCGCGCCAATCTGGGGCACCGCATAGAAGGATTCGAGCTGCTGGTGCACGTTCGGCGCAATGTAGGCGACGCGATCGCCCTGCCCGACGCCGAGCTTCTGGAGGGCTGACGACCAGCGGTCGCACCTGTCAAAGAACTGTTCGTAGGTCAGCCGCAGGTCGCCATCGACGACGGCCTCCCGTTGGGGGTGCAACCGTCGAGTCCGCCGCATGAACTCCAGTGGCGTGAGCGGCGTCTCCATCGACCTTCCTCCTCCCGCGGCCCGGGCTTTGCTGCCGAGTTTAGTCCGAGTGGAGTCGAGTGGGCAAGCTCGCGGCGGGGCTGGTGGTCAGCCACCAGCCCCATGAGAAACCGGCCGCTCGTCAGTCCCGACCGCCGTGATGGTGGCGGTCGCCCGTATCCGACGCTTGCGCCAACCCGAGCTTCCAGACGGTGCCGCCCTGCGGACAGAATCCCGCGATTCCCTCCGCCGGGCAGATGCTGTCGGCGCTGAAGTAGAGATTGCCATCGGGCCCCACCACGTCCATGTTCGGGAAGTTGAGCCCGGACGCCACCACCGAGGAGGTTCCCTTCTCGGTATCGAGCTTTACGATGTCGCCCGTGAATGGGTTCGGGGCACCAGGCGTCGTCCACATGTTGACGAAGTAGACGTTCTCGTTCCGGTCGGCGGCGCAGCCGGTCACGTGCTTGATGTTCGGGTTATCGATACGCTTCGCCGATCCGCCGTGCACCCGGTACAGGTGGCCGGAAAGAGTAGCCAGCCAGAACGTATTGCCCGCCTTCGCGATGCAGGTGGGCACCTCATCGGTTGGGAACTCGGCCTGACGGAACGGGAAGTAGTGGAGGATCTTGATGCGGCCACCGTCGCTGACGAAATTCAGGGTGTTCGATCCGGCATCGGCGACATAGGTTCCATTTTTGTCCGCCAGGACGCCGTATGGGTTGGCGTCATGCTCCTGGTTCGGGATATTGGCGGTGAAGTCGTAATCGAAGGCGCCCACCCCGGCGACCTTGCGCCAGGAGCCGTTAGCGCCGACCGAGAGCAGGGCTCCGGCCTGTTGCTTTGCCGCGGCCAGGTCCGCCTGGCATTCCGAGTCGCCCGCGGCGCATTGATAGTTTGCGAACGCCTGCGGGAACACGCCGAGGATCGCCATCAGGTTGCCGTCACGTGCGGAGATCCCGTCCACGCCCAGGGCCTCGCCCTCGCCGGGCGCAAAGAACTCGGCGGCGGAGAACAGGTGGTCGACGAGTGGGGTGTGCGTTCCGCTGACCCTATTCACCCACGAGATCTGCGACGTGCGCCCAAAACAGATCACGGGTTGGGTGCCGAAACAATTCTTGCCACCGTGGCCGGCCTCGCCCACCACCAGCGTGCCCTGGAAGAATTCAACGCCCCGCGGGCTATCGAACCCGCCCGCGACAAACGCGGGCGTGGGCGCACCCGCCCCGGCCGCCGGTGCCGGTAGTAGAGCCCCCATCGCCATGAACAGGATCGCCGCTAACGTAAATCGGGTTTTCGCGCGCACGTCCTCCACCTCCTACTCGTCCCCTGTTGGTCCCCCTTAACGCCGCTTTATGCCACACCCGGTGGCCAGCGGGCATGGTACGCGATCGCCCGAATCCCGTCAATCAGGCAGAAACCAAATCCGGTTGAGCCGCGTTGCATCCTCCCGGGGGGCCCGCCGGCTCTTCGCTAGACTCGAACAACGGAACATGGACCAGATCTCCAGTACCCCGGTGCTTGACCGGATCACGAGCCCCGCGGATCTTCGCTCGCTCAGCGAGCCGGAGTTGCGCGCGCTGGCCGAAGAGATCCGCCAGTTCCTGGTCGCGACGGTGTCCAAGACGGGAGGCCATCTGGGGCCCAACCTCGGGGTCGTCGAGTTAACCCTGGCGCTGCACCGCGTCTTTCGAAGCCCGCAGGACAGGATCCTCTGGGACACCGGTCATCAGGCCTACGTCCACAAGCTGCTGACGCGGCCGCGGGAAGGCTTTGCCCGGCTGCGCAAGCTCGGCGGCATGAGTGGCTATCCGAACCGGTCGGAGAGCGAGCACGACTTCATCGAGAATAGCCACGCCTCGACCGGGCTCAGCTACGCCGCCGGCATGGCCGAGGCATTGCGCCGGCAGGCTCACACCGGTCGTGTGGTCGTCGTGGTGGGCGACGGCGCGCTGACCGGCGGCATGGCCTACGAAGCGCTGAACAACATCGGCCACAAGAAGACACCGGTGATCATCGTCGTCAACGACAACGGCCGGTCCTACGCGCCCACCATTGGCGGCCTGGCGCAGCATCTGGCGCAGCAGCTCACGGTGCTCAATCCCACCTATCACGCGACCAAGAACCGCGTCGACCGCGTGCTGCGGGCCCTTCCGGCCGGGGACAAGGCGATCGAAGCGGGCCGGCGCATGAAGGAGGGCCTCAAAGAGCTGGTCTCGCCGCGCACGTTCTTCGAGTATCTCGGCATCAAATACTCCGGTCCAATCAACGGCCATGACATTGAGGCCGTCGAGCGGACGCTCCGCCAGGTCAGCCGCCTCAAGGGTCCGGCGGTGGTGCACGTCATCACGACGAAGGGACGCGGCTATGGCCCGGCGGAAGAGGACGAGATCGACCACCTGCACGGCGTTAGCGCCTTCGACGTGCTGACGGCCAAGCCGTTGAGCCGGAAGGTTACCTACACAGACGTGTTCGGTGAGGCGCTGGTCGCAGAGGCGGAACGCGAGCCGCGCGTGATCGCGATCACCGCCGCCATGGGCAGCAGCGCCGGGCTGGGGCCGTTTGCGGAGCGCTTTCCGGACCGCTTCTTCGACGTCGGCATCGCCGAACAGCACGCCGTCACCTTCGCGGCCGGCCTGGCCATGGCCGGCATGCGACCGGTCCTCGCCATTTACTCCACCTTCCTTCAGCGCGCCCTCGACCAGGTGATGATGGACGTCTGTCTGCACCGGCTGCCGGTGACGTTCGTCCTCGACCGTGCCGGGATAACGGGTGACGATGGTCCCTCGCATCACGGCATCTTCGACCTGACCTTCCTGCGTGCGATGCCGGGAATGATTCTCGCCGCCGCCAGCGACCCTCAGGAGTTGCGCGACCTGGTTCATACCGCGATCGCCGGCGACGCGCCATTCGCGATCCGCTTTCCGAAGGGGGCGGTGGGGGTCTCCGCCAATGCGGAGATTCATCCCCCGCGGCTTCTGCCGGTCGGTGAGTGGGAGGTGCTGCGCCAGGGTAGTGCCGCCCTGCTGCTGGCGACCGGCAAGCTGGTATCGGTGGCGATGGATGCGGCCGCGCTACTCGACAAGGAGGGTGTGCCGGTGACGGTCGTGAATAGCCGGTACATCAAGCCGCTCGATCCGAGGCTTCCGAGCTGGGCACGCCGCCATCCCGTGGTGTTGACCCTGGAAGACAACGTCGCGACCGGCGGGTTTGGATCGGCCGTTGCCGAAGCGCTCGCCCCGCACGGAATCCCGGTCACGATCATGGCGGCTCCCGACGCCTTCATCGAACAGGGCGGCCAGCCCGAACTGCTGAAGCAGCTGGGGCTTGACCCAACGGGCGTCGCCGCTCGGATCCGGCAGACGCTGGCGGAGGCCGAGACGATGCCGGAACCAGCCACGCAACCCGGCAGCTAGCGTCGCGAGATGGCCACCGCGTCGCCGGATCCCGTCACGCAGGCCGCCGCGTACCAGCAGCACCTGCTCGGCCTGCTCGGCCAGGACGACCCCGCGCAGGTTCAGGCAGCGACGCGCGCGCGACTCCTCGCGGTTCTCGAGGACGCAGGTTCGGACCTTCGCCGAACGCCGGCCCCCGGCGAGTGGTCCGTGCTCGAGCTACTGGGCCATCTTGTCGACGCCGAGATCGTGCTGTCAGGCCGCTACCGGTGGGTTCTCAGCCACGACCGTCCCCCACTGCTCGGCTACGACCAGGATCGCTGGGTCGAGCGCCTGCGCCACAACGATGAGTCACCCGACGAGCTGCTCGAGGTCTTCTCGACTTTGCGAACCGCCAACCTTCGGCTGTGGGATCGGTCGTCAGCCGAGGATCGTCGGCGGGTCGCGCTGCACGCCGAGCGCGGCGCCGAAAGTTATGAGCTGATGTTTCGCATGCTGGCCGGCCACGACCGCTTCCATCTGGACCAGATGCGTCACACGCTTGGGCTGATCCGGGCCGCCCGCTAGGCTGGCTGCGATTCCGACTCCGCGTCGGGCGTCAGGACGTGGAGTCGGGGCGCCAATATGTCGGGTTCTGCGACCATCGGCGCCTCCGGCTCCTCGATTGGCGCGGCCAGCGGCAGCGTCAAGGTGAAGCGGCTTCCGGCCCCTGGCCGGGATTCAACCTGGATGTCGCCGCTATGCTGCCGAGCCAGCTCTCGCGAGAGATAGAGGCCAAGACCGGTTCCGCCGACGTGACTGGCCTTGACGAGTCCTCGCGGGCGATGCCGATGCCGCCATCGATGACGGTAACGCTGGCGGTATGGTCGGCGGCGGCAACGATGCACTGAACCCGGCCGCCCTGTGGGGAATACTTGATGGCGTTCTCCAGCAGATTAGTGATGATCGTAAGAATCCGCCCCACATCGCCGAAAACGGTGACTGCTTGGGCCGGCGCATCGAGCGAGAGGTCATGATCCGCGCCGGCCAGCGGCCGCACTACCTGCATCGCCTCGCGAGCAACCTCGCGCAGATCCAGGCGATCACGTTTCAACGCCAGCCGTCCATCCTCGAGACGCGCCGCATCGAGCATCTGCGCCACCAGCAAATTCATCTCGACGGTTTTGGCTTTCAACACCTCCAGGGCGCGCATCCCTGACTCCTTGAGCTGACCGAACACACCCTGCTCCAGCATCGAGAGGTAGCCGTTGATCACCCCCAGCGGGCTGCGCAGCTCGTGCGAGGCCAGGTTCAGGAACTGGCTCTTGGTCTTCTCGAGGGCGGCCAGCCGTTCGGTCACCCGGGCGCGGTCGAGCGCGGCCGTGATGTTCGCGGCGTACCCCCGCAAGCGACTGACCTCGTCGGTCCCGAAGAAGGGCGTATATGGACCGGAGACCACTACCATGGCGCCGATCCCGGCGTCGAGCGGGAGGGGAAGCACTATCGCGTTCTCCCGAGCCGACCCGCTGGTGGCCAGCAGTCGCGGTCGACCGCCGCCGGCCGCGTGGGTGGCGAGCTGCCGGGCGGACTCGGCGCTCAGCCCGTGGAGCGCCAGGATATCCCCGTTGGCGTCGACGATGCCGATTCCATCCGCGCCCACCAGACGCAGCCCCCAGTCCGCGGCGCGCTTCGCCAGCGTTGGCCGGTCTGGACTGAAGAGCACCAGATCATGGACGGCCTCGCGAAGCTGGTCTTCCTCCGCCTGCCGCCAGAGGGGTAAGGCGATGATCGCCCCAACTTCGAAGAGCCACTGCACGAACGGGTTGGCGACGGCCGAGCCGCCAAAGACGGACACCAGAAGGATGATCACGATGGCCGCATAGCCCCCGCCCAGGGCCCGGAGCCGTGCCCGCTGAACCGCGGGCCGGCCGCGGGAGGCAGCCCAGAGCCGGACGATCGGCTCCGCGACGCAGGCGGTCCAGACCAGGACGAGCGCGATGGTCGCCGCCAGCTGAACGGAAGTTGGCCGGGCGGTCGGCGATACGGGGACGACGACCACCAGGGCCGCCGCCGTGACCGCCACGCAGAGCACCAGCGCGCCGATGCGCAGCCGGCGGCTGAGGGGTATGAAACTGTCCCGGAAGAGGAGGAGGGCGTAGCCCGACGTCATCAGGAGCACCAGGGTGATATCGCCCATCAGCGTTCCGAAGCGGTACTCGGTGCGGGTGTTGAACTGGCCCAGGACGCTGGTCAATCCGAGGGTGCCCAGCGCGAGGGCCAGGTACCCGAGGTTGCGCTCTCGACGCCGCAGCCAGTCGATGACAGTTGACGCACCGAGCACCAGGAAGCTGAGGCTGACGACCGCCTGCACGACTTGCAGCGCCCCGGTCATCGACATAACTTTACCGCCAGTAACTCAGGAAAAGCGACACAGCAACACCGCTATCCATCGTCAATCCGACGCTATCAGCTTTTCCCCCATCGGTTGGGGTTCAGCCGACCGGTATGATCGAGGCGGCCCCGGGAAGGCAGAGGAGGAGGTGAGCGCGGCGGAGGACGCCCTTCGGATCGCGATCGTCGCGCCGCCCTGGTACCCGCTGCCTCCCAAGGGATACGGCGGCACAGAACTGGTCGTCCACCTCCTGCACCGGGAGCTTCGCCGCCTGGGACACGATGTGACCGTATTCGGGGCCGCGGACTCCGAGCCCGGGGTGACGATGCTGGCCGACGCCGCCTGGAGCCACGACCTCGGCGGGCCCGACCACATCGCTCGGCTGGCGACCTACCTGGCCAGGGTCTACGACGCCCTTGGCGGTCAACGATTCGACGTCATCCACGACCATACGGGCTTCGAGGGGTTGCTCCTGGCGCTCTACAGCGGCGCAGCGCCGGCCGTCGTCCACACCATCCACGGCGAGCTCATCGAGCCCATGCGCACGTTTTATAAGGAGGTTCACACCCGCGCCCGCCTGTGCGCCATCAGTGTCAACCAGGCGGCGGCCGCCCCCGCGCTACGGATCGCCGGCATCGTGCACAACGCGGTCGAACTCCCGACCGCGCCGCCCAGCACCAGCCACGAGCGCTACTTGATCGAGGTCGCCCGGATCACGCCTGACAAGGGCCAGCACCTGGCCATCGAGGTGGCGCAGCGGGCCGGCCGCAAAGTAATTCTGGCCGGCAAGGTGGAGCGGACCAAAGAGGGCAAGCGCTACTTCGAGGAGCAGATCGAGCCGTTTCTGAGTCCGACTGTCGAGTACTACCCCAACGTGGCCGGCCAGCAGAAAGCTCGGCTGATCTCCCGCGCCGCCGCCGGCATCTTTCCGTTGCAGTGGTCCGAGCCCTTCGGGCTGGCCATGGTGGAGTGCATGGTGGCCGGCACCCCGGTGCTGGCGCTGCGAACGGGCTCAACCCCCGAGTTGATCGAACCCGGCGTTACGGGTTTTCTCGCCGAAGACGTCGAGGACCTCGTCGAGGCCGCCGGTCGCCTGGATCAAATCGATCGCCTCCGCTGCGCGGAAGTGGCCCGCGAGCGGTTCGGACCGCAACACATGGCCGAGCGCTACATCTCCGTCTACCGGCGCGGGTCGGTCGAAGTCGAGCCCCTGGCCGCACCAAGCGCGACGGCCGTTGCGATGCTCAACCTGCAGCCAGCCGCTCCGACGCGCCAGCCATCCGGTCGATGATGGTCTTCCCCTCGCCGGTGGTCTCGTCCAGCCAGCGCGGCTGGGCGTAGTTGTCGATCACCAACGGACGGTAATCGACCCGAACCAGCCGGTTGCCGTAGAAGGTGTAGCTCCCGACCACGCCCTCCCGGGTTTCCTGCGACCACATCTGGTCGAAGATGAAGTTGCCGTGGGCATAGGTGATCAGCTTTCCCTTGTAGATCTCGACCGGCTGGACCCAGTGCGGGTGGTTACCGATCACCAGGTCGGCGCCGTCGTCGATCGCCAGGTGACCGATTTCGCGGGGATTGTCGGGCGCGATGCCGGCCCCAGCCACCGGCAGTAACTCGTATTCCTTGCCCCAGTGGAACGCCACCACCACGACGTCCACCTGCGGGCGGACCAGGTCGATCTCACGCTTCAGCTCCGCCCGGTCGATATGGGTGCCGACGCCGTTGAACCCGAGGAAGGCGAACTTGATGCCGCGGATGTCCCGGATCTCGTAGAGGCCGAGGCCCGACATGCCGATCCCGTGCTTTGCCAGCAGGATCTGGGTCTCATTGGTGCCGGCCGGACCGAAATTCGTCAGGTGGTTGTTGGCGAGGTTGGCGACGTTGACGCCGGCAAAGTCGAGCCCGGCGATGGCGCGCGCGTCGCCACAGAACTTGAAGCCACCGTGGATGATGGGGCAGTTCTTGATCAGCGGCGATTCGAGGTTGATGTAGAGCAGGTCTCCCGACTTGAGGTAGTCGGCGGTCTTGCGCCAGGGGTACAGCCAATCGTGGTGAAGCACGGTCTGGTAGTTGACTTCGCGTGCCGGAATCACGTCGCCGGTGGCGATGATCACCCGAAGCTGTGACGCGTCGTATTTGCTCAGGTCAGGCTTGTCGCTGCCGAAGATGCTCGCCAGGCTCAGCTGGGGCGGCGTCGGGGTTGGCGTCGGCGTCGGCTTCGGCGTGGCGGCCAGCGCGGCAATCGGGGAGCCCGCGGTATTCCCTGCGGCCGGCGCGGAGCACGCCGTGACCAGCGGAATGAGGAGAAGCGGGAGCAGGACCGAGCGCTTCAAGCGCCGGTAGGATACACTACCCGGCTTTTGGCGACCAGCCAGACTGCTTCCACCTTCCGGCTGATCGAGGGCCGTGTCCGGCGTCTAGCGGTCGTTGCCGTGCGACTTGCCGGACTGGCTTGAGCCCTGCGCCTTCGCGGCGCCCGGCTGCGAGAGCTGGCGGTTGAGCTCGGCCTGGGCCGAGGCCACCAGCTTGTCCATCGCCGCGATCGTGCTGGATGCCACCGGCCGAGTGGTGGCCAGCGCGGCCCGCTCCAGCTCGGTCAGCGCCCGCTCGTCGTCGGAGATCAGTTGATTGAACGCCGGATGAGCGCTGCCTTTGAGTTGCGAGCCTTGCTGGCGAAGGTGCTCGAGAGCGACCCGGTTGCGCTGGTAGGCGGACCGGATGGCCGCGCTCGGGTCGATCGCGCCGGTGGCCGTCTCGGTGATCCGGCTGGCGGCGGTCTGCAGGGCGGCCGGCAGGGCGCTGGCCGAGGGCAGGGCGATGGGCGCCAGCGGCTGCTGGGGATCCTGGGCCGCGTGCGCGGCGATCCCGCCCGACAGGGCGAGGGCGATGACCAGGGCGAGCAGCCGGTTCGTCATGCTGATGACCATCTCAAGTGCCTCGACCTCAGCCTATCCCTGCGTCACGATCGCAACATTTCGTCGAACGTTACGTCACCGAACGCCGGTGGGTCGTCGCGCGGCATCGACTGGCAGGCACAATGA